>JBCDJM010000112.1:0-22119 GCA_038747755.1 Cyanobacteria bacterium P01_H01_bin.35
GTCAGGATAAGTGGGAATTATAGAGAAGGCAGGAGGAAGAATAGTAAGACTGATTTTTCTGCCATAATCTATCCAAAATGCTCACTTTTTCGGCTTTATCAACCAAAAAGCTGGTACTTTTTCCAGACCTAAAAAGGCTAAAACCTTTATCTGTAAATGTTTTGATATTTAATCAGCAAGCCCTAATTAATAATTAATCCCCAAAGGTTTAAAGCATCTCCTAATAATTAATAATTGATAATGACACATATTTTTTATTATCCATTATCAATTAATTAACAAACTTTGGACGAATATTAAAGTACAGTTTTAATATTAATCTCTTTTCCCGTCTCCGTAATCCCTACTATCCCATAATTTTTTTACTTCATCAACTCAAAGAAACTGTAATATGTCATGGTGTAGAATAAATTAAAGGGCAACTAAGAAGGAAAGATTTTTTTAGATTTTCGAGCAATCAGCTTGAGTTGAAGACACAATTTTACCAACAACTGATTTATTATCAATTATATATAGGAATCTTATGTAAGTTGTAAGATTTTGGTGGAATTTAGGAGTCAGGAGTAAGAATTTTTAAGGTTTTCACCTCAAACTAACTATCATAAAAATTCTCACATCTCATTCCTGATTGCTATAGATAGTATAGTCAAAAGAAGGTTGGATTTCTTAACCCTTTACTTTGTGCGAATAAATGCCGACTTTTTTTCTAAGCATTCAGCTATTAAATTATTTATTATCTGCCAACGTTACGTTGTAAAGCAGTTATTCTCTGAGAATTAGCAAATACTCCTTCTCCTTGCATTTGGTTTATGGGTGGTTTAATTTCTATTTTCATAACTTTATCACTACAAATACAAACTGTTTGATCTGTTAAATGAAGAGTAATCCAAGGCTGTTTAAGTAATTGTTGTAATTGTGCTTGAAATTGTTGTGCATTAATGGGCAAACTGAAGATTTCTGTGTGACCATTTATATAATAAAATGTTACTTCTGTACTGTTTTCTTGAGCATATTTAGCAAATGAACCTTTCATTATCTTTGTTCCTAAGTTTTATCAGTTAATAATTAATAATTACATTTTCTGTAATACAAGGATTGACTAAAAGGAATTTTTTTCTTTTTTTGCCTTTTAGACCTGTTCATAAAATTAGCTAAACATATCCTCACTTAACTTTTTAACATCAAAAAGTATTTAATGACAACAAACAGTCTCTCAAACTAACAAATATTTATAAAAGTTCAATTATCTTGAAAAAAATATATGACATACATTTAGATGACTTTTCAAATAGGGAAATTGAGAAATATATCAGTAATAATAAGAATAAAATATCCTGATTACTTAAATTTCAAGAGTTAAAAAAATATATCTCCAGAAAAGAGAGAGTAGGGAGTAGGGAGCAGGCAATTAAAACTTTAAGAATTTTGAGTATAAACTTTAATGTAGAAAAAAATTCTTAAAATTTTTCGAGAAAACCTGACAAATATAACAATAGTTGCCTATACTCAATAAAATTGACTCAAATAAGTGCCTTAGTTGCCATGATTAAATCTAGCAATATTTCCCAAACAACCACAACTTTATTATCTCTAAATATCGCTCCAGCTCAAATTATTCGAGGGAAAAATGCTCTGGCCAAATCAGGAGAAGCGATCGCCCGCCTGGGCAATAATCCTCTGATAGTTGGAGGCGATCGCTCCCTGAACATCATCCAACCCTACCTCCAGCCCTTAATACAAAGCCATAGTTTAAAATTTACAGAGGCTAACTATGGCTCAGACTGTAGTGAAACTAGCTTGGCCAATCTTCGTGAAACTGTGGCCACCCATAAAGCAGACCTAATAATTGGTATTGGTGGTGGTAAAGCTCTCGATACAGCCAAACTCCTAGCTCACCAATGTCATTTACCCATAATCACAATTCCTACCTCAGCAGCTACTTGTGCAGCTTGGACAGCATTATCAAATATCTATTCAGACCAAGGTGCTTTCTTATATGATGTAAGTCTAGCTAGATGTCCAGAATTGCTAATTCTAGATTATGGGATTATCAAAACTGGCCCTCATCGAACTTTAATAGCTGGTATTGGAGATGCGATCGCCAAATGGTATGAAGCATCAGTTAGCAGTGGCCACTCAGAACAAACAATGATTATTGCTGCTGTCCAACAAGCCAGAGTATTAAGGGATATACTTTTTCAAAAATCAACTGCTGCCCTGGAACAACCGGGAGGAGAAATCTGGCAAGAGGTTGTAGATGCAACAGTATTATTAGCTGGTTTAATTGGGGGTATTGGCGGGGCGCAATGTCGGACTGTGGCTGCCCATGCTATTCATAATGGCCTAACTCATTTGTCTGCTAGTCATGGCAGATTACATGGAGAAAAAGTTGCTTATGGTATATTAGTTCAGCTAAGGTTAGAAGAAATGGTACAAGGCAATCAACTAGCCGTGACTGCCAGGCAACAACTGTTAAAATTCTACGATGAGATTGGTTTACCAAAAAGCTTAAATGACTTAGGGTTGAAAGAAATTACTTTATCTGAATTATGGCGTGTTGCTGAAGTTGCTTGTAATCCAAATTCTGACATTCATAGATTACCATTTAAAGTAGTTCCTGAGCAATTAGTCGCAGCAATGGTTTCTACAACAGTTCCATTAGAGCTAGAGAAACAAAATTTAGGAACAAATTTAGATGTTCTAGAGAGTGGGAAGTTATTTGAATAACTATTGCTAGCTAAGGCTTTCAGCGACTCAAGGTTAGAAAATATCCATTGAGAACTTTAGGTGTTGTAAGCCTTTGCCAGTAAGACTTTGAGTCTTGAAAGTCAATCGTTTTTTGGAATAACTTTGTACTCTTCAGTAGATGTTAATACTACCTTAAATAATTAATAATTAACAATTAATAATTACCTCTTCTTTATCAAAGGATTTTTTTTTATCCATAAATATAGAGTCTTTATACCTTAATTTTTCGGTAAATACCAAAATGTAGAAAGTTATCATATTTTTTCCTTGTTCTGTTGGTTTAGCTTACCATTAAGGATGGAGATGGTGCTTTTTTAAATTTCTAATTACTTGGATAATTAATAATTAATAATTAATTATCTAAGATTTAAAACCTCTCCTTTAAAGTCGAAACAAAGAAAAATAAATTTAATTTTAGTCAATCTTTTTTTAAGGTAATTTTAGTTGTAGTGTATTTTAATAGTCGTTCATTGTCATTATATTTTTTAGGAGAACAGTGCCTGGTATTAGTTTTTTCTGTATAGCATTACTATGCAGGGCTACCTTCAGTAATTAATAATTAACAATTAATAATGAATAATTACCTCTTCTTATAAAAAAGAGGATTGGGTTAAAAGGAATTTTTTTCTTTTTTCTCCATAAATGCAGAGGCTTTATACCTTAATTATTCGGTAATTGTTAATTGTCAATTATTGATATAGATTTCTCTGATCCTTATAATTTGAGATATTCTTAGAATAACTTAATTAGTTTTCTCTTTCCCAAAACTTGCCTTCAGAACAACTATCTCAGCCCAAGAAGTTCTTTGTCAAAGAAGTAATGAATAAGCTTAAATTAGTTGAACCTAGTTGACTCTATATCCAGAGAGGAAAGTATTAAACTCAATTTTTTTGTAAAATATATTTGTAAAATAATATATGTATTCAATTAACCCAGCAGACAGGGTACAAGCACTACCACCTTACGTTTTTGCCCGCTTAGACGAACTAAAAGCTCGTGCCCGCGAACAAGGACTAGATTTAATTGATTTGGGAATGGGAAACCCCGATGGGGCAACTCCTCAACCCGTTGTAGAGGCTGCCATCAATGCTTTACAAGATACTACTAATCATGGTTATCCACCTTTTGAGGGTACTGCTAGTTTCCGCAAAGCAATTACTGATTGGTATTTTCGTCGTTATGGTGTAGAGCTTGACCCTGATGGAGAAGCTTTGCCACTTTTGGGTTCTAAAGAGGGTTTAACTCATTTAGCTTTGGCTTATGTAAATCCAGGAGATTTAGTTTTAGCACCTAATCCTGCCTATCCCGCACATTTTCGGGGTCCTTTAATTGCTGGTGGTAAGGTTCATAGTATTTTGCTGAAACCGGAAAATGATTGGATTATCGATTTGGGAGATATTCCCGATAGTGTTGCAGAGCAGGCAAAAGTTTTCTTTTTTAATTATCCTAGTAACCCCACTGGCGCTACAGCTCCACGAGAATTTTTTGAGGAGATTGTTGCTTTTGCGAAAAAGTATGAAATTTTGCTAGTTCACGACTTATGTTATGCTGAGTTGGCTTTTGATGGTTATCAACCTACCAGCTTATTAGAAATTCCTGGAGGAAAAGATATTGGTGTCGAGTTTCACACTATGTCGAAAACTTACAATATGGCTGGTTGGCGAATAGGTTTTGTGGTTGGTAATTCTCATGTTATTCAAGGGTTACGAACTTTGAAAACTAATTTGGATTATGGTGTGTTTACTGCTTTGCAGTCAGCAGCTAAGACTGCTTTGCAGTTACCGGATGAATATTTATATGAGGTTCAAGAACGTTATCGCCAACGTCGAGATTTTCTGATTCAAGGTTTAGGGGAGTTAGGTTGGAATGTACGAAAAACTCTAGCAACTATGTATTTATGGGTTCCTTGCCCTCCAGGTTTAGGTTCTACTGATTTTGCTTTGTCTGTTTTGCAGAAGACTGGGGTGGTAGTAACTCCGGGAAATGCTTTTGGTAGTGGTGGTGAGGGTTATGTAAGGATTAGTTTAATTGCTGAGTGCGAACGTTTGGGTGAGGTGTTACGTCGGTTTGAGCAAGCAGGAATTTATTATAAGTAGATATTGTGAAAAATAATATAGAGACTTTTCATGAAAAGTCTCTACTTGGCTTTCAGAAAAAGTTTTTCTAGTTTGTGAATTATGTTTTGTGAACTTCATATAGGTTTTCTAGTGCCACTACGCGGAAGTCGAAATTCATGCATTCAAAAGTATTGATTAGTTAGTAAGGCTTTTAGGATGCATGTAATATTATGTCCGCTTAATTAGTGATAAAAAAATTTTTCCTCCTCAAGCTTCTTTCTTCCTCCTGACTCCTGACTCCTGACTCCTGACTCCTGACTCCTCCCTAAATTATTTATAACTGTTTATCCGGACATGATATAACTGGTCATTTATTTCTACTATTCTGCACTAGGAACGTTTTGAATCAAATATTTCAGGTAGTAGTCTATCCCAAAAATCTTGTCAATAATTGCTAATGGACTATCAATGCTGTTTTCGGCTTGGCAATAGCATCAGTTTCTACTAACTCAATCAGTTTTGCTTCCCAACCTGTGAAGCCAGCGTATTAAAAGTTAATGTATCCCTATGAAATTCACCAGATATGAAAACGTCATTATCAAGAAACCTCTCCCCGTAGCAGGTATTGTTTGCTCCAATCCTCAACGCACTCAGCGTCTAGTTAACCGTTATTTCCCCGAGGCTCAATTGCATACCGACAGTTGGGGCATAGTTATCTATACAGGTAGTTATCAGGGGCATGATATGTTTGTTGCCAGTGTACCAATGGGTGCGGGCGGCTCTGGCTTTGCCTTTCTGGAAATGTATGCTGCTGAGGCTCACTATATTGTCCGTCCTACATTGCGGTTAATTAATGTTACTTGATATTAGCTGAAAGTCTTATATTACCTAGCTTTTAATAAGTTTTTGATTACTGGACGATGACTCGCCAAGCGTAAGTAGAGCAAGAAATTCAGCCTTTTAATATTTACTTTGTAAATTACCTCTAAGCCGACTCATGTTGTTTATGCCATCTAGGATGCCATAATAACTCAGCAGTAGAACGTTTTTCTACCATTTCTTTAGTGATAGTGCACCGAGTAACATCTTGACGGGATGGTAATTCGTACATAATATCTAACATTAACTCTTCTAAAATACCTCGTAATGCTCTAGCTCCTGTTTTACGTCTATATGCTTCTTGAGCGATCGCTCTGAGAGCTTCTTTTTCAAATTCTAACTTGACATTATCCATCTTCAATAATTTTTGATACTGCTTAACCAAAGCATTTTGTGGTTCGGTTAATATTTTCATTAATGCAGTTTCATCTAATGGATCGATTACTGTTAAAACTGGCATTCGTCCAATAAATTCTGGTATTAAACCAAATTTTACTAAGTCATCTGGTTCTAAATTTTTCAGTACATTAATATTCCGTTTTTCTTTTGATGGTAAAGCTATACTATTGTTAGTAATCTCTTTGTTCTGAATAAAACCCAACGATTTTTTTCCCTGTCGTTGTTCAACAATTTTCTCGAGACCTACAAAAGCACCACCACAAATAAACAAAATTGAGCTAGTATCTAGCTGAATAAAATCTTGATAGGGATGTTTACGTCCGCCTTGTGGAGGAACATTTACTACTGTCCCCTCCAATATTTTTAATAAAGCTTGTTGTACCCCTTCTCCAGATACATCTCGCGTGATCGAAGTATTTTCACTTTTACGGGCAATTTTATCTATTTCATCTATATATATAATTCCTCTTTGAGCAGACTCTATATCCAAATCTGCTACTTGCAGTAATCTTAATAAAATATTTTCTACATCATCTCCTACATAACCTGCTTCGGTAAGAGTTGTTGCATCCGCTACTGCAAATGGCACATCTAGTAGCTCTGCTAGAGTTTGAGCTAATAGAGTCTTGCCACAACCTGTCGGACCCATCAAGAGAATATTAGATTTTTGTAATTCCACATCAGAGTCAACACTTTTCTCGGAATTATCTTTTGTTTGGCAACTCAGACGTTTGTAGTGATTGTATACTGCTACTGACAACACTTTTTTTGCCTCGTGTTGTCCAATTACATGGTCATCTAAATATTGCTTAATTTCCGTAGGTTTGGGAACTTCTTCTAGAGGAATTTTACTCTTCCCTAAATGCCCCTGATTTTCTAATTGTGGCTCCATTAGGCTAGCCGAAGTAGTATTGCTAAATTCAAATAATTCTTCTTCTAATATCTCGTTACAAAGTTCTACGCATTCATTGCAAATATAAACCCCTGGACCTGCTATTAATTTGCGGACTTGATCTTGAGACTTGCCACAAAATGAACATTTAAGGTGGGAATCGTATTTGGACATATTTGTTTGTTTTCCTTGGTGATAGTGATATTTATTCTATAAAGGGGTTAAATCGTGTTATTTGAGGATAAGTGCTTGAGTTCAACTCCTTAACTTTGGTTATATTGAAGTCTGATTTGATAATTTATACTTCTATTTTAAATTATATTCTATATATTTTATATTTAAGTAATTTTAATGTTACATACATAGATAAGTAAATTTGTTTAATTATCCATAAAATAGCGTTCAACATTCAAAACGCTGAAAAATTTTCCATAAGTAATTTCTGGCTTCATTTTCATTTGGAGAAAAGTTTGCTTCCCTAACTCTCTTATCATAGCAACAATTTTGAAGCCAAATTTCACCTATTTATTCAAAATTGACTTGCTTTTTGGCTACTTTAGATTTAGATGTTAACCAAGAAATAATGTCAAGAGCCTCCTCTTTCAAGGGGATAAAAAAGAAGATTCCTGATTTTCTTCGCCTTACTATTACTGGAGCTACTGATAACTAATAACTGAAATAACCTGCTAGCTTGAACAGATTTTTTCAGAATAAAATGTGGAAATTTTTGTAAAAATTAAAAGTGATTTGAGTAAGATGAGGAATACTGTGATAGGATAACTAATCTATGTTGGATTTAGCGGGGGTCAGCCGTTAGACGTAAGGGGGAAAGTTTGGTGCAAATCCAACGCTGTCCCGCAACTGTGAGATAATTTTAGATTTGATATTTAAAAAATTAAAAATCTAAAATTTATTGAAGCCAGGATGCCCACCAACATTAAAACAAAATCATTAAAACAATACATCTGCGAGGTACGGATGATATATAAACATAGCAAACCTACAAAATTTAGGGCGCGAAATCAGTTTCAGACAATCAGGGCTATTGTAATATTTACTTGTGCAAGTCTCATTTTTTTCAGCACAATAGAATCAGCAATGGCTCACTATCCAATGGGAGGAAGAACACCAGCCAATTTTTGGGAAGGTTTACTTTCTGGTATGGGACATCCCATAATTGGAATCGATCATTTGGCTTTCGTGGTGGCAGTCGGATTAATAGCAGCAACAATCCCCAATTGTATATCAATACTAGCATCTTTTATCGCTACAGCAATGCTAGGAACAGGTATTCATATTCTCAGTATTGATTTGCCTTTAACAGAAATAGCGATCGCCTTTTCAGTAGTTGCTTTTGGTGTAATGTTAACTTTTAAACAAAAGTTCAATACTTTATTACTAATTATTTTTGCTGGTATTGCTGGTATATTTCATGGTTATGCTTATGGAGAAGCAATTATTGGTGCAGAAATGACACCACTATTAGAATATTTAGTAGGCTTTAGTGCTATGCAATTATTCATAGCATTATTAGCAATGAATTTTGTTCAATTAATAAGTAATTTTTGGCAAAATCAATTCTTTTCTTTAAATCCGTTTTTTAGGTTTAGCTATAAGTGGTATTGGAGTTGTATTTTTCAAAAATGCTATTTTGAGCTAAGATAATACTTTTCAAGTTAGTCAGGTACATTTATTTTAGGGTTGCTGAATGAGGGCATTATTTGAGTATTCAGGAGATAGAAATAAGTCTTGATATTAAATTTTTGGTAGTTATTCTATCTCTCATAATTAATTACTCTGAATTTATCAAACCTGTTAGGTCTTATTGCTAAAATTAGCAAAGCAGTTATTTTTCTTCTTTTAGATTCCTTGTTAAGGTCTTTATTGAAGAAAGTTTGAGATTGCATATTTAATTTAATTGGAGTTTCACGACAATTAATTTTAGACACCACAAATGACTGCTAAGTTTCAAACAGATTACTTTGAAATAATATTAGGAAAAATATATTTCCTCCACCTAATATCTGATGATCTATGGTTTCCGAAAAATCAGACCATAGCAACAATAAAACCTAAAATTTTTACCTGGCTAATTTATTGATGATAATTGCTCTAACACAATTCAATTTATTCGTACAAAATTTATCAAAAAAAACAAAATGTCAACGCCACATATTCTATTTGTTTGTACTACTTGTGCCAGTGTTTGGCAAGATGGAAAAAGACAAGGTATTAGTGGGGGAGAAAAACTACTGAAACAACTTTCCCAACATCATCAAAATTGGCAATTAAATAATAGCTTTTCCATCAAAGAGGTAGAATGTATGAGTGCTTGTAGTCACTTTTGTGCTGTTTCTTTTGTTGCTCCTGGTAAGCATACTTATGTATTTGGAGATATACCTTATCAAACTGAAACTCTTTCTGAAATCTCAGAAGCAATATTAGAATGTGCAAGTCTTTATTATTCTAAACCTGATGGATTATTGTCTTGGTCGGAACGACCAGAAAAACTCAAAAAAGGTATTTTGGCAAGAGTTCCACCTTTAACTTTTGCAGAGACTTAAGAAATATATATAGCAATCCTAAATTGGTCGCGAAAATTTTTATAATAATTAATTTGAGCTGAAAAGCTTTACAATTCTGACTCCTGACTTCTGACTTCTGTAGGGCGAATCGCGATTCGCTCCTACCGGAAAAATATTACAACCGATTAGAGGATTGCTATAGCATTTGCCAAAGTTATGAGGTATAGCAGTGAGCGCTCGCATATTTACATACTACTCTTGTCATTAAATGTAGTGTAAAATTTTACTCCCAATTATCAATATTTTTGCATGCACTACATTGGTAGTATTTGTAACATGTAAACATACCAGCGCACGTTGCTATACAGTTTTTTTCTTATTTTCTGTTCCCTGTTCCGTATTCCCTATTCCCTGTTCCCTATTCCCTAAAATAATAAAATTATGAGTGCTAAAATTCCAGTTACTGTAATTACAGGTTTTCTTGGTAGTGGTAAGACTACGACAATTCGCCATTTATTACAAAATAATCAAGGTCGTCGCATTGCGGTTTTGGTAAATGAATTTGGTGAGGTTGGTATAGATGGAGAGTTACTACGTTCCTGTCAAGTTTGTGATGAGGAAGATGTTAATAATAATATTGTTGAATTAACAAATGGTTGTCTTTGCTGCACTGTACAAGAAGAATTTTTTCCGACTATGCAAGAATTATTAAAACGTCGAGAAAAAATTGATTCTATTTTAATAGAAACTTCTGGGTTAGCATTACCAAAACCTTTGGTACAAGCATTTCGTTGGCCGCAAATTAAGACTTCTGCTACGGTGGATGGAGTTGTGACTGTTGTTGATTGTGAGGCGGTGGCAAATGGTAGTTTGGTTGGTGATATTGATGCTTTGGAAGCTCAACGTCAAGCTGACCCAAATTTAGACCATGAGACTCCTATTGAGGAGTTATTTGAAGACCAGTTAGCTTGTGCTGATTTGGTGTTATTAACTAAGGTTGATATGGTTGATAAAGTTACTTCTGATAAAGTACAAGGTTGGCTGAAGGAACAGTTGCCTAATACTGTCAAAATAGTTCCTTGTATTGGGGGTGAAATTAATCCAGATTTATTGTTAGGTTTTAATGCAGCAGTTGAGGATAATTTGGATTCTCGTCCTAGTCACCATGATACGGAGGAAGAACATGAACATGATGATGAAATTAATTCTGTAAATTTAATTTTGGAGCAAGAGTTTGAACCGAAGGAGTTAGTTGAAAAGTTAAAAGGTTTAGTGGCAAATTATGAGATTTATCGGATTAAAGGTTTTGTGGCAGTGCCAAATAAATCTATGCGTTTGGTTTTGCAAGGGGTGGGCGATCGCTTTGATTATTTTTATGACCGTCTCTGGCAAAAAGAGGAAGTTAGACAAACTAAGTTGGTTTTAATTGGTCGCGATTTAAAAGTAGAAAATATTCAGTTGGAGTTGGGTAATAACTTCTCTAATTAAGTGAAATATTTTATCCCCTTTTTTCGGGGATATTTTAATTTTTAGTTTTTGGTATTTAGTTGTGAAGTGGGAGTTAGTTGAAAATTTGAAAGGTTTAGTTGTAAATTCTGAGGTTTACGGGATTCAAGGGTTTTTTGAAGTGTCAAATAAGTCTATGGGTTTGGTTTTGCAAGGGGTGGGCGATCGCTTTGATTATTTTTATGACCGTCTCTGGAAAAAAGATGAAATTAGGCAAACTAAGTTGGTGTTAATTGGTCGCGATTTAAAAGTATAAAATATTCAGTTGGAGCTGGGTAATAACTTCTCTAATTAAGTGAAATATTTTATCCCCTCTTTTCGGGGATATTTTAATTTTTAGTTTTTGGTATTTAGTTGTGGGGTGAGAGTTAGTTGAAAATTTGAAAGGTTTAGTTGTAAATTCTGAGGTTTATGGGATTAAAGGGTTTTTTGAAGTGTCAAATAAGTCTATGGGTTTGCTTTTACAAAGGGGTTCCCTTGTGGTTTGATTATTTTTACTATCGTTAAAACCTTTAGTTGAGCGATCGCTTTATTTTTTTACCTTCGACTTTTAGATTTTTAGCGTTGAATAAAAAGTCTAGTATATGGGCGAGTTACCCCCAATAACATAATACTATCAGAGTTAGTTTGAGGATGCAAGCTTTATTTTCTTTCTGGCGTCAGTTTTTGGAGCTTCAGAAAATGAAAATATTGGGTAGTTAAGGGAATTTTGAGGGGAGAGGCGATCGCTTGAATTTCTCTAAGGATAAATGACTAATTTCTCTCCCTTGATGTTCTGGTAGTTTGATAGGTTAACTGTTTTGTAGTCGAGGAAAGTAAGAAGGAAGGTATATTGATTTTTTTAGGTGCCTCTCTAAGAAGCAAGTTAACTAAAATCGGTAGTGCTTAACCACTAGATATTTGGAATTTAAACGCCACCATAGATAGTGTTGGGTTTCATTCTTTAACCCAACCTACATATAATTATCGTGCCAAACATCTTGACACCATTCCCAGACATTGCCGTGCATATCGTATAAACCAAAAGTATTGGGAGGAAAACTTCCCACATCAGTTGTTTCTCCGCGATATTTTCCTTTAGGGGCATTGCCGTCAGGAACACGACTGTCATAATTAACTAAGTCAGACGTTATAGTTTCTCCAAAATAGAAAGGAGTAGTCGTCCCTGCGCGACAGGCATATTCCCATTGACTTTCACTAGGCGGACTTTCATCAGACTCTCTTTCCGCTTCATATTCCGGCGACCCCATCAGAAAACTTCCCCCAGGAATATAAACCATTTCCAATACCACACCTCTACCTAAATTTTCTGTAAAAAATTCTGCTTCGTGGCAACGGCGGTCAGTTTCTTTGCCTTGTGAGTTGACCTTTATTATTTCAAAGCTAAATTTTTGTAGGGGTTTCGGTTCTGACTCCTCGTGAAAATTCATTTTCTATCACTCCTGAATATTTAGATGGCGACTTTATTAGACTTCTCTGGAAAAGAGGGAGTAGGGAGTAGAGAGTAGGAGGAAAGAAACGAGTCAAAACTACTATGCTCAAACTCAAAATGTCAAAATAATATGTGACAAAACTTTAGTCGTTCTATAGAGGTAGTTAGGCAGGCCGGTATAACTTCTTTTTTGGAGAAATATTTCGACCAAAACCGCTACTTGTCGATCATTACTAAAGTTCTATGAATCGACTAATACTCCATAGGGAAGAGGAGAATTATCTTTTTTATCGCCAATTTCATACCAGTAGAGTCTATGAGCTTCGACAAATTCCTCACGACTGATGGAACCTGACTTATCTGAGTCAATGGTATCAAAAGCTTGGTCAGCACGGTCAGGTTCTTCTACTCCCGTGTATACTGCCAGGTACTTCCGGTACTCTTCGCGGGATATTTGTCCAGAGTGATCGGTGTCTATAATATCGAAGAAGAGTTCGTTTTTGTGCCTAGATAATGCAAGTGCTTTATCTAGTTCAGTTAAGGATACGATCTTTGCAGCATTAGCAATCAAATCTTCTTGGCTAATTCGAGTGTTACTATCAACTGGTCCCCCTCCAGCCATAAAATTTTGAAAGAGAGAATGACACATCTCGCGAATTTCTTCATTCCTTGATGAATCATTTTGAAGTTGAATTAAACGATTTGCAATTTCTTCAAAGTCGGAGAGGGTTAAAACCCCATTTTTATCGACATCCATGAGTTTGAAGTAAGTCTTCATTCTGATACGCCAAACACTAGATGATGAAAATTATTCTGGAGACATTTCTACTTATAAGTCAAGAAAACTATATGAACGTCTTGATATTATCATTATCTATAACGTCTTATACCAATTACCAAAAGTAATGCAATACTTCAGCTTGAGTTCAGAAGTCAAATAGTTAACAAGATTCAAAGTCTGTTTTTGACAATTATTAATCGGTTAGTATTAGTTTTTCATGCTTTTAACCTCTCCTAGGTCTCCCACATTTCCCACACTTGCTCACCCAATCATATATAGCATTCTTTTTAAGAAATGGTATTAGTTAATTTAGTCATAATTGCTAATTGAGTCAGCATTCACAATTAAAAAATTAAATATCTCTGAGCTAATAGCTGACTGTTGAATGCTTATCATTTTATCTGCACAAAATCCATATCAATAAATATCTACTTCTCTGCCATTTTGTCTAATTTTTCTCTAACAGATAACTGAAGCCCTGATTTGAACATTAATATCAATCCCAACGCTGATAAGGCAAAAATGACAATTGCACCTTCTATATAACCCCCCGTTAATAAAACAGAAGCAGATAGAAAAGTAAAACCAGTTATACAAGTAAAAATCAAAGTTTTCAAAGCTAAATTAATCCGTTTTAATAATCGATCGTTTTCAATAGAACGAACTCTAAATTGAATTTCCCCATCTTCAATTCTTGTTTCTATTTGTTGGATTAAAATCTCACTTTTACTTGGTTGTTGTAATTTATATTTAATAAAATCTCTTGTCTGTCTTGCCAGTTCACCTACTACTCTACCTCTACCTTGAGCAACAGTTAAACTTTTAACAAAAGGTTGAGAACAACTAACTAAACTATATTCAGGGTCAAGTTCTCTAGCAATTCCGTCTAGAGTAGTTAGTGATTTAAGAATAAAAGTCATTTGAGAAGGTAGACGAAATGGTTGTTGTTCAAATAACAAATAAATTTCTTCCTTTACTTCATCAAAATTATAAAAATCTACAGGTTTATCAGTGAAATTTTCCAATAAAAAATTAACTAATCTTCTGACAGGCATCATATCGGGCATTGGTTCAATTAAACCAATAATAATTAAAGTATTCAGCACCTGGTCAACGTCTTTTCTTAAGACCGCAAAAAATGCTTTAATCATTTGGTCTTTTGTCAATGACTTTACCTCAGCCATCATCCCAAAATCATAAAAAATTATTTCACCATCTAAACTAACTGCTAAATTGCCTGGATGAGGATCGGCCTGAAAAAAACCATCCAATAATAACTGCTTTAAATAACAACAAACTCCTATCTGATTAATCCTCTTTGGATTAAGATTACAAGCTTCTATTCGCACCTTATCGTTAATTTTGATTCCCGGTAAATACTCAAGAGTTATAACTTTTTCTGTAGTGTGAGTCCAATAAACACCAGGTACTATTATTTCAGGATATCCTTTAAAATTTTCCCGAAACCTATCGGCATTTTTACCTTCATTCACATAGTCAATTTCTTGATAAAGAATGGTAAAAAAATCATAATAAATAGCATCTAAATCATATCTCTTAGACCAAGCAAAATATTTTTGACAAAAACGGATAACATTTTTAACAGCTTTCACATCTAAGTCAAATAAAGGTTTTAATCCAGGACGTTGTATTTTAACTACAACTTCCTCACCCGTTTGTAAATTAGCTTTATGTACTTGTCCCAGACTTGCTGCAGCGATGGGGCGTTCCTGAAAATCTCGATACAGAGAATAAAGAGAGTTGCCAAGTTCCGACTCAACAATACCGATCGCCTCCATAGTCTCAAAAGGAGGCACTTGGTCTTGTAATTTTCCTAGCTCCTCTACATATTCCTTGGGTAATATATCAGCTCGTGTAGATAGAGATTGACCTATTTTAATAAAAGTTGGACCTAAATTTAGCATAGTCTTCACTAACCACTCAGCCCGACGTTTTCTTATAGAAGGAGATTTATTTTGAAGCAAATTATCCCACCATAAAAACAAAAAAAATTGTCCGGCGGCACTAAAAACATCTATTTGTCTGGTTAGGGGAGAATATTGGGTGCGTTGCCAACGAAGGGGCTTAGAAGCTTTTTTAGTGAGCATAGTATTTCAGTTATCAGTTATAGCGCTACTTGAATAGGGAATAGGGAATAGGGAACAGGGAACAGCATATTATTAAAGGGTTTCAGGATTTATAACTGTCCGCGCCCTTTGCTTTGACTGCTATAAAAGTTAAAATTTATCAGTTGTCAGTTGTCCGTTGTCAAGGAGATATCAAGTTATCAGTTATCAGTTAGAGCATATTTTTTGGCGAATCATGTACAAGGTAAATTCAGTTATCAATTGTCAGGGGTTTGAAACCTCTCGGTTGGCCTTTAAAATCTCTAAAATCTGACTTTTGATCTTTAACTTTTAACTTTTCCTTTGGAGTTTGAGATGTCTAAAATCTTAACTTTTAATTTTTGACTTTTGACTTTTGACTTTTAACTTTCTTTTTCTTCTCTTTTCTCTGCTTCTTTTTTGGCAATTTCACTATTTTTTTGATAAAGTTCAGCTCTATTCACAGCTACATCATACCGTGAATAACTAGGTGAAACAGAGGCCATTAGTTCTGATGCTTGTTGCCATATCTTGGCGATCGCCATCCACTCTTCTTGAGACTGAGCTATTTTACCATCAGCAACAGCTTTTTGAGCAAGTCGCACTGCTTGAGTAAAAGCTGCTTTTGACTTAGCTTGAGTATCTTCTACAGATTTTTTATTAGTAGGAGATGGAGACTGGGAAACTGTATTTTCTGAAGTTGTTATTTTATCTATCCCGGAGTGGTTGAACCATCTATTAATTTGAATACCTAAAGTTAGTATCAGCATACTCAGAAAAAAAATGCCTATTACATCAGGTTGAAATTGATTTGGCTTTGGCATTCCTGTAGAATAAACGGTTTTAGAAAGAGGTATTTTAGTTGGTTTAGGTTTATTTGTCTGCAAATTATTTGCTATTTTTTTGAAAATATTGGGTCTAGTCAAAGTAATTTCTTGAGACCAAAGTAATTGATTTTCTGGATCTCTAGTCACATCCTCTAACCAAAGTAATTTTTGTTCTTGAATAATTCTACTATTGATTTTTACTTGCTGAATATTACGAGGTGAAATTTCTTCAAGAATCTGTTTAACCTCTTCTACAAGAGAAGACTTTTCTAACTGTTGAACTTGGAGTGCTTCACATAAAACTTGCAAAACACCATCAGAAAATATAGCTCTAATTCTGACATCTAATGTAGCTAGCTGTTCATTCAGAACTTGAATAATTGCTGCTACGCTACCCCGACGTGCTTGCATAAATATATCAGTAGTTTGATTGGCCATTGATAGTTAATCGTATTGATTTAATAGTTCCCAAATATTGAATATAATTCTTAGTTCATCTAAAGATTATTTCTTTATAGTATTGCTACACAATTTTGCCGATAATACTAAGTAAAAATTTTTATTGCGATATACGCAATAGAACCGCTGACTACCTAATTATCAAGAATAGAGAAATGTAGCAGGGAGAAAAGAAGAGATATCTAATTTCCTGTCATACAGTTTTTTGTAGCAATGCTTTAAAGAAACTAAAGATTATTTCTTTATAGTATTGCTACACAATTTTGCCGATAATACTAAGTAAAAATTTCTATTGCGATATACGCAATAGAACCGCTGACTACCTAATTATCAAGAATAGAAAAATGTAGCAGGGGGAAAAGAAGAGATATCTAATTTCCTGTCATACAGTTTTTTGTAGCAAAACTTTAAAGAAACTCTAAAACTATAGCTTTAGGCAAATTAAGTTAGAAGATTTATAAATACTCATTTCAGTACCTCCTGTTGAAGCACCCGGCAAGAAAATCCTGAAGTTGATTTTTTTCATCCTTTCTCCAAGAAGAAGCTAGACCTAATTTTTTTGTCAAACTCAGTCAGGGATTACTTCTGACTTCTGTAAGTCGCGAATTTGATGGCTCCCCTATCTGACTTATGACTTGTCCTATAGGATGACAATGGGAGTCTCAAAAGTCTTATGCTAGAATTTGCGACAGCATTAGAGGGAAAACAGGAAATTAACTATGGCCAAATCCCTAAGTGGCAAAATCTTCGTATTAGATGACAATATAGATACTGACCAAATTATTCCCGCCGAGTATCTAACACTGGTTCCTTCAAAACCAGATGAATATGATAAACTAGGAAGTTATGCTTTGTGTGGGTTGCCTGACCGCTACGGTAAGTTTATTGAACCAGGAGAAATGAAAACCGAGTATCCAATTATTGTGGGTGGAGAAAATTTTGGTTGTGGTTCTTCACGGGAACACGCACCTATCGCCTTGGGTGCTTCTGGTGTCCAAGCAGTAGTGGCTCAATCTTATGCTCGTATATTTTTCCGCAACTGTTCTGCTACTGGAGAATTATATCCTTGGGAATCTAGCGATCGCCTGTGTGAGTTATTTGAAACTGGTCAGGAAGTTACTATTGATTTTGAAAAAGATCAAATAATTAATCATACTCTTGGTAAGACTTATCAGTTGAAGTCTTTGGGAGAAGTAAGACCTGTGATTGATGCTGGAGGTCTTTTTGCTTATGCTCGTCAAACAGGTATGATTGCCCAAAAACAAACTTAGATTTTTCTTTTGAATGGGAGAGAAATTCATCTCTCCTTTTTAATTTTAAATTTTTCAATAATTTTCATTTGTTTAGTTTGAAATCTTATGGAAACTCAATCTCCAGAACGTACCAGTCTAAAATTCATTATTTTATATAAGGGAATTATTGCAACCTTCATGTTATTAATTTCTTTAATTTCTGGCTGGAGCTGGAGAAATTTTGAAAATCTAGCAACTTGGGCTGAAATTAATCTAATTAATGGTGAGTTTCAGACAATAGAATTAATCTTGAAACCAATTCTCAATGCTGATATTCCTAGTCTAAAGTTAGTGGCTCGTTATACAGCAATTTATGGCAGTTTGATAATTATCGGCTTGGTTGGTTTATGGTATGAAAAATTCTGGTCTAAGATTCTTTTTGTAGGATTAGTTGGTGTACCATTGCCTTTAGAAGTGAAGGAATTAATACATGATTTTTCTCTCATTAGATTGACTATTTTTATACTTAATTTATCTGTATTTGTATTTTTAATTATCCGAGAATTAAAGCCTGAAGATTAAATTTTATTTTCAAGCATAAAGAAAGACAGAGATTTTTTTCATCTCAGGAAAAAAAAATTTCAAATACTTGTCATTTTTATCTTGAAAAAAATACTAGGTTTTAGGGAATAGCTAACATAAAATAAGAAACACAAATATAATTCACTAACTTGACTAACTTGAAAAATACTATATTGTGAAGAATTAATCTAAAATTTAACTATAATACTTCCCTAATGTTTTTTCAAAAGAAACCAAAACGAATTACTCCTTTTAGAATTAACTATGGATTTGTTCATTCTTATGTACCAATGGAGAGCGTTCCTTTAGTTCAATTTGCTATAACTTTCAGTAATCAAGATGATGTAGATTTATCAGAAGTTGATGTTACTGCTCATATTTGTTTAGTTTTAGATATTAGTGGGAGTATGAACACAACTGATAAATACCCACTTCTTTTACAAGCAATACCCTCTATTATTGATTCCCTTTCCGATAATGATTGGCTTTCTATTATTTTATTTTCAACTCGAAGCGAATTAATCTGGTCTAATGATATTGGCAGTAGTCGTACTCGTAAAGAAGAAATTATAGAAAGAATTGAACAATCTGGAGTTAAGTTTGAGCAGACTTATTTATCCCAAGGTTTACGTTTAGCTATTAATGAAATTAAATACTTTTCTCAATATTATCCTGATGCCGTAGATTATACATTCTTACTGATGGTCAGTTACATGATGCTTATATGTGTTATGAATTTAATCAAGAATTGCGTAATCTTAACTTAGAAATTAATTCTTATGGATTTGGTCAAGATTTTGCAGAAGAAACTATGCGTCAAATTATGGATGGTTGTTCAGGTGGTCGTGTTAAATGTATTTATAATCAAAATGAAATTGCTCTTTCTTTTAATCATATTGGTAATGTAGCAAGAAATATCATTGCAACTGACTCTGAATTTGAGTTAAGATTATCCCCTAATGTTATTCCTGGAGATGCGTTTAGATTTGAACCAGGTACACACTGGTTTGGTGCAGTAGACAATATAACTAGACTTTTTTCAACTCAAATTGGTAGTTTATAAAAGGGTAGAATTTATAAATATTGTTTTGAAACTAGACTCAAAGAATCGCAGAAAGATCGAGAACAAATTGCTACTGCAACTTTACGTTATAAGTTTAAAGAAAGGCAAGAAATAATTACTCAGGAAATTTTTGTTAATCGAACTAAAAAAGAATTTCGTTATGATATGACAGATGATGAAATTAAAGGTTGGTTTTCTTGGTTAGATGGATTACGCACTAATGATCCTAAAGCGCAAATGGCTAGTTTACAAGCACAGCTAAAAATCTTAGTTTCTGATGGTGCCGATCCTGAACAAGTCAAACTCATAAAACGGGTAATTGATAAATTAGCAAACGAAGGAACACTAGATGGATTATCTGATATTGACCAACGTAGATTAAGAGCTAATAATAGAACTACTATGAGAAGAAGTTAAAGATAAAAAATTATCGAATCAATGCTTTTTTTAAATATTCAAAACCATAATATTTATTGTGAATAAGATTATTAATTAAATTTTGTAAATCAGCAGAATATTTTTGAAAAACAGGTTCAGAAAGATTAGGATTTTCTCCAGGATAAGGTTGTTTATTGGTTAACATTTCCCATAATATTTTACCCAGTAGCATACATCACATATTGAGAATTAGGATAAATCATTTTTCCTTGTTCATAAGCTTCCAAATATTCCACGGGAATATAACTTTCAGTAAATGGTGGTGAGATATTTGCATCTAGGTTAACAGGAATTAATGAACCAGCATCTAAAATTCTAATTTGACCATCATTAGCAGTAAAAATTAAATTAAGAGGATTAATATCAGAATATAAATAACTTTCCTGAAAGATAGTTATACAAAAATCATTCGTTTTCGATATTATTTCCCATGCTAATAATTCTAATTTTCCATAATCTATTGAAGGTTGATTATGAAAATCACGAGTTACTTCTAATAAATCTACCCCTTCAATAAACTCCATTACTCAATAAGGTTCTTGATTAACTATTTCATCACTTCTATAACCATTATGAAGTGGATTAAAACCATAAATCAATTCAAAAAAGTTAGGTAAGTTAGTATGATTAAACTTTTTGAGTAACTCTCCTTCCTTAACTAAATGAAAACGATTTTTCTTAATTTGTTTTTGACTAATATAAGCAGGGCGATGATAGTCAAGATAAGGAATTTTAACAATTACTAGGTCTCGATTAGATTTTTCAGCTAAATAAACAATACTTTGACCACCAACAGCATATAACCAAGGTAAAGTATAATATTTATTAATCTGCAATCCTTTCAGCTCTAATAACTTTTCAAATAATCCTGGTAAATTTCTAGCTATGAGTAGCTCGGCAATATTTTTTTCTCGTAAATTATAATCTCGTTTTGTTGGTATAATTTGAGGAGATTTATATTTTGATTGGCTTAGTAAATTAACTTCAGCATTTTTAGAGTTAACTAAATTATTTGAAGATTTTGTCTCCAAAACACCTTGAAAAACATTAGTAATTTTTTTAAATAATTCTAATTTTCCTAGCTGAGAAAATTTACTTTCTGTCCCAACAGCAGCCTCTGATTCCAACTCAGTCAAAAATTGAAGTTCAGATATTTTCCAAGTAGGTGCATTAGAATCAATTGAAGGAATTAATTCACCAAATAAACCCAACCATTTTTCGATATTTTTAGGACGGTTATCATCATTAGGATCGAGAGTCATTCCCATCATAATTGCTTGGTTAACAACCAAACTAATATCTGGATTAATTTCTATTGGTGATTTTAAAGCAACACCTTTTCCTCTAGTTGCTCTAGTAAAAGAGGGAGTTGGCACTATTTTCGTCAATAAATAATATAAAGTAGCAGCTAAAGCGTAAACATCAGTAAATTCTCCTTGAGGTAAACCTGGAATAGATTGTTCTAGAGCAGCAAAACTATGATTCAAAGTTTTATTTTTAGCTTTATTTTGATTATGAAATTGTCTAGATAAACCAAAATCAATTCATACTACTTCCCAGTTACTTCGACGCAATATAATGTTGTTCGGTTTGACATCTAGATGAAGTAAACCTTTGCTATGAGTTTCGATTAAAGCAGAGACAATTTGTTGAACAAATAATAATGCCTTAAATTCATCTAATACACTTTTTTTGCTGACAGTTTCCCATAAGTTTAGATCATCAATATACTCCATAACTAAACAAGGAAGTTCATCTTCAGTGAAAAAATTTTCATATTTAACAATATGAGGATGATTACAAGAAGCTAACTTCAGAGCTTCATCTTTAAAAGATACCTTTAACAGTTCTACATCAGAACTATTTTGAGCATTTTCATTCAAAGTTTTAATTACTACCTGCTTACCTTTGCTATCTTTAGCTAGATAAGTAATTCCAAAACCTCCCTCACCAATTTGTTTAATAATTTGGTAGCGATCGCCATACAGTTTTTGTCGTGAACTAAAAAGCATATTCTTAAATAAGCAATTTTTATACTATAAAGTTTATCTCAATTATATAGCAATCCTAAATGATTTATGAAAAGTAGCCATACATGAAAATTTTGGGAAAATCAAAGGTTTGACGATGTGTAACCAGCTCAAACAAATATTTGATTAGAGTATACCATTTATAGCTTTTCACGAATGAAATA
>JBCDJM010000113.1:0-21828 GCA_038747755.1 Cyanobacteria bacterium P01_H01_bin.35
AGATTAATTAATAGACATTTCCGAAAATCAAAAATAGAATCAATTCTGATCCAGAAATTATCAATTACTGCTCCCTGTTCCCTGTTAAGAGTTCCCTGTTCCCTCTTTTCCGAAGAGGTCTAATAGATTAATTAATAGACATTTCCAAAAATCAAAAATAGAATCAATTCTGATCCAGAAATTATCAATTACTGCTCCCTGTTCCCTGTTAAGAGTTCCCTGTTCCCTCTTTATCTAGAAATGTCTAATTGAGATTTTTGAATCTTTAGGATAAGCAGCACGAGACCACTGTACCAAAGATTGAGGACCAACATTCTCATCTACAGAACTTCCTCCAAAGAAACCTGTCGCAATTATCGGACTGCGAGTCAAATTAGTAGAAACACCACTCGATCCTTCAACTCCTTGAGTATTAACCGCGATGCGACACACAGGCAAAGCTTCCGTATAAAGAGCAACAGCTTTTAGGTCATTACTGTGAATAACTGCAGAGTGACCTTTACCAATCATTTCCAACATCACTAAAGCAGTCTGAATAGCACTTTCTACTCCATCAACCGTAATATATCCCATCACCGGAAATAACTTTTCCTGACTCAGAGGTTCTTCCCAACCCACAGCATCAATTTCTACAAGTAAACTTTTAGTCTCTTCTGGTACTGAGAAACCTGCTTTTTCGGCAATCCAAACAGCACTTTTCCCCTGCACTAGAGAATTAACTTTACCCTCCATAAAAAGATAACTACGCAATTTTTGCAGTTCCTCACCTTTAACAAAGTATCCTCCTGAGTTAGAAATAGAAGTTTTTAGGCGATCGCTAATAGCTCTGTCTGCAATAACAACAGACTCACAGACACAAGCAAGAGCATTATCAAAACTGTTACTCGCGATAATTTGTTTCGCAGCAATAGAAATATCTGCTGAATTGTGGACAAAACAAGGAACATTTCCCGGTCCCATCCCAATAGCTGGATTACCCGAACTATAAGCTTCACTGACTCGATTAGGTCCTCCAGTGGCTAGAATCAAAGCTATACGAGGAGATTCCATCAAGTGCTTCAGAGGCACTCTACCAGAATATTTCACTATCTGAATCGAGTCTTGTGGCGCACCTGCTTTTTCGGCAACTTTGGCCAGAAAATCAACTAGATGGATGGAACATTCTTTAGCAACAGGATGTGGAGAGAAAATAATTGTATTGCGAGTCATCATCGCCACAATTGCTTTATAATAAGCAGTCATAACTGGATTGGTACTAGGAAGCAAAGCAGCAATAATACCAGCAGGTTTGGGAATGCTCAGAATTTTCTTCTCATCATCAATTATAGGTTCAATAAAATCTTGAGGATTATATCTTTCCAATAAACCAATTGAACAATCCAAATTTTTTTTCACATTGTCATTAACACTGCCACACCCAGTCTCCCGCACTAACCATTCAGCATAGAATTGAGCTTTTTCTGCTCCTGACTCTGCCATAGCTTGAATAATTTTTTGTACTTGTGGTGTTGCATAAGTTCTGAAAAGCTCTATAGCTTTTTCAGCGCGATCGAGTAACCGATCTACTTCTTGTAAAATTTCACTAGACATTTCAGATTTTTTTTGGAGATAAAACCAGATTTTGTACAGCAAGGAAATGCCCGATCGCTTCTTCATAAGAAGTTGCAAAAGACTCATTAAGTAACCGTCGAGTATTCCTCAAAACTTCAGGATTTATAGGCATTAGAGATTCCTGAGCGTCTTGAATTGCCTTTGTCAATTCTTCCGAGTCGCATTGACTATCGATAATACCAAATATTACTGCCTCTTTAATTGACCACTTCATACCAGTGAAAAGTAAGCGACGAGCAATCCCTATTCCAGTATACTTGGCTAACCGAAATACACTCATACCAGGAAGGTAACCTTCTTTAACTTCTGGAATTTGAAAGCTTGAGTTAGTTGTGGCCACCCGATAATCACAAACCAGTGCTAGTTGCAGATGAAAACGGGTACAAAAGCCATCAATACAAGCCATAGAAGCACCTAGAAAACGTTCTATACGCAATAGGAAATTTTCCCACTTCCTACAAATATCAATGTTAGGAGGATTTGGATTAACCGATACTTTTTCAGTATTCAGTCCTTTAAAGATAACCAATTTACACTGACTTTCATCTTCTAAATAATCTATCAATTTAGTCAAATCTGACAGCATTTCCTCAGTTAAGATACTAGCATCAGGCCAGTTTAAATTTACATAAGCAATTGTCTCTTGCTCAGTTAAGTCAATCATTTCCAAATTTTCCCAAACAACATTCAATCGTAACACCAGGTCCCATAGTCATCATTAGGACAAAATCTTCTGGTTGAATTATATTTTCCTCCAATAATTTTTCGTATGAAAATAAAAAGGACGCAGAGGATAAATTTCCATAATTCTTTAGTATTGTTGTGGTGTGTCGAATATCGTGTTCTGTAATATTTAAAGAATATTTAATAGAATCAAGAACTTTCCGTCCTCCAGAATGAATAACCCAATGTTGAATGTCACGAGATTTTAGACCAAACTTTTTTAACAAATTATTGACAGGTATTCTGGCATTAGGACCAATTAAATAAGGAATTTGTCGATCTAAATACAAAGAATATTTAGTTTCTTGAAAATCCAATCGTATAGCATCGATCGCTTCTGGAATAATATGAGAAGTAAAACCAAGTATTTGAGGGCGCTCTCCTTTCATTGGAAAAGTTTTTCCAGAAATGACTGCAGCAGCAACACCATCGCCAAAGAGAGAATTAACTACTGCGTTATTGATACTTTCATCTAGAACATACATAGCAGAACAGATTTCTACACACAGTAGTACACCAATAGCATTGGGGTGGATAGTACAAAAATTAACTACTGGTTGCAGACCATTTAATCCTGCGTTGCAACCCATACCTACAATATCAATGCGTTGTGTATCCGCTCGCATCCCCAATGCTTTTATATAATGTGCTGTTAGACTAGGACAGATAAAACCTGTGGTTGAGACTACAGCTAAATAATCAACATCTTTAGGATTTAAGTTAACCTGACTTAGAGCTTTTTTGATAGCTAACTGTCCTAATTGTAGAGCAAAATGCTGATGTTTTTCTAGTAAATCTTTTTGACTTTCTGTAGGGGTAGTTCCATCTTTGTTGACTGGAGGTAAACAAAGGTGTCGCGATTGAATATGGGAATTAAGGAAAATTCTACTAATTTTAGGAACTGCAATTTTTAAAAGTTCTAATACTTCATATTGAGTATATTTTTTGGCAGGGGTTTCTGTAGAAATAGCAATGAGTTTTGGGGCAACTAAACGAGGTTCCATTAAAGAGGTTCCATTAAATTTTTATCATCCTAATTTTAAGATTTAGTTAATCCTCATATATGTAGCACACAAAACTATTGATATTATTTGATCTTATTAAACTGATTCAGGATTAAGCTCAAAAAGCGCCTAAAAACTTGATAATTTAAAACATATAATGTCTTTACGAAAGTAGATTATAAACTTGCTGAAGTAGACGATCGTCAAAAATTAGGCGTTGCATATTTGCGGGATGAAGTATAGTTTTAGAGACAGAAGAACTAAAACATGATATTTACCTTTTCTGCAAAGATTCATCCTTAGATTCAGCAACGCCAAAATTAAAGTATCCTACTACTTATCTTCCCCAGGTATTCCTTCAGGATGCAAGATTCTAATTCGTTTCTCTCTAAACGCGATTTCTTCTTCAAAGAGGTTCTCTAGTTCTAGAATTTTAGCTTCAGAAATTCCTAATTTAGCTGCCATTTTACGAATAGTAGCTTTTTCTCCTTCGCTATACTCCCCATCAGCAGTTGACGCTTGAATAGCTTCATAAACAAGAGCATAACGTCCCTTTTTAGCTATGGGATCGCTAAAGACTAGCTTTTCTATATCCTCAGTTGAACCCTTACCATTGTAAGTTCTGAGTTCATCAATTTGACTTTCACTCATCTCCGGGTGATAAGTAGTAGCATGACCAATTACCCAATCCCGCTCTGCTTGTGCAAGTTCTCCATCGCCATTAGCACACAGAAGAAGTGCTTTGTACCAAATGACAGATGTTTCAGGGGGGAGTGTCTTAGTAATTCCATAGCGTTCGACCTTGATCCAGGGAGCGGGTCCATAAACTTCGTATGTTGTCATTTCTTTTAAGCTAAATCTAGGAATACATCAGTTGATAACAATCCGATTTTCTGTATCAGAAGTGCTGAGTTATAGTCCCTGTCTAGTTATTGTCCACATTTAGGACATGAATGCCAGCGCTCTGATAAGCTTTTAGAGACTTGATTCAAGCATTCCCAACAATAATCAGGACCAGCTACACACATCGATGCCCGGTTTTCATCCCGACGCTGAATTGAAAATTACAGCGCGGGACTTCCCGCCGGGGTAATTAAAAACATATTCCCATGTAGATTAAGAAGTTAGCTAATATTTAGATTTATTTTAGGTTTTATTACCAGTTAGTAACCTAGTACCTTGGTATTCCTGGTGTTACTGCATTTTCATTATTTTTGTTACGAGAACAGTGGGAGCGTCTGATGTAGTAATTGCTGTTCGTAGATATAACACTTCATCTTTCAAAATGGAATAATTCCTACCCTAAAAAGACTTTTTCAGCAAACCCTAATTAAATCAAAATCCAAATCAAGTTTACCAACAGAAATTAATCTAGCGTGCCGTCCGTGGAGGGTTTTCTCAACAGTATTCTCTACATTAGAAAAACTCAAACAAATTCGTAAAAAATCTGGAGGATAATAAACCAACTTCTCAGACCATTCTATAGCGACAATACCCAAAGGTACTTCTAAGCCCTCCCAATAAATCTCCAAATTTAAAGCTTCAATTTCTGAACTTTCTAAGCGATATAAATCGAAATGATAAAGAGGAATTTTGCCAGAAAAATATTCATTAATTAAAGTAAATGTAGGGCTATCAATTGTTTCTGTTATCCCCAAACCTGCCCCAATACCTTGAACCAAAGTAGTCTTACCAGTACCTAAATTTCCCTCCAATAAAATTACACTACCAGCAGGTAAAATTCCCCCCAAACTTTTACCAAGATTGTAAGTAGATCCGGCATTTTTTAGTGACAAAAAAAATTCTTGATTCTTCATTTATAGAACTTTTGAGGATGGTGAGGTACAGTGTAACACAGCCTGACCGGGCTGTAACAACCTGGAAGGTTGTGTTACTACTCATTACTAACAGGTTTCCAGCTTTTAACAATATAGTAAAGCTTTGTACCTCACGCGCTTCCGAAACTGCTGTAATTGTTAACTGTTAAACTGACTATTTGAGTTATCAGTTATAAGTTAACAGTATCTCATGCAATAGGGAGGCTTGAAATACTGAATTTTATTTTTTTTTGCTGGATTGAATCTGGCGTTTTGCTGCACAATATGAAAAAGAAGTTGCTCTGGAATAGCGGGAAAGGTCGCCATCTATCGACTGCTTTTTATCCCCTTTAAAGACTATGCTTTCTCAACATCTTTAATTCACATAAAAATTAACAAATATAGAGAAGTTATATATTTGCCATTAAATGGATATTTCCCAAGAGTAAATGTATTTAAAATACGTTTTTTTCTGATTAGTAATTTAGCGTTTATTTTCGGATATTGAAATTTAATTGCAACTGTTCTCTCCCAAACTCCCCACACCTCCCACACTTCCCACACCTCCCACACTCCTCTTTCTTCTTCCTTTTAAATCTGACTATACCACTGTAATAAAACCTGTGCCAACATCATAGAATCATGGCGAACCAAACCAGTTTGTTCATCCTCATACATCACATTAGTCAAAAGAATTTTCCGTCCCAAATTTTTCACTGCTTCTCGGTCAAGAAAAACCGGATGAGAATCTCCTTGAGCATACTTAATTAATGCTTGTTCCGAAGGACTTTTGCCCTGAACTAAAACAGTATCAAATAATCGTTTACCACAGGCAAAATCAATAGCACGAATATGGTCAGCTACACTATACCCAGTAGTTTCTCCAGCTTGAGTCATAATATTACAAACATAAATACTAGGAATATTTCTTAAAGCAATTGCCTCAGCAATTTCAGATACCAATAAATTAGGAATCACGCTAGTATATAAACTCCCAGGACCAATAATAAGATAGTCAGCTTCTTCTATAGCTTGCAAAACTTTAGGCAAAGCAGGAGGATTTTCTGGACTACAGCCAATTTTGACAATTTTGCCTCCTGCTTCAGTAATATTAGACTCTCCCTCAATACGTCGCCCATCAGCTAACTCAGCCCATAAATGCACATCAGTAAGAGTAGCAGGCAAAACCTGACCTTGGACAGCCAAAACCTTAGAACTAGCAGCAACAGCTCTTTCTAAATCTCCAGTCACCTCACTCATTGCTGTTAGGAAAAGGTTACCAAAACTATGACCGACCAACCCATCACCAGCACGAAACCGATATTGAAATAATTCAGTTAATAACTTTTCCTCATTAGCTAAAGCAGCCAAACAATTCCGAATATCTCCTGGAGGTAGTACACCTATTTCTCGGCGCAACCTACCAGAAGACCCACCATCATCAGCCACGGTAACAACAGCAGTAATATTAGCACTATAACTTTTGAGACCCCGTAATAAGTTGGAAAGACCAGTACCCCCACCAATGGCTAGAATTTTTGGACCTTTGTTTAATCGTCGATGGGTAAGTAACCGATCTACAAGTTTTTCATCACCCTCTGGCATTAAAACTTGGGTAATAGTGTTTAAGCTACGGTTTTGGCCTAAAAAGATAAATAGTAAGCCAGCAAAGATAACTAGAGGACCAGAAATATAATTAGGGAGTATTGTTGTAACCCACCCCAAAAATTCTTTAAGTTTTTGTAGAGTGTAAAAAATAGGGGTCATTCCCGTCCATATTGCCAGTCCCAAACTACTTAGTAGTACACCAGCAGCACTCAAAAGTAACCACCGTTTGACAAATAGCCCTGGGGCCAACCATTTAAACCATTGGCTAACTATCCGAGAGGGACTATTTTGACGTTTTACAATAGAGAAGTTACTTTTGAGAAAGATGCGTAGAGTTTTCTTGAGTAAACCAGTTGACATAAGAATTTTAGCCTTAGCTGAATTAAAAACAAATTTTTCTAAAAATACTATCTACATAAAGAGGATTCTGGCACTATTATGGCGCTTCAGGACCAAATTTTGTTGGGCATGAGATGGGGGAACTCAGATATAATATACTTTGAACAAAGTCCATTAAATTAGTTTTGACTTTTTCATTGCTAGTTTTCCAGTTGTGCATTGTTAAGTTTGAATTAGGTTTGAGGTTGAGGGGAATGGGCGTCCTCTAATAAGATTGACAAGTTGAGGTGGTTTCGCTAAAGTAACTCCTAAATAGCGGATTAATCAAATGCTGTGGACTCAAACAGTTAGACTCAAACTGAATCAATCGGAAAAAAGTGTGTTGACTTTTTTGTGTCACTTGTCCAAAAACTTGTTTAATGTTGGGTTGTACACAGTCCGTCAATATTTCTTTCAAGAGAATAAATATCTCAGTTACGAATCTAATTATCACTTGTGCAAAGAGAATGAAAATTATCAACTCTTGGCAACTGATTGTGGTCAACAAACACTTAAATCTGTAGATAAATGCTTTAAAGCATTTTTTAAACTACTATCGATGAAAAAAGAAGGAGTTTATCAACAGAGGATTAATCTCCCAAGATATTTGCCTAAAGATGGGTTTTTCCCTTTGATAATTCCAATTAGAGCCAGACATGACTTTGCCAAAGATAATTGGAAGTTTAAGATTCCCACATCTCGCAAATACACTAGAGAGCATGGCTCTGTCTATATTACAGTGCCTCCTAATTTGAGAGAGCATCGAATCAAGGAAATCCGAATACTTCCGAAGCAAAAAGGCAAATTTTTGGATGCTGCATTTATTTATGAGTCGAATGAGAAACAGATAATTGTTAACAACAATGAAGCAGTATCTATTGATTTGGGATTAAATAATCTAGCTACAGTTGTCAGTTCCACCGATGAATCTTTTATCATTGATGGACGTTGGCTGAAATCCAAAAATCAATGGTTTAATAAACGTCGAGCTAAACTTAGTTCTCATAAAGAGCGGCAAGGAATTAGGCATCATACCAAGCAAGAAGCTTGGTTGTCTTATCGTCGTAAAAATCAAGTTAATGACTACCTAAATAAAGCTGCTAGATACATTGTTGATTTCTGTGTAAGTAGAAAGATTGGAACGATTGTGGTGGGCTATAACCCTACTCTTAAACAAGAAACTAAACTGGGTAAACGCAACAATCAGACGGCAGTTGCTCCACTTGGGGAGACCCCAAGACCGCACTGCCTCAATTTTGTTCAAATTCCGATCTTTACCCTTCGTGGCAAGCTGAAAAGCCTCTGTGAACGATATGGTTTGAACTACGTTGAACAAGAAGAATCCTATACATCTATTGCCTCTAGTCTTGATAGAGATAAAATGCCTGTTTATAATGCCGATAATCCTGTCAAAAAAAGTTTCTCTGGTAGACGAGTCAAGCGTGGATTGTATCAGACAAAAGATGGTCATTTAATTAATGCCGATGCAAATGGAAGTTTAGGAATAGGGTTAAAAAGTAAGCACAAACTCAGTTTTGAGGGAGTGTCTAGGGTCTGTTTGACGCAGCCAGTAAGGGTGAATATCCTTCAAGAATCCCCCACTATAGCGACCCTAGGAGCTTAGTCGTGGGAGTACGTCAAGAACCTTTAATTGAACTCAAGGGAGTTAGTAAGTCATTCGGGCAAAATGTTGTCTTAGATGAAGCAGACTTAACAATTTATCGTGGAGAAGCATTAGCTATTATTGGTCCGTCGGGAACTGGTAAATCTACAGTTCTGAGAATTATTGCTGGTTTATTGACTCCTGATGCTGGGGAAGTTTATGTACAGGGAAAGCAAAGAGTTAGATGGATGGATGATTTGAAAGATCCAATTACTATTGGTATGGTATTTCAAAATGCAGCTCTGTTTGACTCTTTGACAGTAGAAGAAAATGTCGGTTTTCTTTTGTATCAACATTCTAAGTTATTACGTTCCCAGATTCAGGAGTTGGTGAACCAAAAGTTAGAAATGGTCGGTTTGGGTAAAATTGGCGATCGCTATCCGGCAGAGTTATCTGGTGGGATGCGTAAACGGGTGAGTTTTGCTAGAGCGATTATTACAAATCCGGAAAATCCCCACGACGATCCAGATGTACTATTATATGATGAACCTACGGCTGGCCTAGACCCTATTGCTTCTACTGTGATTGAGGATCTAGTCCGTCACATACAATATGTAGATGGTGGTTGTAGCACTTATGTGATGGTGACTCATCAACATAGTACCATTCGTCGCACAGCAGACAGAATAGTATTTCTTTACCAGGGTAAGGTGAAATGGGAAGGTACCGTTGATGAAATTGATACTGTGGATAATCCTCTGGTACAACAATTTTTTACAGGTAGTGTAGATGGACCGATTCAGGTGGTGAGTTAATGAAGTCAGAAGTCACAAGTCAGAAGTCATAAGTTATTTTTGTAATAGAGATTTTGAGGAATACTCTAATGCCAAGATTGGCACATTGACATAAATAAAAAATAAAAGTATTTATTATACCATATATTGATTGATTATAAAGTAAAATTTTTACCGAATAATTAAGGTTTAAAGCCTCTCATGATCAAGGAGAAACAAGAAAAAATTTTCCTTTCATTCAATCCTCTTCCTTTTAGGGAGAGGTAATTATCAATTATCCATTATCAATTATCAATTATTGAAGTTTCAATATCATAAAAGCTTTTTGGGGAAACTATGCGATCGCGAACAACTAGAGAAGGTTCAGTAGGTTTATTAACTTTATTAGGAATAGGTTTGTTTGGAGCCTTAATACTTTGGTTGAGGGGAGTAGAATTAGGCAAACGTAGTTATAAATTCATAGTTGAATTTGAAAGTGCATCTGGTATTGAGTTAGGAACATCAGTTAAGTATCGAGGTATTGATGTTGGACAAGTAGTAGAAATCAAACCAGGGCTAAATGGAGTAGATATTACCCTAGAAATTAAGCCAGAAGATTTAATTATCCCTCGTGATGTATTTATTCAAGGCAATATATCCTCATTTATTGGAACTGCACAAATAGATATTATTCCTAGGAGGAGAACAGCAGAATCAGAAGTTTCTGCTAATGCCTTATCACCTAATTGTCCTCAAATAATTATCTGTAATAATGACCGTTTACAGGGAGAAGCAGGAATAGAAATGCAGCAATTATTAAGAGCAGGAATACGTTTAATTGACCTCTATAGTGACCCAGAGTTATTTAATAATGTGAAGATAATTGCTGAAAATACAGCTAATGCTTCTGCTGAAGCTTCTAAGTTAGCTAAACAACTCTCTGATTTATCAGAAACTATCAAAAAAGAAATGGAAGGTTTAAGTCAATTTTTAAGAGAAGATGTTGATAATATAACAGGAATTATCCAGACAGAAGTGGGAGGTTTAACTCAAACATTAGAAGGAGAAATTGGAGGTTTGACTCGAACATTAGAAGGAGAAATTGGAGGTTTGACTAATACAGTAGAGAGAGACTTAGATAGTTTGAGTAAAACTTTAGAAAAAGAAGTGAATAATATTTCTAATCAAATAACTAATGTTACTCAAACTATGAAAGAATCTACAGAAAAAGTTTCTTCTGCTGCAGTAGCTTCAGCCAATTCTGTAGAAGAAGTAGCCAATAAATTTAGTTTAACAGTAGAGCAGATTAATGCAATTGTTGATACAAATCGTTCGACTCTAGTTGCCACTTTAGAAAATATTGAAAAAACAACAGAGAAATTAGCAGTGCTAATGGAAAGTTTAAGTCCGATTATTAGTGAAGTAGAAAGAGGAGAATTTATTAGTAACCTAGAAATATTATCAGCAAATGCAGTAGAAACTTCTGCAAATTTACGAGATATTTCTAGCGATCTAAATAGTCCGACAAATATAATAATGTTGCAACAAACATTAGATTCAGCCAGAGCAACATTTGAAAATGTGCAGAAAATGACATCAGATTTAGATGATATAACAGGGGATGAAAGATTTAGGAGAAGTCTCAAACAAATTATTAATGGATTAGGCGATTTATTCTCTTCAACAAAGCAGTTAGAACAGCAAACTCGGATGGCAAAAAATATTGAAAGCTTGTTAAAAGATAGTAGTAGTTCAGAGATTAGTAATAGGTAAGTAGGAGAGTAGGGGAGTTAAGATGGATATCGGAACCAAGTCCAAGAATATTTAGTATGTATGGCGAAATTTAATTATTATTCCTTAATAAGAGGCTATCGCTCTGACATTGAGACAGAAAATAATTCTAGGTTAATTGAAAAAATTGCCTTTATTGATACGATTTAAACTTATGTACCTTAATATATAAACCCATGAATTTAAGTAAGCTTGTAGTTACTATTATTGCCGGAGTATTTTTAACATTCATATCTTTTTCCTTTGACGAAAAAAAATATTTATTAGAGTTGTTGGGAATTAAGCTAAAAAAATGGCTAAAACCCTTATCAGTCAAGATTTATAGCGTTTTTCAAGCTTAAAATTCTGAAAACCTTATATAGTAAGCATTTGAGCATTTTAAAATTTTATTTCCCAACAACTCTATTATATGTGGGTATTGCTCTAGCAAACCCTGAAAATGATTAATTTATGGGGTATGCTTTTACCGGAGAATCTGTAATAGTTACCAGTATTTCTAGTTCTTTTTATGGCGATTTTAATGTGTACAGAGACTTTACTTATAAAATTGGTGAAGAAAAAATAGAAGCAACTGCTATCTGTGCTGGAGGTGGTAATAAATGGAAAGCTAAGGGATATGGAGAATATGAAGCAAAGTCAGAAGCAACCTTAAAAATGGTTCGTTTTGTATGTGCTTATCAGGGAAAAATGGATTAATTAACTAATAATAAAAAACTGAACTCCCTCTTTTCTTTTATGAACAAATTCTGATAGCTCTATCCAAAAATCAAAAATAAAATCAATTATTATTCATAAATTATCAATCGTACCTCCCTATTCCCTCTTTTATTTTGAGAAATGGCCTAATAATTAGAGATAGATGCAATTGTAGGGAAGGGCGATCGCTTATTGGCTCAAATTGGGAAGACTAGAGAAAGTAGTTATTGGGAGACAAGTAGCTAATGCAAGGAACAGAGAAAGAATATATAGAAGCTCGGCAGCAGCGAAGTAAGACATTGAGAAAGATAATGTCCCTAATTGGGTGTGTATCTTTTGGGGGTACTGCCTTGTTTGGTATAGGAAATATGTTTAAAAGTGCTTTTCAGGAGTCTCCACAGGTAGAGACGGCAGCAGTTGTGTCGGTAGAGGAACAGTTACAGAAAAGAGCGCAGGGATATGAGAGTGTCTTGGAGCGAGAACCTGAAAATGTGACTGCTTTAGAGGGGTTGGTTAAAGTGAGGTTAGAGATGGGGGATAGGCAAGGGGCGATCGCTCCTCTGGAAAATTTGGTGAGTTTGTATCCTCAGAGGGAGGATTATAAAGTGGTATTGGAGCAGGTGAGGTTGGAGGTTGAAAAAAATAATTAATTATCTCAATCTTCTGAGATTTAAGTGGTTATTTTTAGGATAATTTTATTATTTCTGAAAAGACTAATCTGATTAATCTGATTCATTATATTTTGTATCATATTCAGATAAAGCTATTGATTATGGAATAATTAATATTTACTGTTAGGTGGTTTTATGATGCAGTCAATAAAAGGTGTTTTTAAAGATGGTCTGGTTCATCCCAGTGAACCTGTTTTTTATCCAGAAGATTACCCAGTTATTATTACATTTCTAGATGTACCTACGAGTTCTAAAACAGAAGGTTTGTCAGAAGAAAAAAATAAAGCTGAGTGGGATAGATTATTCTCTGTTATAGAAAGTTGTCAGATGGAAACAGGAATAACTGATTTAGCAAACCAACACGATTATTATTTGTATGGTACACCAAAGCATGATGATTAATTCCCAGAAAGTTTTTGTGGACATATTAGCTTGGTTTGCTATTTACTACGAGCAAGATACTCGAACTATTTGTCTATAAAAATCTTCTACCGCATTGATACAAGTTTGGTCGTCAAATAGATAATTATGACCTAAACTCATACGCTGAGAAATATCATTTCGCCAAGCAGTTTCTAAACCTAACTTAACAGCAATATCAATATATTCTGCTTCATCTTTAGCAATAGTATCTGTCACTCCTAACATTTTTAAGAAACTATCTGCATGACGACCCCGCATAAATTTCCCAGGAAAAGTTACTATAGGTAAATTACAAGCGATCGCCTCTAAAGAAGTATTTCCTCCAGACCAAGAAAAAGTATCTAGAAAAACATCTGAAAGTAGATTTAACATCAAATAATCTGACCTTTTTGGAATCTTCAACGGAATTTTTCTGTTACTGGATCGGGAGAATTACCAGTATAATAACAGTAAATTTCAAAAGTTTCATGGTCAACATAACGTAACCAACTTGTTAACCACAAACTGCCACTATAAGAATGTAAATAGTTGGAAATATAGCCGATACGAATTTTATTTTCTACAGAAAGTTTCATGGTCAGCTTTACCTAATTGTTGCAGTCTTCGCGCCCAATTTAATAATGTTGGGGCAGGATTGTTTTTTGTTGCTATGGCAATGTTGAGATTATTCGCAATATATAGAAATAGACACCAATATTATTTTCTGTCTCTATCTCTCGTAATTCTAATAAAAACTCTTCTAAATCTTGGTCGCAAAAAAAGACCTGTGATTCTAGATTAAATTGCTGTAAATTTTCTAATAGTTCTTCTTGTAATTCACCAGTAAAATCAAAATTAGAAAAGTTATTAACTGCATAAGCCATTTTTTCGGTATGATCGGATAATGCTCCAATTAAAGTTAGACCTTGAGTAGTACCTATTTCACAGTAAATCTCATCTGGTTCTGTGTGTTCTACAGCATAGTTAAGTAGCTGCATGAGGTTGACGGTAGTGATTTTGGGTTTAGGAGTTAGGTTTTTTGGCCATTGGTCAGATTTAGGTTGCAGGGAGTTTTTGCCCCAGTTTTGGTAGAGAGTGGGGAGTTGTTGGATAAATTTTTGGTAGTCCATGTTGGCTTGATTAGTTGGTGGTGTGGGATTATTATAGAGGTTGGTTGAGTGGAGGAAACTAAGTAATAAATTCACCATAAAAAATAGCTCCCAAGACACATCATAATGTATGAAAAATAATAATCCATTAGCCAGCATAGGTTTGCCAGTTTATAACGAAGAAACCTATATCAGAAAAGTCTTAGACTCAATACTCAAACAAGATTACAAAAATTTCGAGTTAATCATTGCTGATAATGCTTCCACTGATAATACTCCTGAAATTTGTCAAGAATATGCTAATAAAGATAGCCGTATCCGCTATTGCCCAAATCCAACTAATATCGGTGCAACGGGTAACTTTCAAAAGGTAGTTGAATTAGCAAAAGGAGATTATTTTGCTTGGGTTGCAGGACACGACTTGTGGCATACTCAGTTTTTATCCCGTTGTATTGAAGTCATGTCTCAAGATGAATCTATTGTTCTATCTCATCCGCAAGCAATGTGGATCGATACAGATAGTCAACCACTAGGAATTATACCTGGTTCCGTAGATACAAGAGGGTTAGACACCATATCTCGTATTAATGTCGTTCTATGGGGATTGGGATACTGCTATCCAGTCTATGGTTTGATTAAACTATCTGCTTTAAAACAAGCAACATTGGGGTTAAAAATAATTGGTCCTGATATCCTTTTATTGGCAGAATTGTCTTTATTTGGAACTTTTTCTCATGTTCAACAACCGTTGTTGTATATTCGACGGATGGCAGATTTTGGTGATTGGAATAGATACATTGAGAAGCTTTTTAATCAGCGTTTATCAGAACTTTCTGCAACTCAACTATTTTGGGAAATTATCGAGTCACATTTGCGAGTAATTCTGAAACATCTCCAATCTTCACAGCAAAGAGATGCAATTATAATTTCTATTGTTAATTGTTTATTAACGAAATATCAATGGATATTGACAACCATGATGTTATCAAGTACATCTAATAAAATGCCATTAGATGAGTATCATCAGAAGATATTACAGTTAGTTGATAATACAAAAAAAATTAGTAATTCTTGGGAAGAATTTGTCTTAAAAAATCCAGAAGAAAATACTATTTCAGTAAAAAATAATTCTGAAATTTTAGTAAGTAATCCAATAATTTTAATTGACGGGGTATTTTTCCAACTTTATAGTACAGGTATTGCTCGCGTGTGGCGATCGCTACTACAACAATGGACGAATACAGACTTTGCAGCCCATCTAATTGTACTGGATCGCGCTAACACCTCTCCCAAAATACCAGGCATCCGGTATCGTCAAATTCCAGTATACAGCTATAACAACACCGATGCTGACAAACAAATACTCCAGCAAGTCTGCGACGAAGAAGGAGCAGATTTATTCATCTCCACTTACTACACAACACCCATATCAACACCCTCAGTATTTATGGCTTATGATATGATACCGGAAGTATTAGGGGCAAATTTCAACGAACCCATGTGGCGAGAAAAACATCACGCTATTAGTCACGCTTCCTCCTACATCTCTATATCAGAAAGCACCGCCCGCGATCTAGTCAAATTTTTCCCAGATATTAAGCCAAATGAAGTGACTGTAGCTCATTGTGGTGTAGCTCCAAGTTTTACTCCTGCTACAACAACAGAAATAACTACCTTTAAACATAAATACAGTATCAGTAAACCTTATTTTCTTTTAGTAGGTGCTGGTGGTAACTATAAAAACGCGATTTTATTTTTCCGCGCCTTTGCCAAACTATACAGCAAACAAGGATTTGAAATAGTCTGCACAGGTAGCGGTGTCACCCTAGCTAACGAATACAGAGAATATGCTGCTGGCAGTATCGTACATTCACTGATACTTAGCGATGAAGAATTGAAAGTTGCTTATTCTGGTGCAGTAGCTTTAGTTTATCCTTCCTTATATGAAGGTTTTGGGATGCCTGTTGCCGAAGCATTAGCTTGTGGTTGTCCGGTAATTACTTGTGCCAATGCTTCTATTCCAGAGGTGGCAGGGGAAGTTGCTATATATGTTGATGCTAAAGATGTTGATGATTTAACGGATGCTTTGTGTGAAGTACAAAAGCCTAAACTGCGTAACTCATTAATTGCTGCTGGTTTAGAACAAGTAAAGAAGTTCTCTTGGGGTAAAATGGCTGATATTATGAGTGCTGCTTTAATGAAAGCAACTTTACAGCGTTTAAATCTCAAGGAAATCAATTTAATTATATTCCCAGACTGGTCACAACCAGAGGAAACAGTGGGATTAGAATTACAAGAGGTAATTAAAAGTCTGGTAACTCATCCAGATAGAGGTAAGATGACTCTATTAATAGATAACAGCAATATTTCTGCTGAAGATGCAGATTTAATTTTATCTAGCGTGGTGATGAATTTGTTAATGGAGTCAGAATTAGAGGTAGATGAGGGACCGGAAATTGTTTTAGTTGGGGAGTTGAGTCAAATACAGTGGTCAGTTTTAATGCCTCAGTTGCAAGGTCGGATTAAATTGGAACATGAGAATGAGGAAGTAAAAGCTCAACTCAAAACGGAAAATATTCCTGTAATTGAACTCGATCGCTTGCCGGAAAAAATCCATAGTTTTCAGACCAAAGAATAGGAGGTTAATCGTGCAGAGTATTCAATTAAAAGCTCACATAGATTCCGATGGGATCTTAAAAGTGCAAATGCCACCGGAGACGATAGATACAGACTTAGAAATAATGGTAATTTTTCAAGCATTATCTCAGAAACAGGAACAACCTCGTTATAACGCTTGGGGAAAACCTGTTACGCAAGAATCAGCTTTAGCAGCAATTTCTCGAATGCGACAACTGCAACAGGAAGTATCCATTGACAAGGAGTCAATTCGAGACATGATAGAAGAGGGGCGAAGATTTTGATTCAGTTTGTTTTAGATTGTTCTGTAGCAATTAGTTGGTGTTTGGTTGACGAGTCGGATGATTATGCTGACGCAGTATTAGCTTTGATGCCAAATGCAGAAGCTTTTGTGCCAGGAATTTTCGTATTGGAGATTGCTAATACGCTACTGGTGGCAGAAAGACGTAACCGTATGAACCGCCAACAAACAGAAACAGCTATCGACCTTTTAGAGTCTTTGTTAATTCAAGTTGACGAATTTACAGCAAATCAAGCATTAGGGTCTACTTTACAGTTTGGCAGAGAACAAGAGTTAGCTGCTTATGATGCTGCTTATTTAGAGCTAGCAACAAGGTTAGCATTGCCTCTAGCAACACTAGACGTTAGGTTAGCTGAGGCAGCAACGCGCTGTGAGGTGAAGTTGCTAAATCCTTACGAGATAATAGAATAACTGATAACTGAAATGACATCTTCAATACCTAAAACATTAAATTACCACTTGCCACCACTAGAAAATGGCGATCGCTTAACTAGACTAGAATTTGAGCGTCGTTATCAAGCGATGCCAGAACTTAAAAAAGCTGAATTAATTCAAGGAGTTGTGTATGTGGCATCCCCGTTACGTTTCCAACCTCACGCTGAACCCCACGGGCGTTTAATTACTTGGTTGGGAGTCTATCAAGCAGTCACACCTGAAGCGCAAATGGGAATTGAACCAACAGTTCGCTTGGATAATAATAATGAACTACAACCAGATGGTGTCTTACTAATTAATCCCGAAAATGGGGGAAACTCTAGACTTAGCGATGATGGGTATATAGAAGGGGCGCCAGAACTGGTTATAGAAATTGCTGCTAGTAGTGCAACTATAGATTTAGGGGATAAAAAACTTGCTTATCAGCGCAGTGGAGTACGGGAATATATTGTTTGGCAAGTGTTTGAGCAAAAAATTGATTGGTTTAGTCTAGAGGATAAGGATTATATTTCCTTGATACCGGATGAACAAGGAGCAATTTGTTCTTTAGTATTTCCGGGGTTGTGGTTAGATGTGTCTGCTATGTTGGCAGGAAATATGCAGCAAGTTTTGGCAGTCTTGCAAACTGGAATTAAATCAAGGGAATCGGCAACATAAAAAAATCAGGACTTACGCAAATGTACTATATATCAGAGTCTAAAAACTATAACGTTATAGTTTATGACGCTATATATCTAGAAACCCGGTTTCTTTGCGTAATATCATGTCCGGTTGAATAGTTATAAATAAATGAGGGAGGAGTCAGGAGGTAGGGACGTTCGCATTTTTGTTATGCAACGTCCGTACGGAGTCAGGACGGAAGAGAGCAGAAAGAAAGTATAAAAAGAAGAAAGTTTTTTTATCACTAATTATCCGGACATGATATAAGTCCTATATTAATTAATTCGACTTACCGTCACTACCTAAATATTCTCGGTAAGCACAAATTTTATTGCCTCGGACATCAAAAGAAATTGCTACTCGATTTTTATAAGGTTGTCCCCACATAGGACCTTCATCTCTAAATTCAAAGACTACTGTTGTTTCATTGCTAGTAATGTGGTCTAAATAAGTAATTGAAAGTCCTTCACTATATGCTTCAGAAACATACTTAAAAAATTCTCTGGCACGGTCTTTTCCTTCATTTAAACCATGAAATTTACCTACAGGAAACCAAAAGCTAAAATCGTCAGTAAGCATATCTAAAAATTGTTCCCATTCTCCAGTTGCTAAACCGTGAGTCAATTTATCAAAAGCTGCTTGAGCAATTGCTAGTGTATTTTTCTGTATTTCAGTCATAGTTAGTCTTTTTACAATAAAGTTTTCAACTCAAATTAACTATTATAAGAATTTTCACAACCAATTTCAGTCATAACTTTTAATTCTCCTTGAAGACTAATTACTCCTTCCAGAATTATGATTTAATAGCTGATAACTTATGGCTGAACGCTGAATGCTTACTAAAAAACTTTATAAATAACTGCTCCTGTTTCAGGATGATTGTCCATTTCAACTAATCCCTCTTTATATAAACTTTTTAACAGTTCTTTCATTTCTGGTACTGTTTTATTTGTGGCAATGATACAATCTGCGATAGAAATTCCTTCTGGATGTTTTTTTCCAAGTTCAAGAATAATTTGTGTGTCCGACTTGGGAGGATTTTTTTCTAACATTCTCTCTATTTGTTCCTGGGGTAAGTAATTAAATATATCCCCAGAATCTAATCTTTTTTTCATCATTTTTAGATTTTTTTGTTCTACCATTCCTGGAATAAAAAATAAATCCAAAAATTGACCCATTCCTAATAAACCTAAAGTAGCTAACCAGATAGTTCCTGTAAAATATTTACCCGAATAAAATCTATGTAATCCGCAAATACCTAAGAAACTAGAACACCACAAAAGGTAAGCCATACCTGTATTTCTAGTTTCATCTACTTTAGGATTATTAACTATTTTAGATTTGTTCATTTTTTTGCTCCCTATAATAAATATAAAACTTGATATAAATTTTCAATAAAAAATATTTTTTCATGCCTTTTTCGTAAAAATATCTTGCCTGTTACCTGTTCCCTGTTCCCTACTCCTCCAAAAAATCTATATCTTTTTCACGCCTAGGTCTATTTATATTTTAACATATAGCAATCCTAAATTGTTACAAACAATTTTTATTATAGTTAATTTGAACTCAAAACCTTGAAAATTATGACTCCTAAGTACCACCAAAATCTTACAACTGAAATAGGATTGCTATAGTTCTATTTAGAGTCCGGTATTTCTTGGAAAAATAATGGTAAATTTGAATACAAACGATTGCTTAAAGCGAGATATATTGACAAATTCTCAAATAATTGCTGTGGTAGGTCATTCTGACAAACCAGACCGTACTAGCTATCAAATTGCTCAGTTTTTACGAGAGGTAGGTTATAAAGTTTATCCTGTTAATCCAATAGTTAAAGAAATTGATGGTCAACCTACTTATGCTACTTTACAAGATATTCCTGAACCTGTGGATATTGTTAATATTTTTCGCCGTTCTGAATATTTACCAGAAATTGTAGAAGCAGCGATCGCTATCCAGGCTAAAAGTATTTGGACTCAGCTAGGAGTGAGAGATTGGCAGTCAGCAAATAAAGCATTAGATGCAGGTTTAAATATAGCAATGGATGTTTGTATTAAGGTTGAGTATTTGCGACTTCTTGACTAACCATTCGTTGATTTTTATCTACTCGTTTACCCAGAAATAGCAAAAATCCATAGACAACTAAATTTTCTCCTATTAATTCCAAAAATTCTTCAAAAGCAATACGGAATTTTTCAATAAAATTTATCAAAAAATCCTGTGTAAAGAATAAACTAAGCAGAGGTTGGGCAATATCTTTAAAAACCTCAGCCCCAAATCCTCCAATGCAAAAAATAAACATTCCTAGTAGTGCTAAAAAAGTTTCTTTACGGTAAGAACGCCAGAGAAATCGTAACTCTGAGTAGAAAATAATTAAAGGCATAATAAAAATAATTATATATACATGAAGCCAACCCCGTTCACCTAGCCAAGGAATCCAGTATTTTAGTTTTAGATGAACCTTAAATACTTCATCAATAGCGCCGTAAATTAGGAGGATAGCAAAGGTTAATTTAAACCAGCGAGAAGGATATATTTTAGAATGCCATTCTTTAAAGAGTAATATCAAAGGTATCAATCCAATTACAAACAGATGTAATGCTTGTAATAAAGAAGAAATAGTCATTTGACCGTTCATGTCAAATAGTGGATATGGTTTACCGCTGACCAGGATACTGCCGAGGTATATTATAACTATAAAAAGTTCAAAAATAATTAAACAAACTAAGAGGAAATCTAGTTGTTTTTGAGGGATAAATTTTTGATATTTATTTGAATTTTTCATAGTAATATTGAAATCCTAAATTAGGAATGATTAAGCAATTAATAATTGTAAGCATTCAGCAGTCAGCTAACAGCTATCAGCTATTAGTGGGAGAATGAGGTAAAAGTAACCCTTTAAATTGAGAGAGAATTAAAAGTTACTGCTTAAAGTAAGCTCCTTTGTAATATGAATATTAGCTAATATAAATAAATATTTGCAGAATAATCTTACAAATTATCAGGAAAATGAAAATAATTTAATCAGATTTACCTGTGATTAAAGAGGGATATGCCAATAAATAATATTTTAAATATTTATTAATTATGGCTCCTCAGCAGTAATCTAAATATTGGTAGCAAAAATTTATAAAACTGCTAGAAAAGGATTTTTTTATTTTATTTTCTCTCCCTGTAAGCTTGAATAATAACTGATAACTAATAACTGTTAACTGAAATAACACCTTAACTTTTCAGTAATTAGTTAAGTTTTGCTGGAAAACCAAGAGAAAATTTAGATTGACTATCATTAAATATGGGAATTAACCCTAAATGGGTAATAACCTCTGGGTAATTAGCCATACATCAATGAATCAAATAGCTACATACTTTTGTCTATCTATCTATTGAGAGCCTACAAGAATGAATATGGCAATTACCGAAAAAATTCATAAAAAAGTAAATTTGTCAATGATATAAATCATTACTCCTCAGTTATTCTATCGATATACATCCTGACACAACCGATATACTATAAAAATTACATATCAGTAATATTACTGTTGAGACTAAAAATCCTGACACCACCATTCAGAAAGGTTTCTAGGTTATTCAATTAACAAAAGTTGG
>JBCDJM010000114.1:0-21706 GCA_038747755.1 Cyanobacteria bacterium P01_H01_bin.35
AGTGGACTGATATCATGTCCGGATGAACAGTTATAAATAATTAGGGAGGAGTCAGGAGGTAGGGACGTTGCATGCAACGTCCGTACGGAGTCAGGAGGAAGAAAGAAGCTTGAGGAAGAAATTTTTTTTTATCACTAATTAAGCGGACATGATATGACACACCTAAAACTGTGCATGAGAGCGGGTTTACTTAATCTTAGGGTAAGTATGAAAATTCTAGCTCAAACCCGCCCCTACTATTGCACTATTTAAGGTATGTCAGTACAGTAGTGGCGTGACAAGCCTAAAATGCTGCCAATTTGTAGGGGCTGGTTCCGCGTTAAATTAACGAGTTTAACTATTAGATGAAATAAACCAGCCCCAAAACCTAACCCACAAAATTAGTTGTGTCAGTCTACTATAGCAAAACTACGAACATAATTATATCAAATTTTCAAATAATTCTCAAACCTTTCCCGCAATTGTACAACACTCAAATCCTGCATCCAATATTCTACTAAAGCATGACCAAATGCCCAAGCATTACGGTCTGGTGTCGCAGGATTTTCTAATAACAAAGGCCACAATGCTAACAGGTCAAAACTACCCAAATTGCTATCCCCACTTAATAGGGAAAACAAATCGTAAGCCATTTGTAACTTACCAATAACTACAGGCAACTCTTCCACAGGAATTTTTTCTGCTAACAAATATGCTAAAGTTGGGGAACCTGTTGTTAAAGTTGAAACAAATTGCAATACTGGACTTTTCAATAAAGCAGTTAACCCCTGAGTAGTCGCCATTTGAAAAGTATAACGATCTATAATTTTAGCTGCTGCTACCGAACGAGCTTCGCGATCGCGCAAAAACCGAGCTAGACGTAGTTGTTTAGCAGGGGCAATAGCTTCTACCAGAGACAAAGATATGGCATCAACATTCCAAGCATTTCTATTAGTTTTAATATCCGCCGTCACAACAGGCAAAACTTGATTACAAAAATCTCCCAATATTTCTGCCCGATATTGAGTCGCCTCCCGAATAGATTTTTCCTTCGCGCGTTCACCCCACACCCAATTATAAGGTGGTTGCCATTCCCGCATCGGGCGTAAACGGTCAACTTGCGTCATCATCACAATAGCAGGCAGATCTACAATTTCCCCTTTCATGTCTTGGAGAAAATCTACATCCATTTGCAGCGCGGGGTCGAGTGCAGGGGTAACTAATAATAATAGATCGGCTGTTTGAGCATATTCAAGCACCAATTTTCGCAAGTCAGTGCGGTTAGCTTGTTCGTAACCAGGAGTATCCCAAAGATTGAGAATTTCTCCCATTTCAGTTTGCCACTGATAATTTTTAATTTCATCCGTACTCGGCAAAACATCGACTTCGGCACGGTCTGCTTGAAATAGAGTATTAATCAAACTACTTTTTCCTGCTCCCGTGCGCCCCACCAACAAAATATTAACTGGTTTTTGCTCCACAGTTTCCGCAGGTTTAGCTTGTGCGAGAATTTGTTCCAGGGTTTGAGTTTCTGCTTTCGGGAGACTCGGAGTCGGAATAACAGAGTCCGAAAATTCTAAGTTGCTACCTCCATAGAGAGCGATCGCCTGTCGAGATAAATTTCTCAACGCCACTTCCCGCAATATTTGACTAAAATTGAATAATAATTGCTGGTTTGCTTGTTCGCTGTAACGGCGACTAGCAACTTTAGCTGCTGCTGCCACAGGGTTAAGCAACCATTGTGCCCAACCCCAAACTTGGAAAAGTTTTCGAGCTGAGGGTTCTAATTTGCGGTAAATTTCATATCCCTGATATGCTTTACCGACAGTTATTTGATTCAGAGTCGGGGATAACTTTTGCATCCATCTGTCTACGTCATCAACAGTACCTCGAATTAAACCGTAAGCTTGAGGGATGTGAATATTGAGTAAAGGATATTTGACTTCGGGATGGTAAGCATTAGCAACAGCAACTACCACCTCTTGACAACGCTGCCAGAATATTTGCCAGTCTTCCCAGAATGGGGGGTCGTTACGACACGACTTGAGAATTTCCTGGAGGGTGGTTTCTAGTTGTTTGGTGGTTTCGTTTTCTATGGGTGGGGTTGTCGTGTTGTCTGTGGTGGGAATTTGTTTGTTAACTTCTGCTATTACCTCTTCCATTTGTGCAACTGTAGGTCTAGTCCACTTCACCAGCAACCAACGCCATCCTACAAAGACAAGGGCGAATATTCCCCAGATCCAGTTGACACCCCAACTATTGATTTGTCTGCCAGCAGATATCATTATGAAGGCGACTACAGTAAGGGGAGGAATAGCGAGTATTGCTAACTGCCATTTTTTGAGTTGTATCATAATTAATGTAAAATATCATATACAATAACTACTATATATGATATTATTTTTAAATAAATTGTGTCTAATAAAAATTATGAATATCGATCTAGCTTTGTGGAAAATTGTTATTAATTTACCCGAATCTCTGAAGACCGAACTATTACATTATGCAGAATATTTACAAGAAAAATATCCAAATAATAAACAATCCACAGAAAAGATAGAAAACCTTCGCGGTTATGGTAGTTGGGCAGGTAAAATTATTATGTCAGACGATTTTGATGAACCATTAGAAGATTTATTAGATTGTCTATGAGTAAGAAGTTCAGAATTTATTTAGATGCTTGCTGTCTTAATCGTCCTTATGATGACCAAAATCAGCCACGCATTGCTTTGGAAACTCAGGCAATTCTCACTATTTTAAATCAATGTCAGTTAGGAAAATGGAAACTTATTACCAGTGTTGCTTTAGAAGTAGAACTAGCTCGGACACCAGACGCCGAAAGACTGAAGAATGTCTTAGCAATCCTGGCGATTGCCAAAATCAAAGTAGTTAGTAGCAAATTTATTGAAAAACGTTCTACAGAACTTGTGAAATTAGGATTCTCTGGTTATGATGCTGCCCATATCGCTAGTGCTGAACATAGCAATGCCGACATATTTTTGTCCACAGATGACAGACTAATTAAAAGAGCGCAACGAAATCTTGAGGTTATTAATGTAGCAGTTAATAATCCTGTGCGTTGGCTAATGGAAGATATGCAAACGGAGAATAATAATGAGTAAAACCCAACAGGAAATTATCAGACAAGGATATAAAGCATTAGTTGATTCTTTAGGAGTTGTTGATACGATCCGGTTTCTTCAATACTATAGTTCTGGTTGTGGAGATTATACCCAAGAACGTCATCAGTGGTTAGATAAAACTCCATTGGAAGAGATTTTAACTTCTATGAAACAGCAAGCAGAAGAGGATAACAACCAGTACGATGAAATTATTGAGTGAAAAATACTTTAGGGACGCTCTATAATCTTAACTCACTGCAAATTCTGTATGATGGCGCACTGCTGGAAGATGAAAACCCAGAACAATTTGATTTTTAGGAATTCCTGCTTTGACTAAATCATTAGCAATTCCATCTTCAATTCCATCTCGTTGAATCCATACTTTACCATCAATAATCTGAAGCTTGCTGGGATAAAATCTGTGCGTAGATTATGTATTGACCTAATGCTTGTTCTAAATCATTAGTAATTGTCCACCCATCTTTTATCAGTGCTGTTTTAACCGTTTCATACTAGATATCCTTTGCCATTCTTTTTGGAAGAAAATAATAATGGTCATATTTTAAGGGAAAAATTTAAGCAATACTTACTAATCACGTTACATAAAAATATAGATAGTTTCAATCCCTCTGTTGAAAATTGTTTTAACCATATTCGCGATCGCCAACTACAAGAAGTCGGGATGGCCACATAACATAAATATTTGGCAGCTCTGCCGTGAGTCTACGGTTTCATTTCCTGACTTAACTTCCAGTGAGATGAGTTAGGAGCTATATAGTGTGTGTTTCTACGACTGTTTCTTTTCTTAGCTGATGAGGGAAGATATATTTTGTGTCTTTCTACGGTTCTTTTTCCCAGTTAAGATCAGATAAATGTGAAAATTGAAATGGGGGAAAAGGATTTGATAAAGTTTTGATGAAGTTTGTGAAATGTGCTTGACACTAGGGGGGAGAAATTACCATAAGTTTAACAGACGAAAAAAAGCGAAAAGTTTTGCTTGATAATACCGCACACACACAAATATCAAAGAATATGAAAATATCTTCCAAGACAAACACAAACCAAACACCTATACAAAAATTTTTTCACTCCGCACAGAAGTACTTACTACTTGCTAGTGCGACACTACTAGCGAGTACCCTGAGCCTTGAAGCATCGGCTTTTCGTTTTCCCTATTATTATGTGAGTTGGTAGGGGCGGGTTAAACCAAAAGCATTGACAATTTTGCCATGCAGTATTCAAAACCCGCCCCTGCAAGTTTGTGGGTTCATCCTAGTTCATCCTATTAGTGTGCGTATTTATTTTGGGGCGGGTTGATTTCATCTAATGGTTAAACTCGTTAACTTAACGCGGAACCCGCCCCTACCATTTCAAAATGTTGAAATTTGATATCTATTAGTGTGCGTATTTATTTTGGGGCGGGTTGATTTCATCTAATGGTTAAACTCGTTAATTTAACGTGGAACCCGCCCCTACCATTTCAAAATGTTGAAATTTGATATAACTTCTCAATTCTCAATTCTCAATTCTAACACCAATCTTCCACCTCATACAAAAAACGAGTCCCACCAATCAACTTCCGATTCACGGAGGTACTCTGCACAAACACCATATATTTCTCCAAATTATTAGGTTTAATTCGCACCGTCGCACCATGAGGCAAACCCAACATTTCCCGTGCAGCTTCTCCTTCAAACATATCTCCAGTTGCCCGCTCCATTAAAATAATTTCTTTTTTCCCCTGAATAGTTTCTGTCTTTGTAAACTCATAAAAACCACGCCCTTTATTAAAATTCAAACCATTTTCTAGCACAAAACTTTTAATCGGTTTATTCTCATCCACCTCCAAAACTTGGAACCTTCCCGGCGTAACTGCCCGCAAATCTGCCGACTCATAAACAGTCGTTTCTTCCCGGTTTAACATAGTATTAAAAATCTTACTTAAACCACGACTCATCCGCCCATTTTCTACAACTTCCTGTTCATAATTTTGCAATTGTTCGTCGGAAGATTGTTGATAACAAACTGCTAAAAATAAATCGTTAATATAAGCAAATTGGTCTAAATCTACATGAAAACCACCAGATTTTTCTGCTAATTCTTGATAAAATTTTGTAGCATGGCGACGGTTTAATGCTTGGACTCCATATACAGCTATTCCCATATCTGATAATTTATTCAGCTCTTCTCGCCAATTTAGCCTTTGAGGATTTTGAGCTGGTGGATGAGGAATATCATCTCCAATTAATACTAAAGATTTAGTCGCCTCGGTCGTCCACGACAAAGATTGAGCTTCATGTAATACTAACTCATAACATTCCGGCGCATCTCCTCCACCCGTTCTTTCTACCTTTTCTACAAAATTACAAATACTATCTATATCTTGAGATAATTCTAAATGTTTAGTCACATAAGTAGAGCCGCGATCGCAATAATCTCCATGAGCAATAATTCCAATCCGAATACCGGGAATTTCTGACATTAATCGAGTTACGGTACTTTTAATTTTTCGACGTACCTGAGTTAGGCAAGGATACATACTCCCAGTCGTGTCAAAACTGAAAACTACTTCAATATTATTACTCATATTTTTTTCTCCAATTTTTGACAAAAATTACACAAAAAATTCCTAGGTTTTAGCAGATAAATTAGCTGCCACCAGTAACTTCAGTTATCAGTTATCAGTTATCAGTTGTCAGATAAATTAGTCTGTTTTGAGACCTTTTTTTGTTTCCTATATATATAGTTTAGCTAGTATTGAATAAAAAATCAATATTAGAGAGAAAAAAATTACCTGTAGGGGTTTGTGAAGTCAAATGTAGGGACGAATGGCCATTCGCCCCTACTATTGCAACATTTTAGGAGTGCCACGCGACTACAATAAGTTCAAAATCAATAATTGCTCAAGAGGACAAAAGAATTGACAGAAGAACGTGCCTATTGGTTAGCATGGGCAAAAATTAGCGGTATAGGTCCAATTGCCCTACAAAAACTCAAACAACAATTCGACACCCTGGCCAGAGCTTGGACAGCAAACCCGGCAGAATTAGGCCAGATATCAGGATTTGGCCGTCAGAAAATAGAAAAAATAGTCGAAGAGCGATCGCGTATCAACCCAGAACAACTCCTTAAACAACACACCGAGAAAAATCCCAATTTTTGGACACCAGCAGATCCAGACTATCCTCGTCTTCTGCAAGAAATTCCTACACCTCCCCCTCTACTATATTATCGAGGGATAGTAGACCCCGAAGAAATACTCGGTATTACTCCCACAGTAGGAATAGTTGGTACCAGACACCCTTCCGAATATGGTCGTCGTTGGACTAGGAAAATAAGTTCAATATTAGCAAAAAGTGGGTTTACAATTGTTTCGGGATTAGCAGCAGGAATTGACACCGAAGCTCATAGTGCTTGTCTAGAAGCAGGTGGTCGGACTATTGCTGTCTTCGGAAATGGGGTTGATATGGTTTATCCTAGGGAAAATAAAAGTTTAGCTGAACAAGTAGTTAAACAAGGATTAGCTGTTAGTGAATATCCGGCAGGAACTAAACCAAATGCTAAACATTTTCCCCAACGAAATAGAATTATTGCTGGATTAAGTAGAGCTGTTTTAGTTATGGAAGCACCGGAAAAATCTGGAGCTTTAATTACAGCAGATATAGCGAATGAATTTTGTCGAGATGTGTATGTTTTACCTGCTCGTTTAGATGACGAAAAATCTCATGGTTGTTTACAGTTAATTAATAAAGGTGCCGAGGTAATTCCAATTACTATGGATAAATTATTAGAAATGTTAGGAGCAATGCCACCTTTAGATATTGATATGGGAGAATCTTCGGAACAGTTATCTTTATTTGAGGATAAACAACAGACTTCTATACCAGATTTAGAACCAATCTTAGCTAATATTTTTCAACATATTTCTACTGAACCTATTCTGTTAGATTTAATTATTCAAAAAACAGGTTTATCATCAGGAGAAGTTTCTAGTTCTCTCCTACAATTAGAATTATTAGGATTAGTGACTCAATTACCAGGAATGCGTTATCAAAAGAATTAAGTACCTAGTCATAATTATAATCAATCAGAATTGGAGGAGTCAGGAGTCATGAGTCAGAATAGTTTTGGTAAATTAACTTGTTATAATTATTTTAAGTTTAATAGGGAACAGGCAACAGGCAACAGACCAGAGTTTCAGTTTTTTTATCTACTTTTTGATTACCCACAATCTATTTAGGATTGCTATATACCCCTACAGGTAAGTCAAAAGTCAAAAGTTAAAAGTAATTTAGGGTTTTCTGATTAACTCTCAAACTATTGACAGATTATAGTATATAGGCAAGTGCCTTTTTGGGCAGAAAAATCAAGGGACAATTCTGACCTATATCCTCTATTATTTCCATCTATTCTGACTCCTGACTCCTGACTCCTGACTCCTACTTTCTTCCTTCCTTATATGTTGAATCTAAAATTATTACGATATTTTCCCTTCTTTCTTCTTCCTTCTTTCTTCTTCCTTCTACCTGCAACTGCCACACCTGAAGTTATTTTTCCTACTTGTCCTAGAAGTGAAATTTCCGAACTACCTCAACCTCCTTTATCCCAAACTAAACCAAGTATTCCTAGTCTATGGTTAACTAAAGATTTCTTTGGTTCTGAACTTCTCGAAACTTGGTTTGTTAACCCCGATGATACATGGGTAATTTTAGTAGTAAATCAATTAAATTGGCAAAAGCAAGAATATATGGATATTTATAAATTTATCAATCATTTTGGCAGCGTAGCTAGAGAATATGGTTATAATTTACAAATATGCCAACTCAGTCAAAAAAAACCAATTGCTGCTTATTTTTGTAACTTTGAAACTGCACCATTAAAATGTAATGTAGAAATTCAATCTAGATTCGGTAGAAGTTTATTTAGTCTACCCAAAACATTTCCATTTCCCACAACTAAATAGTAAACAGGGGATGGGGAGATTGGGAGATGGAGAGATTTGTGAATAGCAGAATTTTTTGTATTTCATAGCTACTTTTTTCTAGAACTACTCATCATAATTTAATGCCAAATAAATTTAATACGCTATAATTTACGATAGTAAATACCAAGCCAAAATAAATACAAGTGCTGACCAAAAATAATGATAACTGATAACTGAAATAGCCTATCTATTACAGGAAGTGCTGATAACTGACTAACTGACTAACTGAAATGACTGCTAATCAACAAAATACTCGTAAACCTTATGACGGTTGGTCATTAGAAGATCGTGACCCAGAAGTAATTAAATCAATGATGCCATTGTGGGAATGGTTTTATCGCTATTACTTTCGCGTTCAAACCGATGGTTGGCATCATATTCCTGATGAGAAAACTCTTATAGTTGGCTCTCATAATGGGGGTTTAGCATCTCCAGATACACCTATGTTTATGTACGACTGGTATAAGAGGTTTGGCACAGAACGTTTGGTTTATGGACTCATGCACCAGAATGCCTGGTCAACTTCCCAAGGTGCATCCTTGCCAGTACAATGTGGAGCAGTAAGAGCCCATCCAAAAATGGCGACCGCTGCTTTCCAAAGAAATGCCTCTGTACTTGTTTATCCTGGTGGAGCTGCGGATGTTTTCCGTCCCCATTCTATGAGAGATAAAATTTATTTGGCTGGACGTAAAGGGTTTATTAAATTAGCTTTGCGCGAGGAGGTTCCTATTTTACCAATAATTTCTAATGGTGCCCACGATACTTTAATCGTACTAGCAGATTTTTATGAACAACTCAAACAACTCCATGAGTGGGGAATGCCTTGGTTATTTGATGTCGATCCAGAAGTATTTCCTATATATATAGGTTGGCCTTGGGGATTAGCTATTGGACCTTTGCCTAATATCCCCTTTCCAGTACAGATCCATACCCGGGTTTGTCCTCCCATTGTGTTTGAACGTTATGGACGTAAGGCAGCGAGCGATCGCACTTATGTTGATGCTTGCTATCAAAAAGTTCTCACCCAAATGCAGCAAGAATTAGACCAATTAATATTATTAGGGAGTAGGGAGTAGGGGAGCAGGGCAGTAGGGAGCAGGGCAGTAGGCACGTTGCATAACAAAAATGCGTTTTCCGTTCCGGAATACTCCGCAAACATGTCGCGCAGCGTTTGGGCTGTCGCCGACATATAAAGCGGAAGCTCTGCGTTAGCAAAACGTCCCTACAGAGTTATCGTCTTTTGATTCACAACTAATAATATCATGTCCGGTTGAACAGTGATAAATAAATAACCATGGAGGAGTCAGGAGTCAAGAGTCAGGAGGGAAAAAAGAAGAACAGGAAAAGAAGGAGAAAGTTTTTTTATCACTAATTATCCGGACATGATATAACTGGTAACTAATGACTGATAACTGATTAAACTCGCGATGCCCGTAATTGTCCACAAGCTGCATCAGCTTCTAAACCACGGGAATAACGAACGCTAACTGCAATATTTTGGTCTTCCAGAGCATTAACAAAAGATTTTATTTGTTCCTCAGTAGGTCGCTGATAATCAACTTCACTAATAGGATTATAAGGAATTAAATTAACATGACACTGATACCCGCGCAAATTTTTCGCCAATTCTCTAGCATGGTCTGGTAGATCGTTAAAACCTGCTAACAAAATATATTCAAAGCTAATTCTGCGTTTTGTTATCTTGACATATTCACGACATTCTGCTATCAAATCTTTTAAAGGATAAGATTTAGCACTCGGAACTAAATGTTCCCGCAATCTTTGATTAGAAGCATGAAGACTAATAGCAAGAGTCAATTGAAGTTTATGTTGAGCTAATTGTCGGATGCGATCGCGAATTCCCACAGTTGAGATAGTTATGGAACGTTGCCCAATACCCACATCTTGATTCAGAGACTTAACTGCAGCTAACACATTTTTAGTATTCAGCAGAGGTTCTCCCATTCCCATGAAAACGATATGACTAACCCGTCGCTCAAAATCTTCTTGCACCGTTAGTACCTGATCGATAATTTCATAAGGTTCTAGGTTACGAGTAAAACCACCCTTACCAGTAGCGCAAAAATCACACGCCATTGGGCAACCAACCTGAGAAGAGACACAAACAGTTAAGCGTTTATAGCTAGGAATACCCACAGTTTCAATTATGTTGGCATCTGATAGTTGTAGCAAATATTTAACTGTTGCGTCTGGAGCAACAGAGCGATGATGTATAACAGAGCGACCAATAGGAAAATCACCAATTTCCTGACGCCATTGTTTGGAAAATACAGTGATATCTGCAAGAGATCTAGCCCCTTTTTGATATATCCATTGATATAATTGTTTACCTCGATAAGCAGGTTGTCCTTGCTGTTGCACCCACTCTGTTAACTCAGTTAACGATAAACCGAGGAGAGGAGTTTGAGTAGGAATTATTAAAGATTGAGTCATAGGTGATTTTTAAAATGTTACTATAAATAATTTGTCTATAAATTTATGATAATAGAAATTTTCAGTGTTAGTGAAACACGGTATGAAATTCGTGAATTTATAATGTGTAAATCAGACATATTTCCCCTCTAAACTGAGGCGGAAAAACCTTCTTTCTAAGTCCTGACTCCTGACTTCTGTAAAATCATACTTTTATTCACCAACGCCAAATTTTCTTTTTAATTTTCTCCAGTCATCCAGACTAGATAACCTAAAATTCGATCTACTGGTGGCAATAAATATACATTTAGATCTATTGTCAGAACTGATTCAACTAGCTTCATAAACTGCCATTGAATTCCATTACTTACACTACCATAAATTGTGGGAATAGAACAGTTTTGTATTTCATTAAATCGTTGAGCAGCAACCATCTCTGCCATACATTGACCAGTCCCTGTTATGATATCGGTTTTCTTCGCTTCTACTACCACAACTGCTGGTGCTTCTATTTCTAGAACTTGTGTGGAGCGAGTTAGCAAAAAATCACAGACACCATTTAAACCGACTGACTGATCGACATTAAATTCTTCACCAGAAAATAGACTAACTTTACGATCTAACTGTCGTCTTACTTCTAAAAGCACTGGGTAAATAATACCTTCCGACCGTGCTTTTTCACTGCCAGATGTAGCGACAATGGGTAAGCTTTCTTGGAGATAACCAGATAGAATAGGGGAAGGATCGATCGCTTCAACTTCTGGTAAAAAGCGATCGCCGTCAACTACTGTTAAGTTAAAAGCTTTTTTAACGCTGCTAATGGTGTTGAACTGACTGTAAGACATAGAATAATTCCTAGATTACCAACTTTTAGAGTGGGCAAATTTTCTTGAATTAAGGTAAATTTTGATTGCTTAATATTTGCCCAACACATTACTTTAATTTTATGGCAAATTGGCAAATTAAATAATTTATAAATTATTAGGAATAATTTCAGGGATAATAACTGAAAAATTATGATTATTTATCATAATAAAGCATTTGCCCAAGGTAGTGAGGTACAGTTATCTTTTTGTCGGTAATTTCTATTTAGAGACATATCAATTGCCATATTATTAATTGTTACTTTTTCAGAAAATGTTCTGATTCACTTCAAAAAATAAATCGTTAAATATTGCCTTTTTTACGGAAAACGCTGCACATTTTCTGTAGGAAAAACTCAGTCACAAACTACTTCTGACTTTTGGGTAGCGCTATATAGCAATCCTCGGCATATTCGTGGCAAAAATCTTACTGCTTTTTAGGTATGGAGGGAACAGGGAACAGGGAACAGGTAAGAGTTTCAGTTTTTTTATTTACTTTTTGATTTATCACGACCTATTTAGGATTGCTATATCTGTCCTGACAATTTGAAGAAAAACAGTATATATTAATAATAGTAACAAATTAGACAAAATACTTGACAGGATCAAGTAATTATGGTATTTAAATCCAGAGGATAGAACTAAATGGAATTGCAATATAACCAACAAACATTAGAAGTTGTAGAATTACAAGTTACCGAATATTTTCAACGCTCTGAAGGTCAATGGCATTCGGAAAGACGTTACTACACTTTACCTGAAGGGGAAACCCAAGAAATAGTTAGTCACATAACAATCAAATTTTTAGAGCAAGGAAGTCCAGAACTTATCGAATTAGCTAAACTCCATGAGTTTAATAATCCTGAAACAGCGATGATTTGTGGTTCTCATGTAAGTTGGGTTAGTCAAGATTCTGTATTAGAAAAGAAACAATCTGAAGGTTCAACAGTATTTGGGGTAAAAGGTTCAATCTTGTATCGCGATCAGGGTTTTGCCACGAGTAACCCAATAATAGCTAAATATAAGCTATCTGACCCTAACACATTATGTCTCAGAACAGAGTACAATGGTTCTGTATTTGAGGAAGAAATTAAACAAGTAGGCCATAAATACCGGACGAGACAAACTATTATTTCTCGTGCTGGCGAACAAAAAATGATTGGTCAATATTTAGAAAAACGTATTTTAAATAATCAGTAAAGGTGAAGCGACGTAATTTTTTGATCGGAGCAACGGCAATAACTTTAGCTGAATTTTTGGCAGGATGTGAAACACAAGCGGATTTAAAAATTCAACTGTTAAAAAACACTATTCCTGCTCAAATGGTGTCAAAATTTCGAGGGGAATTAACATCTTCCCCTAAGTTAAGTTTTCAACCTCAAGAAAGTTTGAGTGAATTATTTTCTTTGCTGCAAAGTTGGCAGAGAAAACTTTTGTTAGAAAAACAGAATTTATCTACAAATAAAACAGAAAATATAGATATTGCTAATCTGGTGACAATAGGAGATTATTGGTTAGCAAATGCAATTAAACAAGAATTAATTCAACCTCTTAATTCTGAAGCTTTGTCAAGCTGGAATAAATTACCGAAAAAATGGCAAGAATTAGTTAAGCGTAATAATCAAGGTTATGTAGATACTCAAGACAAAGTTTGGGCAGCACCTTATCAGTGGGGTACAACTTTAATTGCTTATCGAGTTGATAAGTTTAAAAATTTGGGATGGGAACCTAAAGACTGGAGCGATCTATGGCGAGCGGAATTGAAGGGTAATATTTCTTTGCTCAATCAAGCTAGAGAAGTTATTGGTTTAACTCTGAAAAAATTAGGTAAGTCTTACAATACTAAAAATATTGATGAGGTAGAGAATTTAAAATCGGAACTGGTTAAACTAAATCAACAAGTTAAGTTCTATAGTTCCGAGAATTATTTACAATCATTAATTCTTGGAGATACTTGGTTAGCCGTTGGTTGGTCTAACGATATTTTACCATTGGTCAAAACACGGAAAGAAATCGCTGCTGTTGTGCCTCAGTCAGGAACAGCTTTATGGGCTAATTTATGGGTTAAACCTGCTACTACTGGTGAGACTTCTTTAACAGAAAAATGGATTGATTTTTGTTGGCAACCCCAGATAGCAGAACAAATGTCACTATTAACCCAGATTACTTCTCCTATTCTACCAGGGATTAATCCAAATGAATTAACTTCAGAAATTAACAATAATCCCCTTTTATTACCTCCACAGGAAATTCTGGAAAAAAGTGACTTTCTCTACCCATTAGCAGATAGTACCATTGAACAGTATCGACAATTATGGCAAGAAATTCGTCAGCCAGTTGTATGAATAGGGAGTAGGGAATAGGGAGTAGGGAGTAGGGAGTAGGAGAAAAATTGATGAGTAAGATTTTATTTTTTATTAAGGTAGTAGGGAATAGGGAGTAGGGGAAAAATTGATGAATAAGAGTGCGATAATTTATTTGATTTTTTATGATTGGAGATTTCTTAATACTTACGCATAAACTGGGTTTATCGACAAAATTTCCTGTCGAAAAAAAGACCAGCTTTTTGGTATAAAAATCTGAAAAAGTTAGGATTTTGGGCAGACAAGGATAGAAAAATCAAAGAATAAATATATCCGACTACCTCCTATATAATTCCCATTTTTCCTAATTACTCCCTACTCCCTACTCCCTACTCCCTAAAATTAAACAATATTGCCTCTAAATTTTGCAAAGCATCTTCAAAATTATCATTCACTAATTGTATATTAAACTCTGCAACGGCCTCAAGTTCTTCAGTCGCTAGTTTGAGACGTTTAGCGATCGCCTCTTCTGAATCTTGTCCTCTCTTTCGTAACCTTCTTTCCAATTCAGCGTTTGAAGGTGGTAAAATAAATATCCGCAAAGCATCAGGAAAAGTCTGTTGAATTTGTCGCGCTCCTTGTAGCTCAATTTCCAGTACCACTGATTTACCTTGTTTGATATTTTCAATCACGGCTATACTTGGTGTACCATAAAAATTACCTGCATATTCTGCCCACTCTAATAATTCCTCACTTTCGATCATCTGTTGAAATTTATCACGGTCTACAAAAAAATAGCTCTTTCCCTCAACTTCCCCAGATCGAGGAGAACGAGTAGTGGCAGAAACAGACACAACTAATTCGGGATGGCGTTGTAACAAAGATTTTAATAAAGTCCCCTTACCTACACCACTTGGTCCAGTTAAAACAATTAATTTACCAGTTTCCATATCAATTCCTCCATTTTATAGCATCTGCCAGGATGATTCTGACATTCTCAAGCTCTCAAATTTAGTCACAGCAAAAAAAATGTAGGGGTGAATGGCCATTCGCCCCTACTCATCTTTATGATTAAATAAAAATCTATGTGCCACTGTCTCAGGCTGAATTGAAGAAAGAATAACATGATTAGAATCTGTAATAATCACTGCTCTGGTACGTCGGCCATAGGTAGCATCAATTAGTTGGCCTCTTTCCCTTCCCTCATTAATTATCCGCTTTATGGGGGCTGATTCTGGACTAACAATTGCAACGACCCGATTAGCAGAAACTATATTACCAAAACCAATGTTAATTAACTGGATATCCATAACGGATTATAATGAAATACAATAAACATATACGAATTAAAGTTTTGAGATTTATCCATTTATGCACCTAAATCTATAGCGCTATAGTTTCTCCAAGATACTAAACATCAGATTAGGGTTAAATCAAGAATCAAAAATTAAAAGTAATCTCTAAACAAGGTTTTGAGATTTATCCATTTCTGCACCTAAATCTATAGCGCTATAGTTTCTCCAAGATACTAAACATAAGATTAGGGTTAAATCAAGAATCAAAAATTAAAAGTAATATCAAAACCTTGTTTAGAGATTTATCCATTTTCTGCACCTAAATCTATAGCAATCTATAGCGCTATAGTTTCTCCAAGATACCAAACATAAGGTTACAGTTAAATCAAGAATCAAAAATCAAAAGTAATCTCTCAGAAAATTTTGAGATTTATCCATTTCTGCACCTAAATCTATAGCGCTATAGTTTCTCCAAGATACTAAACATAAGGTTACAGTTAAATCAAGAATTAAAAATCAAAAGTAATCTCTCAGAAAGTTTTAAGATTTATCCATTTCCTCACCTAAATCTATAGCGCTATAGTTTTTCCAAGATACTAAACATAAGATTAGGGTTAAATCAAAAATCAAAAATCAAAAGTAATCTCTCAGAAAGCTAACAGAGAATGGGGGTTTCCAAGCACAAGCAACGTTAAGATGAATAATGAATATTTTCCACCTATTGCCTATTTCTCATAATAGTGGAAATTCCAGTAAATTTAGATTAATAGGAATTAGGCAGAGGCATCATATATAAATAAGGAATCCATGTTTGTTTGATGAGAATTGTAAAATTTAGAATAGCGAAAATGCGTAATTCCGAATTTAGATACTTTTGGACGTTTAACTGGGAAATTTTGATTCTAACCTGACTGTGCAACCTGTTGATTATACAACTCTTATGGCTTCTTGTTCTGAACTCCGGTCTCAATGGCTCCCTGCCAGGTTAGAACAAGTATATCAGCGTGATCGCTTTACCATTTCTTTAGCCCTCCGAACTATCAAACAACGAGGTTGGCTAGATATTTCCTGGCATCCTCAAGCTGCTCGTATCTGTATTAGCAACCCTCCGCCTCGCATCCCTGATACTTTTACTTTTAGTCAACAACTAAAACATCAGTTAGGTGGTTTAGCTTTAATAGGTATTGCTGAAGTTTCTCCTTGGGAGAGGGTTTTGGATTTCCAATTTGCAAAACGTCCTGGAGAAGCTCCTCTATGGCATCTTTATGTGGAAGTTATGACTAAATATAGTAATGTTATTCTTACCACTGCTAATAATTTGGTTGTTACCTGTGCCCATCAAGTTAATAGTCAACAGTCTAGTGTCCGTCAAATTCAAACTGGTCAACCTTATGAAATGCCACCTTCTCTAACTAATCCTATTCCTAACCCCCAAGAAACTCAACAACAGTGGCAAGAAAGAATTAGTTTAATTCCTGGTTCATTATGGCGAAATGTAATTAAAAATTATCGTGGTCTTAGTAAAGCGTTGGTACAACCAATGATTGAAACTGCTGGTCTAAACTCACAAAAATCTACAGATGACCTGACTGCTTTAGATTGGGAAAATTTATTTCGACTTTGGCAAAAATGGCTGGGGATTTTGGAAAAATTAGACTTTGAGCCTAGTTGGACATCTACAGGATACAGTGTAACAGGTTGGGGAGGAATAGAATCTGTTAAGACTGTTAATGAATTACTAAATAGCTATTATACTCAACACCTTAATCAGCAAGAGTTTAGTCAACTCCATCATCAAATTAGTCAAAAACTTAATGGTATAACGGGTAAGTTACAGCTAAAGGCTGATACTTTTACAGAACGTTTAAAGCAGTCGGATGGGGCAGAGTTGTTGCGATCGCAAGCCGATCTACTTATGGCCAATCTTCAGGAATGGCAACCAGGAATGAAAAATATCTCCCTGGCAGACTTTGAAACGGGAGAAGCTGTGGCTATAAAATTAGACCCGGAAAAAAATGCAGTACAAAATGCCCAAAGTATTTATAAAAAGCACCAAAAGTTGAAACGGGCGCGTATAGCAGTTGAGCCACTTTTGGCAGAAGTTCAAGCCGAAATAGATTATTTGGAACAAGTAGAAGCTTTTTTGTCTCAGTTAGATAGTTACCGCAGTGCAGAAGATTTACAGACTTTGCAGGAAATTCGGGATGAGTTGATTCAACAAGGTTATCTTAATGCGCCAGAACATCATCACCAAGATAATAAAAAGGATACAGAATTTTATCGTTACCAAACTCCTGGTGGGTTTGAATTATTAGTAGGTCGTAATAACCGCCAAAATGACCTCTTGACTTTTAGAGTGGCAGGAGATTATGATTTATGGTTCCATACTCAGGAAATTCCAGGGAGTCATGTTTTGTTGCGACTGGATGCTGGTGCAATACCTGATGAGGTTGACCTCCAGTTTGTGGCAGATATGAGTGCTTTTTATAGTCGTGCCCGACAAAGTGAAGTAGTGCCAGTAATTTATACTAAACCTAAGTTTGTTTATAAACCCAAGGGGGCAAAACCTGGTATGGTTGTTTATAAACAAGAGCAGGTTTTGTGGGGTAAGCCACAAAGTGCGGAAGTCCACATAAACCAGAGGTCAATTACTCTTGATTTTTAAATTTTTTTAATAAATTTCTCAATAGTTTGTTACAATAAGTACAGAAAACAAAGTGAGACTTCATAACCCGCTAAACGCTGCGAACTTGGGAATGCGTAGCTAAAGGTTAATCTCACAGAAATAACAACGGAACATATTTAATATCTAGGCCAGTTTTACTAAATTGGTCTTTTTTTGTTTCTCGATCATACCACAAAGAAAGCTTTTTGTAATACGAGAGAGTCTCTAGAGAAAAAATAGTCTTAATAAACACCAAAATAGTATCAATTATCTCTCATTAGGATTTTATTAGTAACGTATGATGAATCATAAATCCTGATACCGAGAATTTTATTGGTAATAACTTATGTTACATAATAGTCCCATCGCACTTCAAGAAGACAAACGATACAATCATCAAGACTATAAATATCAACCAGAACTCGATCTGGAAGTTCTCAACCAGAAACTTGGCCAAGCAGATGCTCATACTTTGGTGAAGTGGGGATATGAAACTTTTGGGGAAGGTCTAATTATGACTACCAGTTTTGGTATCCAGGCTGCTGTTATGTTACACCTAGTTACAAGTATTGTGCCTAATATTCCTGTTATCTGGATTGATACAGGATATTTACCAGAGGAAACCTATAAGTTTGCTGAAGAATTAACAGAACGACTTAAGCTTAACCTTAAAGTATATCAGTCTCCTATGAGTCCAGCTCGGATGGAAGCTATATATGGCCGACTTTGGGCTGAAAAAGATGTTGATTCTCTCAACCGCTATGACCAAATTCGCAAGGTAGAACCGATGCAACGAGCATTGAAAGAACTTAGGGCGACTGGTTGGTTGACTGGGTTAAGGGGAGACCAAACCAAGCACCGCCAAAGTTTAGATCGGATTGGTAAACAGTCGGGTATATATAAGATTTTACCGATACTTAGTTGGAATGCACGGGATGTTTATCAATACTTGACAGCCCACGATTTACCTTATCACCCATTTTTCGATTTGGGATACACTACAGTGGGAGATTGGCATTCTAGTCGGCCTCTGACTGCTGATGATACAGATGAAAGGGATACCCGCTTTCATGGCCTTAAGCAGGAATGTGGCCTACATTTACCTCAAACACAGGCTGAAGCTCAAAGTCTTGATTCTAGTTTATTGTAATTAATTTTTTTATCTAAGCATTTCCTGCGGAATCCTGCTCAAACAGCTATTAGCAGTCAGCTCTTCCTACGGAATGCTGCCCAAACAGCTTTTCAATTAATCAAGCAAGTCATTTCAGTTATTAGTTATCAGAATAAGGAGGCTTGAAATACGGAATATGCTCTTTTTTTATCCCCTTTTAAGGAGAAAAAGCATTTGTTTATCTGGGCTACATAAAAAAAAGAAATAATATTTCCTTATATTCAATTCCGTAACAGTTTTAACTAGAGATAATTATCAATTATTCATTAATTAAGTCTTTATTTAGGGCTTGCTGATTAAAAACGCCTTGACAGATAAAGCTATTAGCCTTTTTGGTTCTGGAAAAAGTACGAACTTTTAGGTCAAAAAGGTTCAAAATTGAGGATTTATTTTTTGCTCAATATTTAGAGAAAAATCACTCTTACTATTCTTCCGACTACCTCCCCTAAATTCCCCATTTATCCTGTACGCGCGATTCGCGAATCGCCCTTACGACTTCTGACTCCTACCACTACTAAAAGACTTTTTCAGCTTAAGGAAAAAAGCGGTCGTTTCTCTGCACAACATGAAAAAAAGAAATAATATTTCCTTATATTCAATTACGTAACGGTTTTAATTAGATGTAATTATCAATTATCCATTAATAAAGTCTTTATTTAGGGCTTGCTGATTAAATATAAACGGCTTGACAGATAAAGCTATTAGCCTTTTTGGTTCTAGAAAAAGTACGAACTTTGAGGTCAAAAATTTAGGATTTTTTGCTCAATATTTAGAAAAAAATCACTCTTACTATTCTTCCAACTACCTGCTTTAAATTCCCAATTGATCGTAACTCCTGATTCCTGACTCCTGACTCCTACTCTTAACACTACTAAAAGCCTTTTTCAGCAAGCCCTATTTATTTCAAAGCTTCAGCATGATAACGAATATGATCTTCGATAAAAGATGCAACGAAATAATAGCCATGATCGTAATTTTCTTGCATTCTTAAAGTTAGTGGTAAACCAACTTTTTTACAGGCATTTTCAAACACTTCTGGGAGTAATTGCTTTTGAGCTAAAAAAGGATCGGCAGTTCCTACATCGATTAAAATCGGACGATTATAACCAGAAGTTAAAACTAATTCACTAGCATCATAATCACGCCAATTTTCTTGATTTTCACCTAAATAATTGCTAAAAGCTTTTTCACCCCAAGGACAACGCATAGGTGCTGAAATTGGAGCAAAAGCTGAAACAGATTGATATTTTTCAGGATTTTTTAAAGCACAAATTAATGCGCCATGACCTCCCATGGAGTGACCGAAAATACTTTGCTTATCTGGTTGTACTAGAAAATTTTTGGCAATAATTTCTGGTAATTCTTCAACTACATAACTATACATTTGATAATGCTTTTTCCAAGGTTCTGAAGTTGCATTAAGATAGAATCCTGCGCCTGTACCAAAATCCCAATCATCATCTTCTCCAACAATACCAGTATTCCGTGGACTTGTATCTGGTACAACTAAAATTAATCCATATTTATTAGCAAATTGTTGCGCTCCTGCTTTAGCCATAAAATTATCTTCAGTACAGGTTAAACCAGAGAGAAAATACAGAATTGGCAGGGGTTTTGATTTCCCTTGCAGTGGTTGATAAATTGAGAAACGCATCTCAATATTACAGGTGAAAGATGAGTGGAAATAATAGCTGACTGTGCCACCAAAGCATTGATGTTGTTTAACCAGTTTAATTTTTGTAGACATAAGTCATTTCAGTTATCAGTTATCAGTTATCAGTTGTCATAAAACTCCTCTAGAGGAATAACTATATTTTATTCCTCTTTTATATAGCAATCTTATATGAGCTGTAAGATTTTAGTGCTAATTAAGAGTCAGGAGGATAGAGTCAGAATATAAAAGGATTTTGTTTCAGATTAAATGTTCTTAAATTCTATCAAAATTATTCCTGATTGCTATAGTCGGAAAATAGCTTTGTATTTTTGTCTTTTCCCTGTTCTAAGTTAAGTTATTCTATATCCCTTTTTTTAGATTTACTTTAAAAAGAATCTCTCATACTTTTTTGATACAAATCTTATTAAATTATTAACTATTCTGTAATTATCTACTAAGAAATTGTAGTAGTTATTAATTAAATCTCATTTTATGGAGTTAGTGATAATATTATGGGCTTAAATATTGAGGCTGTCAAAAAAGTGAGTATCTCTATCCCCGAATTTGAACATCCTGAACTATTGGAAATTGCTCTAACTCATCCAAATCACATTTATGATGGGACTAATATTATGAGGCCAGAACAAAAACAACAGGCTCTAGAGCATCAGGGTTTGGCAAACTTAGGCTATGTAGTTTTTTGTCGAATTGTTAGTAACTATTTATCGGAGAATTTTTCTAGTTTAGGTAAAGCAACTCTGACTATTATAGAAAGCGATATTATTAGTAGAAAGATGCTTTCTGAATTTGCTAGGGATTTAAAATTGAGGCAGTTCTCTATATTGGGAAAAAGTTATAAATGGAAACATAAAAGTGAGCAGAATAAAATTTTAGCTCAAATTTTTGAAGCTTTAATCGGTGCAATTTATTTGGAGTTTGACCGAGATTTAGAACGGACTCATCATTGGTTAGTTGAACACTGTCTTGCCAAAGCAGTTAATCAGATTTTGACTAATGCATTTGAAGATGATTCAGATTTAGAAACAGATTTTCAACTGATAGATTGGATTGACATTTTAAAATTACCTTTATTAAATCCAAAGAGTTTATATACAAAAAATAATCCCTTGCTTGAATATTAATTCAATAGGGAGTAGGTTCAACAATTAATAATTAATTATTACCTCTTCTTATAAATAAGAGGATTAGCTAAAAGAATTTTTTTTCTTTTTTCTCC
>JBCDJM010000115.1:0-21665 GCA_038747755.1 Cyanobacteria bacterium P01_H01_bin.35
AATGCTGTTAACTCCATTATCATTACGCCACAATATATCTGCTACTCCATCGGCATTAAAGTCGGCAACTCCAGCCACATCCCAAGCCGTACCTATTCCTCCAGGATTAACACTACTATTTCTTGTGCCGTCATTATTCATCAACCAGATGCTGTTGGCTCCATTATTATTACGCCACAATATATCTGCTACTCCATCGGCATTAAAGTCGTCAACTCCAGCCACATCCCAAGCCGTACCTATTCCTCCAGGATTAACACTACTATTTCTTGTGCCGTCATTATTCATCAACCAGATGCTGTTAACTCCATTAGTGCCATTACGCCACAATATATCTGCTACTCCATCAGCATTAAAATCAAAACGAACTGGTTCACTGACTGGTTCACTGACATCGTTAACACTAATTGTAAACTCTTCTTCATAAGTCTCTCCTGCTGCATCAGTAGTCTGAACTCGGATATTGTAACTAGACTGAGTTTCATAGTCTGGAGAATTATTGATTTTCAGTTGGTCGCCATCAATGGTGAAAGCTGCGTTATCTGTATCTCCCTCACCAGATACTAATTCGTAAGTAAAGGTATCTCCATCGTCAGGATCTGTAGTTGATAACGTGCCAACTAGAGTATTTGCTGCTACGTTTTCATCAATACTGTTGTTGTCAAGATTTAGATCTGTGGGAACTTCATTGACATCGTTAATATTAATGGTAAACTCCTCTTCATAAGTCTCTCCTGCTGCATCAGTAGTCTGAACTCGGATATTGTAACTAGACTGAGTTTCATAGTCTGGAGAACTATTGATTTTTAGTTGGTCGCCATCAATGGTAAAAGCTGCGTTATCTGTGTCTCCCTCACCAGATACTAATTCGTAAGTAAAGGTATCTCCATCGTCAGTATCGGTGGTACTCAATGTACTTACTACACTATTAGCTGCCACGTTTTCATCAATAGTGTCATTGGCGAGTGTTATATCAGTGGGAGTAGCGTTTAATAAAGACAGTGCTTTGAAGGCATTCAAACGACCCCCTGTTACCGTTTTTCCATCTAGTGCTGAAATCGGATCGGTACTCTCAAGAATGATATCTTTGACTTCTTGATAACTCAAGTCAGGATTTTCTGCCAACACTAAAGCTGCCACTCCTGATACATGAGGAGTTGCCATGGAAGTACCGCTTAAATAAGCGTAACCTCCTGGTACAGTGCTAGCAATACTTGAACCAGGCGCACCTAAATCTACTGATGTAGCTCCATATTGAGAGAAACTAGATAAATTATCATTGTGGTCTGTGGAAGCAACTGAAATGATGTTGTCTAAATCGTAGCCGTCTGGGTAGTGAGGGGTAGCATCATTATTTGTGCCACTGTTACCTGCTGCTGCAATAAATAAAGAATCTGCTGCACCTGCTGCTGCGATGGCGTCATACAATCCCTGAGAAAAGCCTCCCCCTCCCCAACTATTGTTAGTCAGGTCAGCTCCCATCATTGTTGCATATTCTATTGCCTGGATTGCACCGAATGTAGTGCCGCTACCATTATCGTCTAGGAACTTGATCGCCATCAAATCAACGTTCCAATTTACCCCTACTACTCCTTGTCCATTGTTGCCGTCTGCTCCAATGGTTCCCGCAACGTGAGTCCCATGACCATCAACAAGATCGATTGGATCGTTGTCTCCGTAGGCAAAGTCATAACCATAAACATCGTCTACATAACCGTTGCCGTCGTCATCAATGCCATTACCAGGGATTTCACCAGGATTAGTCCACATATTGTTGGCCAAGTCTGGGTGAGTGTAGTCAATACCAGTATCAATGACTCCCACTACTACATTGTTACTTCCTGTTTGAATATCCCAAGCTTCTAGTGCATCAATATCTGCATCAGAGGTTCCTCCTGTCTGTCCAGTATTGTGAAGCCCCCACATTAGGTTGAAAAATGTGTCATTGGGAGCTGTAAAATCAGCATTAATAATTGACTCATTGGGAACTGTAGAATCAGCATTAATAATTGAGTCATCGGGAACTCTAGAATCAAGAGTAATAGTGTAGTTGGGTTCTATGTATTCTAGTAGAGGGTTATTTTGATTGCGACTAATAAAATCTTCTACATCCCCTGGAATAGACCACAGTTGAAGACCTAGATCTGTTTTAGTTGTATTGATGGTGGTTGCTCCGAGGCGAGCTTGGAGGCTACTGAGAGAGCTAATCTCACCAAATCCACGAGGTTTGACAATTACCTGTCCTGATGCAAAGTCAGTTTCCAGTTCCAAGTTGAAGACACCAGTATAGGTTCCCATTACCTCTGTTTGTAGTGCAGTGGGAACCTTAACTTTACCTGTATTTACCTCCAACTCCCAGTTACCACCTTTGAATTCTGCCCCTGTCAGAGACTTAGAAGCAGCAATATTTGCTCCTGTCAAACCTTGCAACTTACTCACAAACTCTTCTCCCGCATCCCCCGCAGCAACATGACAACCATAAAGCAGGAGGTTATCGAGATCCCATTGTTGCAGTTGAGGCGTGTACTGTTTGAGGGTATCTAAACTCAGTTGAGTATTTCCCAGGTACAGACAACCAGGGGCACCGTGGGAGATAATATGAACGGTTTTCTGTCCTGGATATTGTTGTAAAATTTGGTCTATTTGTTGGATACCATCAGTGGCAGTATGGAGAATAAAAGGTTTAGCTTCCGCAACTACACCATCAAACAATTTTTGATAGTTGTCCACTCCAGCATCAACAAAAACTAGAATTGGATTTTTCATTTTGCAGTTCAGGATAGTTTTTGTTTTCCGTTAAGAATACATAGTGGCGTTGTAAAATCTGGAAAGATTTAAAAATAAAACTATATACAGTTTGTAGATGTTAATGGCCGTTTTGCTTTGTGATATAGAATCCGGTTGAACAGTCGTCATTGCGATGATATAGCGCTACGCATTAAGGCTCTTGACATTTCTAAATCCTAAAACCCTTTATTCGTCTACTATTCCCTCTCTTGGTGCGCGTTCCCTCTCTTGGTCGGCGTTCCCTTGCGACTGGCGTCGTCGCGGGGTCCGACCGCTTGCGCCTATCGGCGACGCGGGGTCGCACCGCTATTCCCTATTCCCTATTCCCTAGCGCGTAGCGCTATAAGAAGCAATCTCCTAAACCCCGGAAATTGCTTCCTTTTACTCAAGTTGCGATGACTTGGGTATAGTAATTATTCGGATTTGATAACATGAAAAACCCCTAAAATACTGGACTGTCACACCATTTTAAAACCGCTGTAAAGAGCAATTTTACTAACAAGATATAGGTGCATATTTATTACACAGAATCGAATCAAGTAGATTTGACAATGACTTAATATTAATCAAAATATCTTTTGCACCGTGGGTTGAGTTAGGTATTTTTCGTTCTAATTGATTCTGCAATGATCTATCGTAATCCTCTCCCACGAAGCAAGAGTAGTCTAAATCACACTGATTACTCATTACAAAGTAAGCATTAGTGCCGTATAAAGGAGAAAAAATCTCCACAACTTTAGTTCCAGGAGAACAAAACACGATATTGGTTAATCCCGCACCATGAGTACCAACTACTGCCTCAGCTTCAGAAAGCAATATGGCTTGTTCAACTACTGACATTGAATCCATCGTAACCCTTTGAAAACCATAATTATCTAGAAGGTTTTCGACTTCTTTTATATTAATAATTCTACGCTTTGATGCTCCGGCTCGGCTAATATATATGCGTTTATTTCTATTAGTTTTAACTGGTTGATTCCCTAAAACTAACTTCCTTAAAAACTCAATAACCCATCTAGAAGCACCATTAGCTGGGTGCATAAACACGGATGGAACAATTAAATTTTCAGCTACTATATGGGGATAATTTTTAGTATCAATAACTTTTTCTTTTGGTATACCTAATAGATTCAGTGTTTGCAAGTGAAATGGTGCTTCAAACATATGAATAACAAACTTATCAATTGTGTTAATGTCTATACCAGCAAGACGCATTAACTCAATTCTAGGCAAGGTATCAAACATCCAGTGGCAGTAGTTAGGAGTTCCAAAAAAGCTAGATAGAAAAGCTACTTTTCCATTTAACTCGTGAGCTGGAGATAAATTATCAGAAGCAGCAATGAGGCGTGCCCCTCCTGTGGAAACATCTTCCAAAAGCTGATTATCTTCTGTAATAATTGCACTCGCTGAACCATCTGACCAACCTCGACCATTTGGTAAATTAACTACGAAAGCTTCTTTTGCTATAGCCTCAAGTTGTTTATGAACAAAGTGCAAATTTCCATCAACTGTTCTTGGTGGAGATAGGGATATGGTTTTCTTTGGCTCGACTTGAATGCGCAAGAAATCTTTTCTCAAGTATGATTGTGTCACTGACCAATCATGTCTTGAATTTAGATACTTTTTGATAAAATTTACAGGCAAATTTCTATGAGTATAACAAGCATTTGCATCTTCCAGCAAACCTTTTTTCTCCAAAGCGTAACCTAGATCGTAATAGACTGGTATGAGTCCAGGTTTTATCTGTAAAGCTTTAAGGAAGTTAGCGATCGCATCATCCCAGTTTTGTTGTGCGGCTAGAGCTAACCCTAAACAATGATATCCATTAGACATCTTAGGGTTTATTTCAATAGCTATCTGATAATTTTCAATAGCTTCTTCATGTTTTCCTTGCTGCTGCAAAACATCTCCTAGCTTCATCTGAAACCAAAAAATTCTGGAGGGAGCTTGAAGCTTAATAGCCGTTTGATAGCAAGAGATGGCTTCATCTAATTTTTTTTGTGTTGCCAGGATGTTACCTAAATTATAGTGACACCAAGAAAAGCTAGGGTTTAGTTTTATAGCTTTTCGATAACAAGCAATTGCTTCATTTGGTTGACCATGTTTTTCTAAAGCATTTCCTAAACGCCAATGCACTTTCCAAAAGTCTGGGTTTAGTTCAGCAGAATCTTTGTAGCTAGAAATAGCTGATGAAATTTGTCCGCTCTCAACTAAGGATTCAGCATTATTGAAGGCAATTTCAGCGGATGATAAACGGGACTGAATATCCTGATTCATATATTGATTTATATACTCACTAAAAGTAAATTTCCTACCAAATTCTTTCGACCAATAAACACTACTATTGGAAACAAAAGTTAAACCCAAACCATGAATAACACTAGAGTATATAGGAACCTGAAGACTTCCGAGAACTTCCCTGTGTTTGGGTTTAACTCCTTGAGATATTGGAGACATATTGAGTTTAATAAGAATTTGATTAGCTACTTCTAAACCAACAATATCAGTAGGATGATTAATAGTATGAAAAAGCTGATATTTTCTATAGTTCTCTCGAATAAAATCTGACACTTTGACATCTGTATTGGCTTCCCGTTTTGATAATTCAGTCAATGTATAATCAATATTTTCTAACAAATAATCTGGATTATAGAAATCTTTCCCACTTATTTCTTTAAGAATTTTATCTTTTGAAAATCCCTGATTCATCATCAAATTAACGTTTTTATCTCCATAGGGAAATAAACCATGAAAATTTTCTTTATTTGCTTTATTAAATGGATTAGAATCATGTTGTGGCCAGTAGCCCTTAAAGTACAAACGCGGTAATGATATAGAAATACAATCTGAAGGAAGCTTTTTCAAAATATATTCTGTACTGCAATGTCCGTGTTTTGAATCTAGAGGCTGATAAATAAATAACTTTGTTTTTTCTAATATTTGCTCTGGAATAAGAAATTGATCGCGAATAGCTATATGGTTAGGTGGTATTTCGTCTAAATCAACTCTATATTTTTGCATAAATTTATCAGATAGTTTTAAAAATTCAAAAATCAAACCACGCTGACAATTTGTATACATTAAACAATTCATTTTTATACTTTATCCTATTAAATATGTAGTTGTGAATTAAAACTGTTATATGATTAAGCTCAAGTCTCATTAATTAGGCATAATAAAAATCTTTTTCTCTCTCAGGGAGAATATTTTTTCTGCGGAATGCTGTGGAAACAAACTTCCCCCTGTTGCCTACTCGCTAAATTTTTTATTATGGTTATTCAAAGAGATATGATATAATCAACTACTTAACTTGTTGACTACCATTCAATTTATACCAAATAGAAGCTCCACCTTCTTTGTATTTACCTCTCATAAACATTTCTGCTTGTTTTGGGAAAAATTTATGCAAGAACATACTAGAAAAAACAACTTCTACTTTGGGATTATCTAGCAGATAAGCATATAGTAAATATTGCTCAGTCCAGGTGATATTTTTTTCGATTAAATCTTTCTGATTGTAAGGAAATGGCAATCTAACATCGTGGGTATGAACCAAAACATTATTATTAATTTCTGGCATGATTTTTAAGTAGAGATACAGACAGTCACTACCATTTTTAACTGTATGGGTTGAATCAATAAAGAAAATGTCTCCTTCCCCTAACAACTCCACAAATTCAGATACAGGAATGTCTTGTACAAATTTTGTGATTATTGTTTCTACCGTATCTAATTGATAAAGAAATTGCTTGGGATAAGGCTCAATAATTACTATTTTTCCATAACCATTTTTCTTAAGAGCTTCATTAGCTACTAAGGTGGAATATCCACTTCCTACTTCTAATATTTGCTTTGGTTTAAAATGTCTTACAATACAGTAATATGCCATAGCATCACTGAATGAGAAAGCAGGATTTTTCCAGAAAAAACTATTAGGGTTTTCGATATTTCCTGACAGGGGTGGGTTAAATTCCTCTGCATAAGTTTGTATTTCTTCCAAGAAGTTAATAATATTTTCTTGGTTAAAAACTTGGGGAGAATGAAAAGGACCTTTTTTAGTATCCCTATATTCAAAAGAATTTTCAACCTCTTCTACAGTGGGAATTTCTGAATAAAACCTGGCTGGAATAACATGAATTCCCTGACTTTCTATTTGACGTTTGGTTTCGCGATCAGACCACAAAACTTTTTTAGCTAATCTAATTAATGTCTGAAATTCCTCATCATTTAGTTCCCCATTTTGCTGCTTTAAATGATTTGATTTTTTGACAGTATCTTCATTCTGTATTTGTCTTTTTTTAGATTGAATTTCCACCTAAATTTATCTCCTTTATTAGCAATTAAACTTGTTATATAACGCTGTTATTTTATGCTTTTACTTCCCTACCCTTACTGCTTCTAATTTATTTGTCAACTTCTCTGTTAAAATTTCATTGGCTATTCCACATAAAATTTTATCTAATTTATTTCCCTCTTCCAGTTCGTTTACCATTTCCTCTCCTAACTCTGCTCCAAGTTTTTTATTAATTTCTTCTTCTGGTTTGATTGCTTTTTTATTATTAGCATTCAAATAAATATATTCTAGATTTATCCCTGAATAATATTGACTGAATGTTTTGTTTGCTAATTCTAAAGTTTCTTCATATCTCTCGACAGTACCAACGACAGCACTGTCTTTGATATTTTTAATTGCCACGTCTAAATCCTGTTCTGTAGGAATTTTACTACCTTCACTTTTATCTTTTCTGGCACAATAATAAGTTTGATAATTACATAACATTGTTGGAGTTTTATCTAATCTCCATCTGACATATCCCTTAAAATCTAGTTCTTTTGCTTTTATTGCTCCTGGTGTTTGAGCATTTTGTTTTTTCTCAAATTTATATATTGACTCTACCCTCGCTAATGGATTTCTTAATAAGATAAAAGACAAGGTTTGATATTCTTTCTCTTGAGGAGTAGGCAGACAAATATGATGTCCTGATATTGCTAATGCTTGAGGATTTTCTAAGATAAATTTTTCTAAATCCTCTTTTGTCACCATCTGACTTTGTGGGAGTTCACACTCATAATATTTGGGTCCAAAATGCTTTTTCAGAGCATATTGTAAGGAAGTCCCTGCATTTTTAAATATGTGGTGGTGAATTAAGATTGTTCTTTTCATTTTTAACTACAGATTTTGGCTGGTACTTTTTGATATTGGGGAACGTATGATTCAAGTTTTACAACTTTTTTAGGAGAATTAGTAGCTTGTTCCCCATTACTATTTTGTGCTATAGCTTCTTCTAAACCAGATAGGAATAAAGTTGAATTAGGATTTAATTCAACAGCTTGACGATAATGAAGTATCGCTTCTTTATATTTTCCTTGTTTTAGCAAAGCTTCTCCTAATTTATAGTAAGACCAATGAAATTTTGGATTTAAAGAAATAGCTTTTTCGTAACAGCTAATGGCTGATTCAAATTCACCGTTTTTCTCTAAATTTTTTCCTTCTTGTAAATATTCTGCTGCTGTTCTACCCTGTTTAATATGAAAGTTAACTAAGATAAAAGCTAAATCTCTTTGGTCATCACCTAATCCTTGCTTTTTAGGATTAAAGACTTTTTCACTTATCACTTCAACTTTAGTCTTCTGATAAGCTGCTAAGGTTAAGGGTATTGAACAATTAAATACTTGGTTTCCAGAACTACTAATTTGTTTGGTTTCTCTTCCTACTTTCAATATAATGTTGTTGCCTTCAGGAAATTGATTAGAAAGATATCCTTCTAATTCAATTTCTTGGATAGGATATTCGCTTTTGATAGTAAAGCTTAGTTCTTTCCCTACCCACATATCATCAAATAAACCAATAATTTCACTGATTTCTTTTGCTGAACCTTTGATGGGAAAATTTGTTTGATTAACTTCCATTTACTGATATTTCCTATATAACTATTTAGTCATTCCATCTAGTTCTTCATTAGGATAATTATCGTTTCAGGATGTTGCCATATTATTACAATATTTTACCTAGTTGTTGATTCGGATGTTAGTTGTTTTTGAGGAACACCTAGGTAGGTATTCAGCTAGCCTCTTGGGTAGTAACTGCATTTTTTCGTATAGGGAATGCTCCGCAAATATGTCGGCGACAGCCGAAAACAGCTTTTTAAAGAATCAGGAAAAGACTAAGGTTAGCTGACAGAAATATTTCATTTATAACTTTTAATTCTCCTTGACTATTAATTCCTTCTTCCAAAATAATGAGTTAATAATTTATAGCTGATAGCTGATAGCTTAAACACCTAGACTACTTAAAAGCTCATCAAATTTATTAGTTACAGCTTTCATTGAATATCTGCTTGATACAGTATCTAGGGAATTTTGAGAAATTTTTGACCACAATTGATTGTCTAAATATAAGTTAGTAACTTGTTGAGCAAAGTTTTCTGAATTATCTCCAATTAAAACATCATAACCATCAGTAATGCCCATTCCTTCTGCTGCTATAGGAGTAGCTACTACTGGCAATCCATAGCTAAAACTTGTCAAAATTTTGCCTTTAATTCCTGCCCCATATCTTAAGGGAGCTACTGATATTTTGCAGCTATTAAAATATTCGGAAATATCAGGTACATGACCTGTGATTATTACATCATTTGAGGCTAAATTCAAAATTTCTTCGGGTGCTTTACTGCCGATAATAAAAATTTTCATGTCATGGATTTTTTGCTTGACTAAGGGAAAGAGTTCCTGCACAAAATAAAGCATTGCATCTACATTGGGTGGGTGTTGAAATCCACCAATAAATAAGATATTTTTTCTGTCTATAAATACTTTTTCTGCACCATATATATCCCTGGGCATATTGAAAAATTCGATATTTTTTAAGTGAGGATTTTCTTGTTCTAACATTTGTTTTTCCATCATGCTAACTACTAATGTGCAGTCTGCTTTTGCCATTAATGCTAATTCCCTTTCTTTTGTTTTCATTGCTTTTTCTAATAATTCCAAACTATTTTTTAGTTTGGCTTCTCTTTGCTCCCGGAGATAATGTAAATCAACTGTGTCGTAGATTATTTTTGCTTGGGGCGCAAATTTTCTCACATTATCTATGTGTTTTTCTGTAAATTCTAGTCTGGCTAAATATACAACATCATATTGACTGCCATAGGTTTCTAAATGAGATTGAATTGAGGTTACATGGGAGCAATATAAACACTCGACTCCTAACCTTTGTAAATCTTCTGTATACTTTTCAACATATAATAAATTATCAGGAGCAAAGGTTATTTTGTAATTAAGAGATTGAAAGATTTTAATTAAGTTAAAAGCTGTTACTGAACCTGAATCTTGGTCGGGTGTTAACATACAAGCGTCTATCATTAATAATCGCTTTTGTATTGGTCTTTCTCTTTCTAAATGAGGTTCTATTCCATTAGGCCGATGTAGTTTTAAAACATTTTGCCATTTTTGAATAAATTTTTGATGATTAACTACCTGATATTTTTTCACTCCTTTAGTGACATCTGTTCCTGAAGATATTCCTTCAAAATGAACAATTTTAGCTAAGGGTTGATACAGGACTTTATAACCAGCTTTTCTCACTTCAAATGCTAAGTCGGTATCTTCATAATAAGCAGGTTTATAACGGGTATCAAAACCTCCTATTTGTCTCCATAGTTTGGTAGGAATCATAATTCCAGCACCGGAACAATAATCTACTTCTCGTAAATAACAATATTCTGGTTTATTAGGATGATCTAATCTGCCATAATTCCACGCGGAACCATCTTGCCAAATAATTCCACCTGCTTCTTGAAGTTTTCCATTGGGATATAAAAATTTAGCTCCAACTAATCCTACATTTGGTATTTTTCTGAAAGTTTCTAACATTTCCTGGAAACAGTTAGGCATAACCACTGTATCATTATTTAGAAATATTAAATATTCACCTTTTGCTAGTTCTGCTCCTCGGTTACATGAGCCAATAAAGCCTAAATTTTGTTCGTTAAATACCGATTTTATTCCAGATATTTTACTTAGCACTTCTTGGGTATTATCCTTGGAGTGGTCGTCCATTACAATTACCTCAAATGGTAGAGAATCATCTAAGGTTGCTAGTAAGGATCTTAAACAATTGTAGGTATGTAAAATTTGGTTATAAACAGGAATAATTATGGAAATAATTGGTTTGTCACTGGTGTTTAGAGTTAGTGGTTCTGGTTCTACAAGCTGGAGATATTCTGCAGTTTCCACAGGGTAGGCAAATTCCCTATTTTTAATAGCTTTTGTATTTTGTAATTGCCAAGAAATTAAGTCATTATCTGGATGTTGATTAAGTGCTTCTTGATAAAAGAAAATAGCTGCTTTTAATTCGCCTTTTTTAACACAGGAATTTCCTAACTCCATTAAATCAAATTGTGCTGATATATCTGGGTTAGCTGACTGAGCTTGTAATCCCATTTGATAAAAAATAATTGCCTCGTCTAATTCATTTTGTTTAACTAATGTCTGGCATAATTGCAAATATAATTCTGAATCGTTGGGTTTAATTTCTAAAGCTTTATGATATAGTTCTATATCATCTGGATTTCGCTCTATTGCTTGTCTATAAGAATTAACTGCCTCTGCTGCATTACGCTCCATTTCTTGTTGTAAAGCATCTCCTAATTTTTCATAAGCTCTCGGCAAATCTGGCTGTAGTTTTATGGCACTTTTATAAGCCGCGATAGCTTCAAAAAACGGCCCTACTTTTACAAATATTTCTGCTAAGTTAAAATAAGACCAAGGAGAGTTTGAGTTTAATTGTATTGCCTGGCGATAAGCTGAAATTGCCTCTGAGAATTTTTCCTGTTTTACTAATGTCTCCCCTAAATTATGAAAAGACCAAGAAAATTTTGGGTTGAGTTTGATTGACTGATTATATACATTGACTGCTGCTTCTAAGTCTCCTATTTCTTGTAGTAAGTTTGCTAAGTTATGATGAGCTTTCCAGAGATTAGGTTGAATTTCAATTGCTTTTTTATATAGAATTATTGCTGCTTCTTGTTGGTTTTGTTCAACAAAAACATCTGCTAAGGAGTAGTAAACTTCTGTAAAGTATGGGTCAATTTCAATGGCTGTCTGGTAGGAAGTAATAGCTTCTTCTAATTTTCCTTGTTTAGCAAAACTTTGCCCTAAGCTATAGTGGGTTTTGGCATACTTAGGGTCTTGCATAGTAGGAGTTGTTGTATCGATTTTTGTGTCTATTAGCATAATAAATTGATGTAATTACAATATTTTTTAGTAATCAAAATACATATAGTGCTTCGCCCAGGAAATAGGCAAAAAAAAGGGAGGGGTAGCAAGATAATTAAATTGAATTAACAGTAATCATTAATTCCTTAAATTAAAGTATTAAAAGTTATGTTTGAACTCGCTCTGTAATACCATTTACAGCGTATTTCAGGTTTATGAGGTACAGCAAAAATATTTTGTATACCAGCTTTTAAAATAGTAAGGATTTATCAAATTAAGGAATGTAGCTCATTTACTTGCAATCTGCTGTATCATGCCTTAATACTTTAGGGTGATAAATACTTTATATTTATACTTTGGAATTTTACCAAATCCTAAAAAGTCTTAAAATTTGGTATAAAATACTTATAGTATTTCTGATGGTTAAAACCGTAACGGAATTGAATATAAGGAAATTTCCTAGCACTTTTCTCTTGTTATATTGAATCTGGCGTTTAGCGTTCCGCACAACTTTCCGTTCCGGAATGCTCCGCAAACGTTAACGGCTGTCGCCGACATATAAAGCGGAGCGGCTCTGCAAGAGCGGGTTTCTTCACCATCTCACCCTACGCGAAATTTCATTTTTCATTTTGGCGAGAGTCGTTTTGCTCCGCAACATGAAAAACGGAGTTATGCACCAGCAAAACGACCCCTTTTTCTCCTTAACTGGAGTTGCTTTAAACCGAATTGATTAATTATCAATTATCCATTGGTAATTGGTATATAGCAATTCCCGCACTGGTGAGGTACAAAATTCCTTTGTTTTAGGGAGTAGGGAGTAGGGAGTAGGGAGTAGGGAAGATGGGGGAATAAGGATTAGAAAATAAGAACAACAACTGTACCTCATTAGCTTGAGAAAGGCTATATAGCAATATGGAATGATTCGTACAAAAAAACTGTTGAGGTTTGGTATTTTAATCTCATTTTCCCTTCGGTTTAAAAACCAAACCTCTACGATAAGATGTTATAACCTATTTAAGATTGCTATATAACTATTTACCAGAACCTAAAATTAGTTCATTCTATAATTTTCTGGCTTTTTTTATTTAATCCGGAAGTTTTCTAATTTTTACTTAAATTAAGAGCTTGACGATAAATTTTCACAGCTTCTTCTATTTCACCAATCTCTTGTAGAGCATCTCCTAATTGTTGATGTACTTCCCAAATATCAGGTTTTAATTCTATTAATGTTTGAGTGTCTAAATCAAACTGTAATAAAGATAAAGCTTGGCGATAATAATGAATAGCTTGATGCCAGTTTTTCTGGATTGCAAATATTTTTCCTATGTCATAATTAGCACCAGCTAAGTTAGGATTTATTTTCATGGCTTGATGATAACAATCAATAGCATTATCTACCTGATTTTTCTCTTTAAAAGCTTTCCCCATTATTTGATAAGCTTCTGGATATGGTTTAATTTTAATTGTTCTTTCACAGGAGGCGATCGCTTCTTCAAACAATCCTTCTAAATAATAAGTATTGGCTTTTTTTAAGATTTCTTGGATTTGTTCTTTTTGAGTATACTTTTTCTCATTTTGCACTTTCTGATTTAACTGCCGTGGTTGATGATTTTCCTGTTTTATTTCTGCTACGTTTGATTGATGACCATTTTCGTGTTTAATTTCTAATTTAGCTGAGATACGAGAATTCATTTCAACCTTTAAATTGTCCTGATTTTGATTTTTATCTGCCCATATTTCCTTAGCCTTATTATGATAAATAATTGCTTCATCTAATTTGCCCAGATGTTTTAAAGCCACACTAAGATTATAGTAAGCTGTAGGAAAATTAGGATTTAATTTTATAGAATTTTGATAACAAGATACTGCCTGAGTAATTTGCCCTTGCCTATACAATTTATTTCCTAAATTAAAATGGTCATTAGCTGTTACTTTTTTCGGTTCTAAAGAGTAAGCTTGATACCAACAATCTATTGCTGCTTTTGCTTGACCTAACTCATTCCAAATTTTAGCTAATTTGCGATAATTATCCGCCACATTTGGTTCAATTTTTGCTGCTTTTTGATAACAAGCAATTGCTGACTGCCAAAATTTATGTTCAGCATACAAATTTCCTAATTGTTTATAAATTGAGACATTATTTGGCTCAAATTCAAGAGCTGTTTGGTAATTTTTCTCTGCTTCTTTGATTTGCCCAATTTTTTGCTGAGAATTTCCGACAATTATGTAAGCTTGTACTGCATCTACTTTGATATAAATAGCTTGCTGACATTGAGAAATTGCTTGTTCATACAATCCCCGGTCATAATATTTTTGAGCTTCCTGAATATAAATATCAGGAATATTTACCGTACCATTAGGTGGTAAAACAGGTGTCGAATTTATAGGTATTGTCTCGTTAATTTTGGAAATTTTTTCTGGTTTTAAGCCAGAGTGAATAATCTGATTATTGTTAGTTTGTGTTGGAGTATTTAGAACTGTTTTTTCTTCCTCCAGATTCCAATAAATATTACTTAAATCTGGTTCGATAATTAGAGGTTTATTGGGATGTACAGTTTTGATGATTCCTGTAGAATTTCCATTGAGCTGAGGCTGACTATTTTCTAACAGAGATAAAGATGATTCTAGAGAATTGTCAGATAAGTCATTTTTTAAATTAAATGTTGATGTGACTGTATTTACTAAATCGCTAACAACTCTTTCAAAATTTTGGAGTTTCTGAACAATATGAATTGCATTTTCAGCCCTAACCTGTTGAATTATTCCTTGAGTATTTTGATGATTTTCTGCTGTGATTAAATTGAGAGGATTTGCTGAATTTTGCCAATGATGGGGAAATACTGGTGTGGTAGGTTTCTTTGTTCCTTGCAGCTTTAATGCTTCCCCTAAATTTTCGTAAGCTCCTAATAAATTAGGGTTTAATTCTATCGCCCGACAATAACAGGATATTGCTTTATCAATTACGTTTTGTCTGAGCAGAGTATTTCCTAATATTAAATGTTCTTCTGCTGTAGCTTTTTCTGGTTCTAAAGTATAGGCTCGATACCAACAATTATGAGCTTCTGTTTGCTTGCCGATTTGCGTCCAAGCTGTAGCTAACTTGCGGTAAGCATCGGCATAATTTTGCTTCAGAGAAAGGGATTTTTTATAGCATTCAATTGCTTCTACCCATTGTTGTTGTTGAGCATATAAACTGCCAATATTTAGATAAATTTCTGGGTCATTTGGCTGAACACAAAGACCTTTTTTATAGGACTGCCAAGCTGCCTCTATTTGCCCTTGAGATTGCAACATTTTACCTAAAGTTTTGTAGGTGGTTGTGGCATCACTGGGAATTGCTATTTGGGTTGCTTCATTTGATAATTCTGAATTTGATTTTGCGATTTGATTTGATCGATTTATTTTTTGATTATCAGGTTCTAAAGAGTAGGCTTGTTTACGACATTCTGCTGCTTCACTGTGGTTGCCTATTTTTTCATAAGCTCTGGCTAAATTTCGGTAAGCGGCTGCTAAATCTGGTTTGATTTCTATAGCTTTTTGATAATAGTTTATCGCTTCTTGCCACTGTTCTTTTTGAACAGATAATGTACCTAAATTAACATAAGCTTCGGCAAAATTTGGCTGATATTCTATTGCTTTTGTATACCAATACCAAGCCGTTTCTAATTGACCTTGGGTATGAAGAATATTGCCTAAAGTTTTACAAGCTGGCGCATAATCTGGTTGATGTTTTAAAGCTTGCTCGCAGGTTGTTTTTGCTGATTCTAATTCTTTTTGCTTTAAGTATAATTCTGCTCGTTGATGTAACTCAACAGCCATTTCTTGGGAGTTAACTTTTGGTGACATTTTTTTATCTACTGCTTTAATAGGTGGGTTGCTCTTTTGGTCAGATAAATTTTCCCTGATGGCTAATTGTTGGTATTTCTGAATAGATGCTTTTATCTCACCACTGAAAACTGTTTCTAGTATTTTTGTATTTTCGACAATACCAGTAATTTTCAGAACTTTTTCTAAAGAATTAAGATTAACGATAATATCTTCCGTCAGAGGATTTTGATACATTAATTGACGGATAGGATAACAAGTAAAATCCTCTCCTTTTAAATAGTAATGCTCAAGTCCGAGTTGTTGGCTAATCACCCAATAATAATGTCTTATATAGTTAGGTGACACCAACTCTATAACTTTAGTTCCTGGACGACAAAACATAATATTTGTCAGTCCACTACCATGAGCAGCAATAATCACTTTGGCATGAGCAAATATGGCTATTTGTTCTGTCAAAGTAATTGATTCTGGCTCAATACAAACAAAGCCAAGTTGGCTTAACTTTGATATAACTTCTTCTTCATTGAAAACTCGTCTGTATCGTGAATTATTTCGACTAATATATATCCGTTCTGGATAAAAATTTGTAGATTTATTTTCAGTTTTCCTTTCCTGCTTTATTCTCTCTAAAAATACCCGACGCTGAAATTCTAAACCCCAGGATGGTAGCCAACCTAAATATCCGGGAAATGAAGGTACAATTAATTGTTTTGCCTGAATATAAGGATGGCGATCGCTCTCTAATATTTTCTCTTCGGGAATGCCTAATATTTTCAAACTTTCTCTTTGAAATGGCTGTTGATAACTATTAACTAAAAACCAATCTATTTCTTCTAAGTCTATGCCATGAATTTTCAAGATTTCTAATCTCGGCAATATATCGACCATCCAATGAAAATATACATTGCCAGATAATCCTGATAAAACTGCAACTGTACCATCTATTTTTTCTAATTTTGGTAGTTCTTCTAATTCAAAAATTCGATGTTTATTTACATCATATTTTTTGCATCCTGGCAACTCACCAGGATATTCGCGGGAAAGCTCTTTTACAAATTGATTATCTTGATTAATAATTGCTATAGCATTACAAATCATCCAGGAATTTTTCTGAGGTACAATCCATGCTCTACCTTGTGGTAGTTTTGCCACAAATGTTTCTGGTTCCGATAATTTTAATGAGTTATTTTTGCCTGGAATCTTTGCAGTTTTTGGATTTCCCGAACAACTATAAATTCTACTGCCTAAGTGGATAGGATTAAACTGTTGAAAAATTCGTCGTAAGCATGGTTGACAATTTAATCCTTCACAGGAAGATGATAATAATTTCTGCTTTTTATGAGATTTTTTTGATTTTGATAAACTCTGCAAATTCTCTAATATTTGCGGATGATTAGGATAAATAGCCAATCCCAGATGATAAATAATAATTGCCGAATTTATCCGATTTTGTCGAACTAAACTATTACCTAACTTGACATAATACTCTGCAGCTACTGGTTGAATATCTAAAGCCTTTTTATAATAAAACTCTGCTTGATCATGTCTACCATATTCCGCTGAGACATTTCCTAAATTTAAGTAGGTTTCTACCAAATATCCAGAAATTTCTGTCAGAGATGATGAATTTTGGGAATTATATTTTTGTAGCGCTCTTAAAAACTTGGCACAAGCTACTTTCGCTTTGTCTAATTCATCTGTACTTTCTGCTAATAAACCAGCCCATTTACAATAACCTTCAACAAAAGAATTCTTCTTAATAGCTGTTTGTAAATGAGTCATCGCTTCTGACAGTTTTCCCTGTTCCATCAGGGAATAACCACTGTCAGTATAAGCCATAATATTTTCTGGTTCTAATTGTATGATTTGCTGAAAATATTCAACCGCTTCTTGATGTAATGCTCGATATTGATATACTTTGCCAATATGATAACGAGCTATAGTAAATCGAGGTTCTAATTTTAGGGATTTTTCAAAGTAGACTATTGCCTGGTCTAGTTGACCTTTTAGTAACAGAGCTTGACCAATATTATTGTGAAGAGTAAAGTCATCCGGCTTCAACAATAAAGCTTTTTTAAACACAGAAATTGCTGCATCAGCTTGACCTTGCTGCAGCAAAATACAACCCCAATTACTGTAAGAATTAACTACAGAATCTAAATGGTTACTATTCTCAATTTTTGATAAATTTATTGCTTGCTCATAACTATCAATTGCTGCTGCCAATAAACCTTGATTTTGCAAAACAATCCCCAGATTATAATAAGCATTAACATCATCTGGTTGGAGAGCAATTGCTTTTTGATAACTCTGATATGCTCCTAATAAATCTCCCTGTTGATACAGTACAATGCCTAAATTATAATGAACTTGTTGTAAATTTGGATTGTCATTTAGTGCCTGTTGATAATAAAAAGCTGCCTCTTCTAATTTGCCTTCTTGCTGACACAATGAACCTTGAATTGCTATATTTTCAGCTTCATCTAATATTTGAATAACAGGAGCGTTTTGCATATATTATTTTTCTCCCTGATTTGCTAAGTCTATATAGTAATTCTGTAAAGATTATCCATTTTCGGGGCAATCTAAAGATGATTTTTGTATAGCGCTACGCCCTAGGGAATAGGGAACAGGGAACCGGGAACAGGGAACTGTCAAAGGGTTTCAAGATTTAGAAATGTCCTAAACTATTTGCGTAGTGCTATAAATGCTTGCCAGGGAGAATTTTTGACTGATACCATGTCTGGATAATTAGTTATATAGCGTTTCTCAAGCTAATGAGGTACAGTTGTTGTTAATCCTTATTCCCCCATCTTCCCTACTCCCTACTCCCTACTCCCTAAAACAAAGGAATTTTGTACCTCACCAGTGCGGGAATTGCTATATCATGTCCGGATAAGAGCGTGATAAAAAAACTTTCTCATGCATATACTTTTTTTCTCCCCTCTTCCCTCCTGACTCCTGACTCCTGACTCCTTCCTTTTTATTTATAACTATTCAACCGGACATGATATTATAATAAATTTTTTGTTTGTAGTTTTGCTCTAACCCAGACATAAATATTTGAGGACTAAAGCTTTACTAAGAGCCTAATTAGGGTTTGCTGATTAAATATAAAAGCATTGAAAGATAAAGATTTTAGCATTTTTAGGTCTTGAAAAAGTACCTGGTTTTCAGCTCTTGATGCTCAAAAAGGAGTGGATTTCTGGCGCATAGTTGGGCAAAAAAAATTATTCCCGTAGGGACGTTGCATGCAACGTTCCTACTCCTTAAAAAAGACTTTTTCAGCAAACCCTAATTATAAGTGTTCTGCCAGACATGATAATGATATGAAACTTCTATAAAGAAAAGAGGTAAATGCTCAAAAGCTGACAATCAAAAAATATATATGATATAACACTTAACTTCTGACTTCTAACTTCTGATTTCTGACTTGCGCGTAGCGCTGTTGGGATGCTTCCCTGTGAAATTAATTTATTATTTTTTTTAGTCCATTAGATAATTTCAAAATCATCTGCTGTGGGAGTATCAGATAGACTTTCAAGGAACGCGAATTGTTGTACTGTATTGTCGTCTTGAACAAAGTAAAGCTCTCCACTTGTGTCATAAACGACATTAGTAACACCATCAGGATTGAAATTACTAATGTCTGTAACTGTCTCTAGTACAATGTTGCCTCCAGCATTACCAAGAATAATATCCTCATCTATCCGAATGATGTCATCATTACTGTTGAAGTCTGTGAGGGTATCAATACCTCCAGCAGCATTAATGTCAAAGATGAAAACATCTTCTCCAATGCCACCTTTAATGCTGTCATTACCCTGTCCACCTATCAGAGTATCATCACCCAGACCACCTATCAGAGTATCATCACCATCTCCACCTCGGATGCTATCATTACCATTACCACCGCTTAGGCAGTCAATACCATCACCCCCGAAGATGGTATCGTTGCCTGTACCACCTATAACTGTGTCATTGCCTTCACCAGCAAATATTAGGTTTTCCCCAGAAATACCCTCGATGATGTCATTACCTATACCCCCTCCCATAGTATCATTGCCTTCACCACCTCGAATGGAGTCATTATCATCACCACCGAAAAGATTATCTGCACCAGCACCACCATAAATGGTGTCATTACCACTGCCACCAAGCACTGTATCATCAGAACCATCTTGACCTACATTATCTCCAAGAAGATTGTCATCTCCACTACCGCCATCTATGAAGTCAGCACCAGTATCTCCTATGGCAGTGTCATCCCCTGAACCACCTTCTATGATGTCATCTCCAGCACCACCGTCGAGCTTGTCATTACCAGCGTTACCTTTTACTGTGTCTGTACCAGAACCACCTTCTACAGTGTCGTCCCCTAGACCACCTACAACAAAATCATTACCAGCATTACCTTCTATGCGGTCATCCCCCTCACCACCGCCTATGGTGTCATCGCCACCGTCGCCTTTTACAGTATCATTGCCATCACCACTATTAACTACATCAGAACTAGCTAGAGCATTGATACTATCGTTGCCAACTGTTCCCTCTAGCTCATCAGGATCTGGAGTAGCTGTGATATATGTCGTACCGTTAAAGAAAATTGAACTACTTGGTGTTGTTGGATTGGTTATTATTACTTCACTCATAAATTTTTTTCTTTGTTAAGATTGACTATACATATTAACAATGATTTCAGATAAAATCCCTATTTTATTTATTTTTATTTACATCAAAATTTAGGTCAAAAAAAGTTATTCTATGGCTTTAAATTAAATCCGGTTATTTTGTGTAAATTAGATTTTTTCCCCGATTTTTGTAATAATTTAAGTAAATATTTTAGAGATAAAATGAATTTTATAGCGCTACGCTCTAGGGAATAGTAAACTGTCAAAGGGTTTGAGGATTTAGAAATTTCCTAACATTAATGTGTAGCACTAGAATTCTGGACAAACGTATAATTACTTATAAAAAAGCCAAGTCATCAGTTTAAATTAGATATAAATACTTATTGATAATTCCATTAATTATCATACTTTTAAGAGATTACTCGGTAACAACTATTCACTCAAACTTAAATACCTAGAATCCGGATAAATTTTAATTAGATAAATATCAAGAATAGGCCAATGTGATTACCATTGTAGAGACTATAGGGATAGATGGCCACGAATTAACAAGCTATTAGCTATCAGTTAACAGCCTAGTGCAGAATGGCGGAAATAACTGACCAGTTACAAAACCCTAAAAGCCTTACTAATCAATAATGCATGACTTTTGAGATTGCCACGGCTGTCGCCTCGCAACCTTTCAGGCTTTTAACTTCCGCGTAGCGGCACTAGGTATTTTGTGTCAATTGATATCTCATGAGCTTGGGTTTAATATCATGTTCGTTGGTATCGTTTGTGTAAAAGCTAGGGAAATATCTACCTTATGTAAGGTTTTTTCTTCTCTTAAAGCTTTTCTCCTAGATAACTCAAGTCTTCTCTCCTAGATAACTCAAATCTCTGTACTCTAAAAAACATGAAAACTGCTATAAATCCCCTTTTAAAAAGAAAGTTGAATCCTGTTTGTGCAGCATTCCGGAATGGAGGTAAAGAAACCTAAACTCGATCGATAAATTTAGGAAGTTTCACTGCTAAGTGTCGATAGCAAATGGAGGATCGTATATTACCTAATTATTAATTATCAATAATTAATAATTAAATAATTCTGATTTAAAGCCTCCCCTTGGATAGGGGGAAAAAAGTGTTAGGAGCCGTGTAAGAATAACCTGAACAGTTTTTTTTGTGAAAGCTAGATTTCACAATTTATTTCAGATAAAATTTGTA
>JBCDJM010000116.1:0-21258 GCA_038747755.1 Cyanobacteria bacterium P01_H01_bin.35
GCAGATAGTAGCTGTTAAGAGAGTAGGGATCATTAATACACCGAACCAGCCGATGTATAAACGGTTGTCTGTGCTTGTTACCCAGCTACAGAACTTTTCCCATACGTTGGCGTTTTCACGCTGTTGTAAGGTTGTAGTCATGTGATAATAATTGCTATGTATTTTTCAAGGTTCTCGGTAGCTTTTTTGCTACCTTGTTTACTATATTAATCATCTAATTTAGTTTTGTAAAGGGTTTTAAGAAAAGTATGTTGGAATTTTTTAATAAGTTAGACTTATACTTTTTTAGGGAGTAGGGAGTAGGGAAAACACTATAACTTCCCACACTCCCCACACTCCCCACACTCCCCACACTTCCCACACTCCCCACACTCCCCACACTCCTCACACTTCCCACACTCTAGATTCAATTAACCTGGAGGCCATTGCATTTGACGACCTCCAAGAATATGAAGATGTAGATGAAATACGGTTTGGCCAGCCTCTGGGCCATTATTGATCACAACACGATAGCCATTTTGTAGTCCTTCTTCTTCTGCGATGCGCTTTGCAGTCAGTAACAAATGTCCCATTAAAGCATGGTCTTCAGGTACAGCATCGGCTAACTTGGGAATAGGCTTTTTCGGAATTACCAGGATATGAATGGGGGCTTGAGGATTAATATCTCTGAAAGCCAAGGCCATATCATCCTCATAAACAATGTCTGCGGGAATCTCCCGCCGTATAATCTTGCTGAAAAGAGTGTCTTGTTCGCTCATTTATCTATTTATAAAGAACTAACTATACAAATCTAAGAATATAGGAATATGTTAGCTAGAGTCTGGAGTGCATCAATAATTGGCATTGAAGCCGTAAAAGTAGGTGTAGAAGTCGATGTATCTGGGGGACTGCCAAAAGTTGTCGTTGTGGGATTGCCAGATGCAGCAGTTCAAGAATCAAAGGAAAGAGTTAAAGCGACTCTGAAAAATTGTGGTTATGCCTTTCCTATGCGGAAAATTCTCGTTAATCTTACTCCCGCAGATTTACGCAAAGAAGGCCCAAGTTTTGACTTACCTATTAGTGTAGGAATTTTAGCTGCCTCTGAACAAGTCAAAGCAGAGTTGCTTGGAGACCATCTCTTTTTAGGAGAAGTTTCTCTTGATGGTACATTGCGACCAGTTCCTGGAGTTTTACCTATTGCTGCTGCTGCCAAAAAAATGGGAATTACTGGTTTAGTTGTGCCTACTGGAAATGTTAAAGAAGCAGCGGTTGTGAAGGGGTTATCGGTTTATGGATTTGATAATATATTTGATGTTACCGATTTTTTGAATAATCCGACTGGCTTTTCTCCTGTAGAAATTAATACTGCTGAGATTTTAGGAAAACAAGGATTTACAGGTTTAGATTTAAAGGAAGTTAAAGGACAAAATCATGCTCGTCGCGCTTTGGAAATAGCTGCTGCGGGCGGACATAATTTAATTTTTGTCGGACCTCCTGGGAGTGGGAAAACTATGTTAGCACGACGTTTACCAGGAATTTTGCCTCCCTTGAGTTTTGAGGAAGCGTTGGAAGTGACGCAAATTTATTCGGTGGCGGGGTTATTGAAAGATAGAGGTAGTTTGGTGAGCGATCGCCCGTTTCGCGCTCCCCATCATTCAGCATCAGGACCATCTTTGGTTGGTGGAGGGAGTTTTCCGCGACCAGGGGAAATTTCTTTATCTCACAGAGGGGTGTTATTTTTAGATGAATTAACGGAATTTAATCGCAATGTTTTGGAATATTTGCGTCAACCTTTGGAAGATGGAATGGTGACAATATCTCGCACTAAACTTTCAGTAGAGTTTCCCGCTCAGTTTACTTTGGTGGCGAGTACAAACCCTTGTCCGTGTGGTTATTATGGCGATCCTATTCAACCATGCACTTGTTCCCCACGGCAACGGGAGCAATATTGGGGGAAGTTATCGGGTCCATTGATGGATAGAATTGATTTACAGGTAATGGTTAGTCGTTTGAAACCAGAGGAAATTACGAGACAGGATACTGGGGAAAGTTCTGTAGATGTCAGAGAAAGGGTGAGGGAAGCACGCGCTCGCGCTCGACATCGGTTTCAGGATGAGACTGGTTTAAGTTGTAATGCACAGATGCAAAGTCGTCATTTTCAGAAGTGGTGTCAGTTGGATGATAGTAGTCGGAATTTGTTGGAGGGGGCAATTAGGAAATTGGGGTTGTCAGCGAGAGCGAGCGATCGGATATTGAAGGTGGCGAGAACTATTGCTGACTTAGCGGGGGATGAGGAGTTGAAACCTGGTTATGTTGGTGAGGCAATTCAGTATCGGACAATTGATAGAATGCAGTAATTTATGACATATCTTTGTAGCTTTGTAGGTTGGGTTTCGGTTCCTCAACCCAACATCATATATATCGTACTTATGTAATAAAAAATATGCTTGGGAGCAAGATGCTCCCACTACCCAAAATCTTTAACTAATACATTTGAAAATTAAGTTTACACAACCTATTGTTCATTAGAATAGCGATCGCTCTTCATTTGTTTAGTGAGGTGTAAGAGCGAACCCTTGTAAATCTCCCTAAAGTCTCATAGTTTAATTATCATTTTCCGTATTTGCTGGAGGACTACCATCAACTTCTGTATTTGGTGCAGGAGGTAATTCTACTGTACCATCAACAGGCGTTAATTTTACTTCCTTTTTTGATGCTGCTTTATTAGCTTCAATAATCTCAGTTATTGCCTGAGCAAAATTAGATTGAGTAACACATTTTTGTTCTTTGGGTTTGTCTTCCCTAGCAGCAGCAACTACAGCTTTAAAAACAGCATTTTTGATGTCTCTACCAGATATTTCATCAAACTGTTTCGCAAGTTCAGAAAAATCTACTGAGTTTTCATCTAATGGAAGTTTAGTAGGAATTTGAGCTTGCCAAATTTTTGCTCTTGCCTCTTCATCAGGTAAATCAAATTGAGTTTTCCATCGTATTCTGCTAATAAAAGCTGGATCGTAGTTACGGATTAAATTAGTTGCGAAAATAACGATTCCCTCATAAGCAGAAAGCTGCATCAACATTACACTACGAGTCAAATTAACTGCAGTATCCGTTGCTTGAGTCACATTTTCTAAACGTTTACCTAAAAAAGAATCTGCTTCATCAAAGAATAAAACTGCATTATTACTACTAGCAAATTCAAATGCTTTAGCAATATTCTTTGGTGTTTCACCAACATATTTAGATTCAAGTTGCTGATAAGGAACACCTAGAATTTTCAGTTTTAGGGCATGAGCAAGTGCTTCAGCAGTCAAGGTTTTTCCTGTTCCAGGGGGACCAGAAAAATTAATTGAAAGAGCTTTATCCAACTTGTGCTTTTCACCCATTCCCCACTCATTGTAAATTAAATCTTGATACTCAATTTCTGCTAAAATTAAGTCTATTTTATTTTTCGTTGTTTGAGGCAAAATAACATCATCAAGAGTGTATTTTGGCTCTCTCAGATAGGGGGTAAAATCCAGACTTGATTCTGGTTTTTCTGAATCACTATATTTCTCATTTTTAGAGTTTAGAGTATCATTAGCAGAATTATTAGCTGAGGTATTTTTTTCTCCTGCTGCTTGTCTAAATGCTCCTATTTTATCAGCTCTTGGCATAAAAATTTTTCCTTTAATTTATAAGTTTCAACTAACAGTTATACTCAAAATAAATTATCTTAATTTAACTCTGTTTGTTCCTTAGTTATTGGAATTGTATTCTGGAAATTAGTCATGCCAATTTTCCAAAGTCATTATTCTAGCTTTTGACCTATCTTTGGGCAAATTATTAATATCATTATCAGTTATTCCTGATAATTTAAACATCTGAGATGGTTTGCTTTGAACGTGCTTTGGGTCCCACACTTCCATAATTAGTTCGTGAGAATAACTTTCTAAGTAAAGTATTAAATATAAAGTTGTTCCTTTGCCAAATGCTTCAATTAAAACTGGAGCAATATCTGTATCCCAGATTGGCTCTAATTTTCTGTACAACATTTCTGTTGTAGAACTTCTATTACCACCAAAAAATTTACTCAAGGAATTAAAAAAATTTCTTCTTTCTGGGATAGAATTATCCTGACTATATTGGCGGAACTGTGATTCTCTGTCTCTTGGCGGATCGCTTCGTGGCATTTATAAATACCTCTAAATTTTTACTTCAAATTAATAACTAAATGTCTCTGTATTTCAGGAATCAATCTATCTGAATAATCAAAGCATTAAAAAATAGACTTTGCTTCATTTTGGCATATTTATCAATAGTTTCATTTGTTTTGTCTATTACTTCTACAAATGGCTTAAATAATTGAGTTAAAGGATTATTAGGGATTGATTCTTCAGTTAAAAGTGATGGTAATTCTGGTGGTGCAATAAATTTTCTAAATAAAGGGTTGAAGAGATTTTCAGCATTTATTCTCCAACTTTGGCGTTCTTGACCAGTTAACTCATTATCTAGAACATAAATTCGTTCTAATTTAGAGCCTGGAACATTACACCTAATTTCTAAATCACCTCTATCAATTGTAGGAACGCTGTACCCTCTTTCATTGTTTCCTATTTCAGTATCATAAAGCCATATTTTGAGGTATTCAAAATTGCAATTAGGTAAGAAACGACTTTTACGAAATAGCTCTCTGACGATTAATTTATCAAAGAATTTTTTTATTTCATTACTAACAACACATTCTCCATTATTTAACCTTTGTCCAGGAACTCCTAACAACTCAATAGTCTTTAAATTTCCATAGTTTTCTGGAGAACGAAAACCAATTTCTAGATAGATTTTCTCTGCTGGTATTTGTGACATAATTATTGACTCCTTTTTTGAATTAATTCCAATTTTCTAGTTTCAGTTTTTTTGCTTCTGAACGTTTTTTAGGCAAAGGTGAATCTTGAGGAGCTTGTTTCAGTTCAAAAACTTCTGAAGGTTTACTATCTGCATATCTGGGATCCCAAATTTCCATTATTGTTTCCCCAAGAACTGCACCTGCATAAAAAATAACGTATAAGGTTGCTGCATATCCAAAAGCTGCTATTAAAGCAGTAACTACTAAAGTTTCCCAAATTTTTTGCAGAGCATAAACCAAAGCTTCAATAAAGTATCTAACAACTTCTCCTAACCAGTCTAAAAACTGATCTATTAGACTACCAACCCATCTAAAAAAACCCATTTATTTTACCTCCTATTAATTAACTACTTAATACAGCAACTATCGGTTTGTTTTGGAGCGTTGGCAACTGAACATCTTGGTCTTCTAAAGGCTTTAGAGAAATCATAACTGGCTCCATATCTGAGCGTTTTGGATCTACAAATGCAACTATTACATCCAACCCATCTCTGAAGACTGCTAGTAACCACTCGCTACGATAGCCAAATTCCTGTTTTAGATAAGATTCAATCTCCGGCCAGTTATTGTCTAAGAATTGAGAAACTAAGGCCAAATAATATTTAGTAGCTTCTGTTACATAGCCCCATATCTGTTTAATCCCACCAACAAATTGTTCCCACACATTAGCAAAAGCTCTAGATAGAGCTTCAACTATTGCACCAAAAGCATAAACAGCAGCAGCGCCGAGAAGAAGTCCAGCAGCAGCTTGTATTAAAATATCCCAAGCCATTAATTAGTTACTCCACTAATAATTATCAGTGATTACTCAAGTCACTTTGATTCAAAGTGTCTATTTATACCCAAAATAACCTAACTAATCTCAGAATAAAACTGATAAAACTTAGAACTTATATTAGAATTACATCAGAAATTTTTAATAACTATCTAACTATGGCCTCCATCGACAAACAATTTGCCGAAGCAGCCCAAAACTGGGACTTAGAAACCCTATATACAGACCTCGCTTCGGCTAAGGGAAAGCGTCTTACTCCTACTGAAAAGCTACATCTACGAGGTTTACTCTGTGGCTACAGTCCGGCAGAAATAGCTGAAAAGCTAGGCAAAAATCCTAAAGGTGTAGAAACTGACTTATGTGCAACCATATATAGATACGTCAAAAGTTTAGTTGATAGGTGCGATCGCAGAATCGAAAATTGGAGAAATATTTCTGAATGGCTGGAAATAGATGGATACAGATGTCGGTCATCTCCCCAAGTACCACTTGATAGTTTATTGCCAGAAAATAGCGTAGTTAATGTTACTAATATTAATATTGAAAATAATCAATTAGTTATTGCTTTTAATTTGCGGATACCCACTTCAAAATCCGAAAAAATATCAGTAGAAAACTTTGGCTTAAGTGATGATATGATTCCTAAAGATATTGCTAAAGACTTATCTGAAAAATATTAAATTTACCTGCCTACTCTGAAACCAAGAAAATTCATTTGACTAACCTACAAAATCAATTAAAGTGTTATATCCTCAACTTTAGAAAAATTCATATATAATAAAAATTTAACTGTTTATAATAGGAAATTTAATAGGAATAACTTATGTCCGTATTGTTAGCGATCGCAGTTTTAGGTATGCTGATTGTAGTTCACGAGTTAGGCCACTTTCTGGCGGCTCGACTTCAAAACATCCATGTTAACCGTTTTTCTATCGGCTTTGGCCCGGTACTCTGGAAATACCAAGGGCCAGAAACAGAATATGCACTTCGAGGTTTTCCCTTGGGAGGTTTTGTTGGTTTTCCTGATGATGACCCAGATAGCACAATTCCTAAAGATGATCCAGACCTATTACGCAACCGCCCTATTCTAGACCGAGCGATCGTTCTCAGTGCCGGAGTCATTGCTAATCTCATATTTGCTTACTTTCTCTTAGTTTCTCAAGTCGGTATTGTTGGTGTAGCAGATTTTAACTATGCTCCTGGGGTGAAAGTTCCAGAAGTTGCTACAAATGTTAGTTCTGCTGCTGCTCAAGCAGGTATTAAGGCAAATGATATTATTTTGTCAGTTGGAAACGAACAATTAGGTGCTAACAAGGAAGCTATTAGCACTTTGGTAGAAACTATTCAAAATAATGCTAATCAAACTTTGAAGATGGAAATTCAGCGTGACGAAAGAAAATTATTTCTTGAAGTCACGCCAGAAATGGGAGATGATGGCAAAGGTCGTATCGGAGTGCAATTAATTTCTAATGGAGACATAGTAAGAAATCGCACTAATAATATTTTTGAAGCTTTTAGTATTGGTGCTGAGGAATTTCAAAGAATTGTTTTCTTGACACTTCAAGGTTTTTGGCAGCTTATTAGTAACTTTGGTCAGACAGCAGGGAAACTCGCAGGGCCTGTTGCTATTGTAGATATGGGAGCAAAAATTGCTGAAGATAATGTGGTCGAGCTGTTTAGATTTGCTGCATTAATTAGTATTAATTTGGCAGTGATTAATATCTTGCCTTTGCCTGCTTTAGATGGTGGTCAGTTAGCATTTTTGGCAATTGAGGGAGTTAGAGGTAAACCCTTACCACTTCGTATCCAAGAAAATGTGATGCAGACTGGTTTGGTATTGTTATTGGGTTTAGGAGTGTTCCTCATTATTCGGGATACTGCTAATTTGGATGGAGTGCGTTCAATATTCCAGAGATAAGTAAGCTTTACTGAAAAAGTCTTTCTAAGGATTGGGGGAGTGGGAGGGTAGGGGAGTGTGGGAGTTGGGGAGTTGGGGAGTATTTTTTTTACCAAAACCATGAGGTCCAAAGCCTCCCCTTTTAAAGGGATGAAAAAAATATTTAACTCAGTATTTCAAGCCTCGGAGTTGAGTCGGAGGTTCACTGATAACTGATAACTGAAATGATCCTTCCTTCTTCACAATTGAATTTTGACATACCACTACTTCACTTCTTTCTTCCTCCTTCCTTGTTCCTTTTTCCTTCTTCCTTCTTCCTTCCAATGGTAACAACTCGTAAATTTTCACTGAAACGACAGCGATCGCTAGAATTACTTCTTCGTCTAAAGCGTCTATATCCTGATGCTACTTGTACTCTGACTTATGAAACCCCCGTCCAGTTACTTGTAGCTACTATTCTTTCTGCTCAATGTACTGATGAACGAGTTAATAAAGTTACGCCTGCTCTATTTGAAAAATTTCCGGATGCTTTAGCACTGGCAAATGCAGATATTGAAGAACTAGAAAATTTAGTGCGTTCCACAGGATTTTATCGCAACAAAGCTAAAAATATTAAAGCTGCTTGCCAAATGATTATTGAGAAGTTCAACTCTCAGGTGCCAAAGCAGATGGAACAACTTTTGCAATTACCTGGAGTAGCCAGGAAAACAGCTAATGTTGTCTTAGCTCATGCTTATGGAGTTATTGTCGGAGTAACAGTGGATACCCACGTTAAACGGTTGAGTCAACGGTTAGGTTTAACTGAATATTCCGATCCAATTAAAATTGAGCGAGACTTAATGCGGTTGATACCTCAGCCTGATTGGGAAAATTGGTCAATACGATTAATTTATCATGGTCGAGCAGTTTGTAAAGCTAAAAATCCTGCTTGTGATAAATGTTTATTGGTTGATTTATGTCAATATAGCAGGGAATAGGGAATAGTGGGAAAAACATTTCCGTTGTCTAAGATTATCATTATAAGATTCTACCCTTAGTAATTGTCAAAACACAAGAAAATTAGGGGGTTTGGAGACCAAACCCCTACAGTATTGAATTGTACCGATGCTACTGGATTCGATTTAATAAATTTGGAGAAACAAAAAATTTTATGGTACTATAAGAGATTGGGCAAATAACCTAAAATTAAAGATACCAACTATTTTGTTATTTTTGGAGGAATAAAGTAATTAATCATGGCTAAAAAGAGCATGATCGAGCGTGAGAAAAAACGCAAAAAATTAGTAGAAAAATATGCTGAAAAACGTGAAGAACTAAAACAGCAATTCATGGAGGCAGAAGATTTAGAGGAGAAAATAGAGATCCATCGTAAACTTCAGAGACTACCTCGTAACAGCGCTCCCAATCGTGTGAGAAATCGTTGTTGGTTAACTGGACGTCCCAGAGGGTATTATCGGGATTTTGGACTTTCTCGTAATGTTATTCGAGAAATGGCCCATGAAGGTTTATTGCCAGGGGTTGTGAAATCTAGCTGGTAGAGCGGGAAATGTGGGGAGCAGGAGAGTGAGGAGCGGGGGAGAAGGGTGGGAAGTGTGGGAAGGGTGGGAAGAAACTACAACCAGAGGGTTGAATTAACTCTTTGGAGGCTCGATCTTCCCATCACCTCTAACTCATACTTCCCCAATTCTACAAAAAATTTCCCTAAAACAATAAACTGATAGGTTGAAATTTTCTATTAGACATCAGAAATAATCAATTCTTTCTCCCTACTCCCTACTCCCTACTCCCTCTTTATCTAGAGATTCTATTGTCCACAACAACGTTCTATGCCCAGACTATCTAATAGTAAGTCACTAACGGCATTGGCGATCGCAAACTCCCCATAAAAACTCTGGGAAAAGTCAAAAGCTTGCATTTCTGTAACAATAGCAATTACTAATGAGCCTAAATCATTTTCCCCTTCCATACGGTGGCGAATAAAGATTTGGGCTGCTCTGTTGGCAATATCTTCGTTCACTTTTTCAGGAATAAACTCTTGATTAAGCCACTTATGTAAAGAAGCTTTTAACCATTGGCCCTCTTTTTGGGGGTTTTCTGCTGTTGGTAAAGTAATTGCTTGGATTGGTTCAGCCATAATTCTAAAGTTTATATTATAAATTGTTAATGGTAGTCCTATGATAGAGTATGATATTAATTCAATTATGCAAGGATATGCTCAAGGCTATTTCCTCATGGCAAATGATGGAGAGAATAGTTTAGAGTGGTATGGTAGTCGAAAACGGGCCTTAATTCCTTTGGATGAAAGATTTCGCTATCCACGTTCGCTACGTCGTGCAATTAATCAAAATCGTTTTACTGTTGCTATTAATCAAGATTTTGAAGCTGTGGTTGAGGGTTGTGCAGATCGAGAAACAACCTGGATATCTAGGGAGTTGAAACAAATTTACAAAGCTTTAAATAAAGCGGGATATGCTTATAGTTTTGAGACTTGGCAAGGGGATAACCTTGCTGGTGGAATTTTAGGAATTGTTATTGGGGGTGCTTTTATTGGGGAGTCGATGTTTTATAATATTCCCGAAGGATCGAAGGTGGCGATGGTAAAGTTGGTGGAGCGACTGCGAGAGCGACAGTTTGTTTTTTTTGATGCTCAGATGAATAACCCCCACTTGGAAAGATTTGGAGCTTATTCTATCAACGATAAAAAATATAAAGCACTTTTGAAATTAGCGTTAAGTCGTGGATGTAGTTTAATATAAAATAGGGAATAGGGAATAGGGAGTAGGGAGTAGTGGAAAAAACATTTTCCCGTCTAAGATTTTATCAGTTTATATTCTATAGCAATCCTAAATAATTTTACTGTAGGGGTTTGGTTTCCAAATCCCATCTTAAGCTTGGGTTTGGAGACCAAACCCTTACAGGTCTTTATTTCACAAATCATTTAGGATTAGTATAACTAACTCTATTTATTTGTTATATAGTTTATCTAATATAATTTTGACGGCATCAACAATTATCTCCGGTTCATCTATCCAGACAAAATGACCACTTTTATTGGCTTGAAGTTGTACAAAATTTGTTGATAGATTAGATATATCTTTGTGCATTTTCTCCCGTAGTTGGTTGGCTGCTTTTAGAGGAGTTAAAAAGCTCCATAAAGAAGGTTTAAAAAAAGAATTAGCTTTGATACTAACTATCGGCATCGAATCAAATTGATTAGCAATAGTAACTTGATTTCCACTATTATTTAGATTCAGCATTTCTCGACACATCGTAATCCAGTGTTTAGAACGACAAAAAGAACGTTTTACATAATTTCTGGACTCTTGAGAAAATTGTCGTAATTCAGGTTTAATAAATTCAAATATTCCACATTTTCTGAAGAGCTGAATAATTCCTAATATTGAGCCGAAGGTAGACATAATAAAGCCTGAAATAAAGAATAGTTTCAAACCTTGTAATTGGAGAGGCATTTTCAGCATTCCTGTCTCATAGAGTGCATCTGTGAATACCATTCCTATAACTTTTTCAGGGAAGCGATGAGCATACAATCTAACATTATAACTGCCGAAGGAATTTCCTACTAAAATGTAAGGTGGCTTAATCTTTGCTTTAGTCAGTAGGGTATCTAATTCTTCTACTATTTGACTGCTATTTCTAGGATGAGGACTATGTTCGCTCCATCCATATCCAGCTCTGTCGTAGATACATACTCGCCCAAGTTTTGCCAGTTTTTCTACTAGAAAATATCCCTCTATTCCCCCTAAGCTATGCTCTATAATAATTGTCTGATTAGCTTCTCCTGCGGTATACAAATGTAGATGATAACCACCGACATCAAATAGCTTTCCTGGAGGTGGTTTTTGATTTTCCAAATAACAGGCGATCGCTTGATAAATTGTTGTAGCAATTAGCAAAATAATTCTGATAGATAATGGCATTTTTCGTATTACTGTAGATAACAATAAAAAAATGTTTCCTTATTACTAATCCCTATTCCCTATTCCCTACTCCCTTTATTTAATTTTATTTTCAGTAACTAAGGTCGAACTTACCCATTCTCCTTTGTCATTATAACTACGAATAATTCGTTGACGAAGTTGTGGTTCAATTAACCAACCAATTTCAAAAAATAAAGCTTTTCTCAACTCAATTTTTACAGGTAAAGTAGCAGAAGCACCATCAGGAAGTAACAATACTTTTACAGGTTGAGAACTTTGGTCAAAGTGTAAAATTGAGCCTTCAATTTTAGCGCTAGAAGTTAAAGTGTTAGGATTAATATTACCAAAAGAAGTTTCCTGAACTAATCGACCTGTATTATCAATGTTTAATTCCATTTTAGTTGGATAAATATCAGGTTCTCGTAGATCGGGATACATCGTAATAGCTTCTCCCTTCCATTTTCCTAATAAAGCATCTACAGTCAAAGGAGGATTTTCTGAAGCATCTGTTCCAGCTCGTTTTTCTCGAATTAAAGTTAATTTATCAAAATCGCCATCCTTGTTAAATAATTCGACTAAACGTAGACGACGATTTTTATTAACAAAACCAAACTCAGCACCATTTATTGAAAAAGGTGCTATTTGAATTACTCCTTTAGAAAAAGCACCATTTTCAAAAAACAAGAGATTTCTACCTAGAGTTTGATATTCACTTACTATTTCATCAACTTTTGACTCAGGAGTTTTTGTAAAAGAGCTAAAGCGACGTAGTGTTAAACGGACTTTTTTATTTGCTTCATCTAGACTTTCTAAAATCAGAATACTAGGTGTATCTTTCAGTATTTCTCCCTTGGCAGAAATATTAGTAAATGAACCGTGCCATTCACCAAGATTTTGTAGAAAATTTTCCCATTGTGTTTTCATATTTTTTAAGTAGTTGTGCTTTTATAAATTTCCTAATTTAGAAAGGGAAAAGGCAATACTTAACTGTGAAAAAGAAGTTAATAGGATGTTTTAATAATTAATGATTACCTATTTTTAACAAGAATATAATAAGCTTTAAAACTCGATTTTTTAGGAATTAATTTTGCTTATAAAATTAGTAAATGTTTAAGATTTTTTATTCCTTTAAAACGGATAAAGGAGTAAATATTTTTTATCTACTCCCTATTCCCTATTCCCTATTCCCTATTCCCTAATCCTAGTTTGGATTTTCAACACTAACCTACTTATAGTTATTACCTCGTAAAAGACTATACTTCTCAAGAAATAATTGTATTTACCTAAATTATTCCTGACGAAGGATTAATTAACAAAACTTAAAGTGCAAAATAATTATTAAAAGGTACGAGTAATTAAACAATACTTTTTACTCAATAGCTGCCGATTGCTATTCATAAAAACTATTAGCCAAAAGCAGTAAGAGCAGAGTATGTTTATTTCCTAAACCTAGTTCTATACTTATTAGGTTTTAGACTTGCATTATGGCAAAGCCCATTGAATTTAAACTCTTTGCTCCTTATAACAAAGAAGCTGCTTTAATTGGTTCTTTTATGGATTGGGAATCAATTGATATGGAAAAAGGCGAAGATGGCTATTTCCGTGTCAAAGTTGATTTAGAAGACGGTGTTTATAAATATAAATTTAAAGTACGCTCAAAGTCTTGGTTTTTTAAGGAAAACGAATGGGTAGACGTAACCGATCCTTATGCGACTGATATTGATGCATTAGGTGGTTATGAAAATGGTGTTGTTCGCATTAAAGATGGGGAAAGAATTGTCGATACTTATGTTTGGCATCATGACGATAAGCCTTTACCTCCAGATAATGAATTAGTTATTTACGAATTGCACGTTGCTGACTTTTCTGGTGGAGAAGATGATAAGTATGCACGTGGAAAATATCAACACGTTATCGAAAAGCTAGATTATTTAGTAGAGTTGGGAATTAACGCCATTGAGTTAATGCCAATTAAAGAATATCCCGGCGACTATAGTTGGGGATACAACCCCCGTTATTTCTTCGCAACTGAAACCAGCTATGGCGAAACGAAGGATTTAAAAAAGCTAATTGATGAATGTCATGGCAAAGGAATTCGTGTATTTATGGATGGTATTTTTAACCATTCAGAATCATCATCTCCTTTAACACAAATCGATCATGATTATTGGTATCACCACGAACCCCGAGATCCTGATAACAACTGGGGTCCGGAATTCAATTACGAAAAATATGATGATAATTTAGATACTTATCCAGCGCGAAGATTTATCGGTGATACGGTACGTTTCTGGATTGAAGAGTATCATATTGATGGCATTCGTTACGATGCAGCGCGGCAAATTGCTAACTATGATTTCATGCATTGGATAGTAGATGAAGCCAAGAAAACCGCTGGTGCAAAACCTTTTTACAATATTGCCGAACATATTCCTGAAACTACCAGCATTACTAATGTTGATGGTCCAATGGATGCTTGCTGGCACGATAGTTTTTATCATTGTATTAAAGAACACGTTGGCGGTGAAAAATTTGATTTAGAAGAACTTAAAGATGTTATAGATCCTAAGCGTCAAGGCTTCATGGGTGCAACAAACATTGTTAACTATTTAACTAACCACGACCATAACCGGATTATGGTAGAGTTAAGCGATCGCGAAATTTTTGATGATGAAGCGTTTCGTCGGTTAAAGTTTGCAGCAGCGATTTTAATGACAGCAGTTGGAGTACCAATGCTGTGGATGGGACAAGAATTTGGCGAATACAAACCCCAAACTCAAGAGTCATCAAAAATCGAGTGGGGATTGTTGGAAAACGATTTAAATAAAGGATTGTTTGAATATTACAAAGGTTTAATCAACCTGCGTAAGAATAATCATGCTTTGTATACAGAGAACATCGAATTCATTCACGAAAATCCTGAAGCTAAAGTATTAGCCTATACTCGTTGGAATGACGAGGGTTCCCGTTTAGTAGTTGTAGCTAACTTTTCCGAAGATTTCTTAGCTGGTTATAAAGTTCCTAATTTTCCTGCTGCGGGTAAATGGCACGAATGGACTGCTAATTACGATGTTGAAGCTGGAGATGATGGTATTATCACCGATTTAGGCCCTAATGAAGCAAAAGTTTTTGTCTGGGGTTAATTTCATCGACAGAATCTAATATTGCTTAAGCATTACAATTTACACTTTTCATCAACCCGGTTTTTCTAAAAAACCGGGTTTATTAATTTGTCGTTGCATGACTATGTATTTTTGCAAATCCGAAATACATTACCATGCAGCTGTATAAAAACATAACGCCTAAAGGCTAGAGAATTCACTATTATCATTTGCCTTTATAGCCTAACTATTTGTAGGTGACGCACATATATTGCAGTCATTGCCAATACAGTTTGTTTATTTTTTATATATCAGTAAAAATCTATGAATAATTCAACAAAAGCAATAAATGAAGTAGAAGAATATGCTCGCGAACAGCTTTATTTTTTACAAAAAATCGTAGAAAATTTAGAAGATGGTATTTTAATCTTAACTGAAAATGGTGAGTTAATTCATAGCAATGCTAGCGGTTACAGCATTTGCAATCAAATTAATAGTTTTGATATGAATAACAATTCCATACCATCTGTAATTTGGAATCTTTGTAAATCATTAATAAACAATAAATATGACTGCGATAATCTAAATTTATGGTCTGAAGATATTGTTATTAGTCACTCACTTACTTTTCGTTTAAGGGTTAGACGATTCAGTTTAGAATTATCAGAGCAAACATATTTGCTGGTAACAATTGAGAATCGCTACCAATCTTTGAAAAATGCAGCTTTATCAGAAGCTTATAAATATCAATTAACCAAGCGTGAAGCGGAAATATGGAGTCTCTATCGAGCCGCATCTAGCTATAAGCAGATTGCAGAGCGACTTTTTATTACTGTAAATACGGTTAAAAAGCACATAAAAAATATTCGTGCTAAGCAGCAAAGGTTTTATGCGGTTTGAAAGGGAGTAGGGAGTAGGGATTAGGGAGTAGGGAATAGAAAAGAGGTTTAACACTTATTTTTATTGCTAACTCTAATTCCTCAATTTAATAATCTAAAGGGAATAGGGAGTAGTGAGTAGTAAATAAGGAGTTGATTAAAGGTTAAAGGCGATCGTACTGTTCCCAACCCTATTCCCTGTTCCCTGTTCCCTACTCCCTACTCCCTACTCCCTACTCCCTCGTCATAGTTATAATCTTCAAATCCAATTTACTTAAATACTTATTTTTCATAAACTAAAAAAACAATCATTCCACTCCCCCGGATTCGCCGGGGGAAACATTTTTTCCATGCTATAAATCTAAAGTTTTGTTTAAATTTTACCTATTGGGAATTAGGCTTTTTTTGCAAACGAATCAATGTATTATGAATCTGCTTTTTTAAACTGTCATCATTTTTTAGTCTCAGTGTAATATTGTTAAAGCGTTGAATGCTTAGCCCGCTATCTTTAACAATTGTCTGAGAGCGCTGACAGTAGTTTTTTGCAATATCTCTTGCCTTTTTCTTAGGCAAAGCAGCTATAGTTTTCGGTTTATTGCAGACAATAGCAGGTACTTGATTGCCCCCGGATATCTTTTTGATTTCGTCAAATGCTTGAAGCCGACTTTGCTCTATTATTAATAAGGCTCTAGCATATTTAACTATTTCATTACCATCAACTGATGCATTTTGAGCGTCCACTTTTGCGCTCGAAACTATACTGCTAGCGAAAAAGCCGACAGTAGCTAAAGAACCTATGAAAAAAGACTTATAAAACATTCGAGCGAGGTTAGTTTTCTTAGAAGAATGAGTAATTCTCTTCATATGCAGTGTGATAATTAATTACAGTAAGAAGATGTTAATCACTTAGAATTGTTTCAAGCAGGAGATGTTCCCTTGAAAAATCGGAAAAATCAAACAAATATATTCATTGTCTGCTGTTTTGGCACATTTGGCACAGTTCTATAACTTTAGTTTGAAGTGTTAAAGTTTGTGCGGCTCCCTGCTTTAGATTAACTTCTAATTCAAGCAATATAGGTAAACAGGATACTAATTGCTGTACTGAAAGAAACTGAACTTCTTGCTGTAGATATTTAATGCGATAATGATTGCGAACTTCAGCAGCTTGAGCTATAGCTTGTGAAGAACGTTCGCCAGTTTCCATCATAATTCTAACCCATAACCACGTGCGAAATTGACCGATAAGAGTAGCAACTATTCGTAAAGAAGGTTCGTAAGCATCGATTAAATCCGCAACTAAACTTAATGAAGAAGCAGTGTCTCCCATTCTAATAGCACCGGCTAACTGTAAACTATTTTGAGTTGAATTTCGGACTAATTGAGCGGCAGTATCAACATCTAATGGTTGATCGCTATCGGTTAAGTAAAGCTGCAATTTTCCAAGTTCATTATAAAGTAAGCGAGTATCGTTACCTACAGCCTCAACTAAGAATTCCGCACATTTAGGAGCTAATTTGATTCCTAAAGACTTAGCGGCATCGTTTACAGATTTAAGAAGTAAATCGGTTTTCCAAGGCGATATTAGTCCGAATTCACGAAACTGAGCAAACTTCTTTAATAATTTAGTTGATTTTAGTCTTTCATCAGGTTTATTAGTACTAGTAATTAACAAATAAGAATTTTCAGGAATTACAGATAAAGTGCGCTGTAACTCAGACAACACATTATTATCAGATTGCTGGGTAATATTAGCATTCATTAGCCATACCAAACGTCCACCAGCCCCGAAAGGCGGTGTCATCGCTTGATTTAAAGCTTCGATCGCAGCATTAGGATAATCTGGGGGAAAAGTCGTGTAATTAAACGAACTCCAACTTGCATCAAGAATCTCCGAGCGTAAATCAGCGATCGCCTTTTCCATAGCAAAATCATCTTCGCCCCAATAAATGTGAATTGGCATGATAAAGGGTAATTGGTAATTGGTAATTGCTAGTTGGGCATGGGGGATGGGGCATTGGGCATGGGGGATGGGGGATTGGGCATTGGGCATGGGGGATGGGGCATTGGGCATGGGGAATAGGTATTGGGTAATAGGTAATAGGTAAGAAATTATAAATTGTTTGTCTCACAACGTCTGCAACTTCTACGGCAGTTGAGCCTGGATTATTTATATATTTACTAAAAAATATATTTACCCGAAACCATAAGTTACTATTTCAATTTCAATTTCAATTCCCAATGCCCTTTATTCTCCATAACACTCTAAAAAACTCCGAACGTTTTATAGTTTAAATGTATAATGTGATTGGGAGGTAATTCAAAGTGTTTAATCTGACTTATGAATTTAAGTTAAAGCCGAGCAAAAAACAAATACAAATTTTTGAGGAATGGTTAGAAACTCATCGCAGAGTTTATAACTATGCTTTGACTGAACGTAAAGACTGGTACAAATCCCGGTCGTGTCAGATTAAAGCTTGTTCTCTTCAAAGTTGTTACATAATTCCTGCTTCGGAAACACGTCCAACTTTTGCTTCTCAATGCAAGTCTTTAACTGCTGCGCGTAAGAACAATGAGTATCTAAGTAAAGTTAATGCACAATCTTTGCAGCAAACATTGAGAAGACTTGAAAAAGCTTTTGTGAGTATGTGGGAACAAAATCATGGGTTCCCAAGATTTAAAAAAGTTGGTCGTATGCGGTCTTTTTCCTTTCCTCAATTAGGTAAGAATCCATTACAAAATGGATACATAAAGTTGCCAGTAATAGGAAAAGTGAAATTAAGACAATCTCGGTCTATTCCTGATGGTGGAATTTTAAAGCAAGCGCGTGTAGTAAAACGTGTTTCTGGTTGGTACGTAATGCTAACCGTGCAGTGGGACGTAAACCCACCGCAACCAATGCCACATGGAGAAGGAATAGGAATAGATGTAGGTTTGACTTCAATGGTTGCGACTTCTAGTGGTCTTCTAATCAAGCGTCCGAGGTTTTTTATTGACGCAGAACGCAAGCTTAAATTGCTGCAACAACGTGTTAGTAGAAAGCGTAAAGGCTCGAATAATTGGTTAAAAGCAGCACGAAAAGTAGCAAAGTTACATGAATACGTAGCTAACTGCCGTAAAGACTGGCACAGAAAATTGTCGCATCAATTGTGTGACAACGTAGGAATAATATTTGTAGAAGATTTAAACCTTGTTGGATTGTCTAAAGGAATGCTAGGAAAGCATTGTTTAGATGCAGGATTCGGTCAATTCTTCAATATTTTGGAGCAGGTTTGTTTCAAGCGTGGTGTTTATTTTCAAAAAGTTGATGCCCGAAAAACTTCTCAAATATGTCCTAATTGCCAGCATGAGACAGGTAAGAAGACATTAGCTGAACGTGTTCATAAATGCGATTATTGTGGCTATCAAACTGATAGAGATGTTGCAGCAGCTCAAGTAGTTCTAATTAGAGGGCTTGCAGCCGTAGGGCATACGGTCAAGATGCTTAGTGAGGGTAAATTTGTTGGAATCCCTGTGAACTAAGAATCTCTTGTCTTCAGACATGGGGAGTGTCAAAATTTATCCAATGAGTGCGGGAGAATATGAAGGTTGGACGATAATTATCAAACTTATATGAATCGGGTGGCGCGTATGACGCTACCGGAATCTTACACTTCTGGGGTTCAGCATTTGAAGGAGTCTGCTAAATTTGTATTAAATCCAGAAAAAGATAGAATTGCTGTGTCTTTCCCTGGATATACGTTAGTAACCCCGCCTCATGGGGAAGACTCCGTAAATTCTGCTTTTTACTCAAAATTGCAGGATTATCAACAGGAAATATTACAGTTACCGATGGCTTCGGATTTTATTATTCCGTTACCTGGCGATAGCTTTCATTTTACTTTAGCGGATTTAATTTGGGACAATGCCTATAGCGATGCTAAGGAAACTAATCCGAATTTTGAAGCACAATTACAGTCATGCTTTAGCGATATTTTTCAACAGTATCAAAAATCTGGAGTTCCAAAGAATCCTTTAAGATGGCAAATGCTGGGATTAATGCTTATGCCGAGGGCTGTAGCGGTTTGTTTGGTACCGTTAGATAAAGATAGCTACGAGCAAATTGTTAACCTCCGTCGAGCAATTTATCAAAACCCAAAGCTAATAGCATTAGGGATTGAACAACAGTATAATTTCACGGCGCATATAACTTTAGGTTATTTCGGCGAGATTCCACCCGAATTAAACCGAGACAATTTCGCCACCATGCTTTCTGAACAAAATCAAAAATGGACTGAAGATTTACCTACCTTAACAGTGCATCGTGCCGAACTGCGTAAATTCGATGACATGACTCGTTTTTACCGAGAATCGGACTTTCCAGTTTTAGATTTTAGTAATTAGCGAGTGGGTAGTGGGTAGTGGGTAGTGGGGGATAGGGAGACAAGGAGATGGGGAGATGGGGAGGTGGGGAGACAAGGAGAATATAGCTTGCTCCTAACTCCTAACTCCTAACTCCTAACTCCTAACTCCTTACCCCTACTTGATTGATTTGTTCGCTAAAAGATAATGTAGAAATTAATGCACTTAATTGATAGCACTTCGTTAGAGTAAATAACCGACTATGAGCTATGAATATTCAACGTTGGATTGCAAGACGAAAACCAAATTGGCAACGCTTGGATTCCTTGTTGAGAAGAGTAGAAAGAAAAGGTTGGAAGTCTCTCGAAGCAAACGAAGTTGGGGAATTAGCTAGTTTGTATCGTTGTGTAGTTGCTGATTTAGCACGCGCTCGCACTCAAAATTTAAGTAATGCTCTGGTAGAAAATTTACATTCTCTAAAAACTCGTGCTTATAAACAAATTGATAAGGGTTCGCGGCGACAAGGAAGTTTGGGAGTAGTAAAATTCTATCGATGGGGTTTACCTGCGATAGTACAGCAGACTTTTCCTTATATTGCTTTGTCTGCTGGCTTATTTTTATTCGGGGCATTAATAGCTTGGTTATGTATTTGCCTTCAGCCAACCTTTGTGTCACTAATAGTACCATCAAGAATTATTTCTAAAGTTCGCGATGATGGTGAATTGTGGACAGGTTCGATTGCAGGTGTTGAATCTCTGGTATGTTCTGGGATTACTATCAATAACTTAAAAGTATCTTTGAGTGCTGTTGCAGGTGGAATTACTGCCGGAGCATTCACTATTTATATAATGGTATTCAATGGTTTATTAATTGGTGCAGTTGCAACTTTAGTCGGTCAAAATAATTTAGCCTATCCTTTTTGGGCGTTCGTTTTTCCACATGGTTCCTTAGAATTACCCGCCATTCTTCTTGCCGGGGGTGCGGGATTGTTAATTAGCAAAGCAATATTCTTTCCAGTGAAATCTGGCCGTTTCGATGCCATAAAGCTTCATGCCTCTCAAGCGATACAGTTGGTATTTGGTATTGTACCAATGTTAATTATTGCCGGTATTATAGAAGGTTTTTTCTCTTCAAACCCAAGTATTCCAAACCCAATTAAATACTTAACTGGATTATGTTTATTTGTAATCTTGGTAATGTATTTTAGTCGGAAATCGGTTAGGAGTTAGGAGTTAGGAGTTAGGAGTTAGGAGTTGCCAATGATTAATGACTAGTTGCAAATTAGCAATTAATCCGGCGGTTGAAACCGCTTCTTCATAAGCGAAACCTGCCTCCGCAGATTAAAAAATTAGTCCACGCAGGTGGACTTGGTTTGTATAGAAGCGGTTTCAACCGCTTAACTGATAATTGATACAGCGGATTTCATCTTAATGAGGTACAGAACATATTGTGATAAGGGAGTAGGGA
>JBCDJM010000117.1:0-21049 GCA_038747755.1 Cyanobacteria bacterium P01_H01_bin.35
CTAAATGATTTATGAAAAGTAGCCATACATGAAAATTTTGGGAAAATCAAAGGTTTGACGATGTGTAACCAGCTCAAACAAACAGTCTCTTAGAGTATACCATTTCTAGCTTTTCACGAATATGCGGAGGATTGCTATATACATATTAAAAACTTTTTGTCAACTCTTTTAATTGATGACATGCCCTAGTAACAAGAGTTAATTTAGTCAAACTGTAATTATTCCCTTGGTAATAGCTGAACTCAGAAGTCAGATGTTAAATTTTTGCTGTAACTAAATTTTATAATTTCCTAACTACCCTGGCAATTGCTATAATAAGCTGGGGAATTTTTATTGATAAGTAGGTAGGCAAGATTAAATTTAAAATAATTACAAAAAGTAAATTTAGCAAAACTATTCTGACTTCTGATACCAAATCCTGACTCCTCCAATTAAAATAATTTTAATTATCACTAGGTACTTAATGATTCAAACAGACATGATATTACCTCATAAATTAATTGGTGTTGCTGTTATCTGGAATGAAGCAGGAGAAATTTTAATTGACAGGCGAAAACCTGGAGGTACTTTTGGCGGTTTATGGGAATTTCCTGGAGGTAAAAAAGAAGCTGGTGAAACAATAGAAGATTGTATTAAAAGGGAAGTTTTAGAGGAGTTAGGAATTGAGGTTGCAGTAGAAGACCATTTAATTACAATAGAGCATAATTATTCTGAAATTAGAGTCACACTTTATGTCTATCATTGTCGCTACTTAAAGGGAATAGCAAAAACTATAGAATGTGATGAGTTTAAGTGGGTGACATTAGATGAGATAGATGAATTTACTTTTCCAGAAGCAAACAAGCAAATTATTACTGCTTTGAAGAAAATTTAGGAAAGCAAGTAGGAGAGAAGGAAGAAAAATAGTAAATTTTATTGCTCAATTAAATATAAAACCCATTTGGGATCTATTTAAAATTAGAGATTGAGAGTAGGGGAGTGGGGGAGATGATGAAGTAAGTCAAAAAAATTCTACCTTTTTCCTCTATTCTATAGTTCTCTATCTCCTGACTCCTGACTCCTGGCTCCTGACTCCTTTGGCAAAAACCCTTACCTTTGCGGATATACCAAATGGCTTCTATAGAGCTATCAAATGATTTGTGAAAAAAAATGAAGAGCAAAAGTCGCGTTGAAATAAGTGTGAAATCTGATAATTGATTTGATTTTTATGTAATACCAGGCGATCGCTAATATCAAATCCCCTTACTTTGCAGTTGGGATATTTTCAAAGAGGCAAAAACTCATTTATCGGGGGAAACCAAACCTCTACGACATTTTAGAAAAAGCGATCGCCATTTTCTAGTATCAAACGGCTTTGTTGCACAAAGAGAACAAATACCGTAAAAATAAAAGTGGGTGAGACAACAAACCTACACCAAAGTAGAGCTGAGTAAGTCCAAGTCTAAGTCTAAGTCTAAGTCTAAGTCCAAGTCATCGTATCCAAATACCGAGTTAGCAACTGGTTTGAGTATGATGCTTCCTTGTTTAGGCTCAAAGTGGTCTTTGGAGGGAAGTTGCGACGAGGAAAATTCCACAATCAAGCAGTGGAGTTGTTTATACAATGTGCCATGCTTAACTGAATGATTCAAATAGATAAACCCAAAAGCTACAAAGTTGAAATCTAGTTAACTCAACTCAGGGGAGTTTCGCGATATAGCTGCCGCACTTGCTGCGCCAACGCCACTTTCATGCAACAAAGCAGTATCAAACTCAAAAATCAAATCAATTACCGAAAAACTACAGTTTCAAGCCTCTCCTTTAAAGCAGAAAAAATAAAAAAATTTTTCTTTTAACCAATCCTTTTCTTGAAAAAAATAGGTAATTATCAATTATCAATTATCAATTAATGAACCTACTCACTCTTTTACCTATAAACGGGTAAAGTAAAATGAAAACAACTACCATTATTAGGACTAGAATCTACCCAAATTTTACCGTAATGAGATAAAATAATTCGACGACACAAAGCCAAACCAATACCATAACCTTCTTGTGACTCATCCCGTTTTAGTCGGAAAGAATCTTCAAAAATGCAATCGCGATTTTCCTTCGGTATACCAAGCCCACTATCACAAACTGTCACTTGCACCTTTTGAGTTGTGCGATCGAGGACTATAATCTGAATCTCACCCTCTTTAGGAGTATACTTAATTGCATTATCAAGCAAATTAACTACTACCTGACGAATCCTTTCTCGGTCAGCATAAACCAATGGTAAATCATTAGGGATATCTGTTATTACCTGCAAATCTTTTGATTTCAGTCTATCTCGAAACTGCATTTTTACCTCATAGCACAATGCTCCCAAATCTAATTTCTCAGGTTGAATTTGCAACTTGGTACTTTTCCCTCTAGGTCTCTCTAGAATATCCGTAATCATTCTATCAATCACGCGCACCTGGTAACGTGCTTGCTTAGTCAACCTTTCTACAAGACTTGTAGAGCCTCTCAAAAACTCACTCTTTGCTGTTTTTTGAGTTGACTCTAAAGTTTCTAGAGCTAATGAAACTGCTGTTAGAGGGTTCCGTAAGTCGTGAGCTAACATTGCAATGATGCGATCTTTAAATTTTAGTTGAGCTTGCAATTGTTCTTTTTCCCGCTTGAGGCGAAAGATTTCGTCTGACATTTGCATTAATTCGGCAGCACAATTAATTGAACTAGCTGATAATTTTTCACTAATAGCTTGTTCTGATTCACATTGACAATTGTCATCAGACCTAGATTCTGTTAAAGAACGTTGCCAACGAGGCCACCAATATTCCAATTTTGCCACTAAATTTGTGCCAGTAAGCGTCTGTCTAGGTTCAGGATGAATTTTTAGTAGCGCAGGAGTAGCAATCAACTTGAAATGTTCCGCCATGTAGGGTTGTTCTCCTACATCAATCACATTAAATTCAAATGGACAATCTGTTTTTAATTTACTTAGGGACTTACGAATAGCTTGAATTTGTTCTTGGGAGCCAGGACGTTTATTAATAAACAATAAAAGTTGTAAGAATCCGTCGTTATTAGATTTTTCTGAAGACACCTTTACGAAATCTCTAGGTAAGTGAGATGGACTATTAGTATCTTGTTGTCGCAGAGGAATAGAATAATTAACCATCTAGAACTTTCCATAAATATTCCCGCCTACCTAGATATTGGGCCTGACTCGGCAAGCAGGGCGGGGTTTACCACTTACCATTCACAAATTAGTTGGAAATTTATCGGCCATCAACAGTAAAGTTTGTTTCTGAGATAATTTAATCTCTATTTTATATTCTGACACTAATACTGTAAATTCACTTAATTAACTGTATTGATATTATCATATCCTCACTTGACATAATTTATATTTTATAGTAAGCGAAAAAATAAGCCTTGCAAGTGGTTATGATGACTTAAGTAAGATATAAATTTCTGGTAAGTGGTATACTGCAAATTTTAATTTTAGGTGGGTGATGTTGGGTAGTAGGGAAAAAAATCAGTCTCTCAAGATGTTGTTCGTAGTGGCGATCGCTTTCTTTTCAATATGTCTATTGTTCAATCTGCACCGTTATTATAGTTTTTACGCCTCTTACGACCAAGGTATATTTAACCAAGTCTTTTGGAATAGTATGCACGGTCGTTTTTTTCAAAGTTCCCTCTCTTCAGCTCTTTCCACAAATGTAGTCCATCAAGGCCAGGTATCAGAGGTATACTATCACCGCTTAGGCCAACATTTTACTCCTGCCCTTTTGTTGTGGTTGCCAATATATGCTCTTTTTCCATCTCCTGTCACCCTAACAGTTTTACAAGTTATATTAGTTACTGCTGCGGGTTTAGTTTTATACATCTTAGCTAGACAATATCTCCAACCAGAATTATCAACCATGATTACTGTTAGTTTCTATGGAGCTAACGCCGTAATTGGACCTACTCTGGCAAATTTCCATGATATTAGTCAAATACCCTTATTTACATTTAGCTTGCTACTGGCAATAGAAAAACGCTGGTGGCCTTTATTCTGGATTCTCGCAGTATTAATTTTGGGAGTTCGGGAAGATGCAGGAGTTGGATTATTTGGAGTGGGATTTTACTTGATTTTAAGTAAACGCTACCCCAAAATAGGTTTAGCTGTCTGTACTCTCAGTTTTGGCTACATGGTAGCTCTGACAAATCTAATTATGCCGATATTTTCCGAAGATATTTCCCAGAGATTTATGATGGAAAGATTCGGTCAATATGCAGAAGGAGATGAAGCTTCGACTCTGGAAATTATTTGGGGGATGATTAGTAACCCTTGGCGGTTAATAAGGGAAATTTTTACTCCTTTTTTTGGCACTATCAAATATTTATTAGGTCAATGGTTGCCGTTAGCTTTTGTGCCTGCTGTTGCTCCGGCTTCTTGGATGATAGCAGGATTTCCTTTACTAAAATTATTTTCTGCTCAGGGTTTGTCTGTACTGTCAATTACTATTCGTTACGCGATGACGGTGGTGCCGGGATTATTTTACGGTGCAATTTTATGGTGGGGAAAGAGAGAATCAGATGTTGAAAATTCACCACTGCCATCACCAAAGTTTCGGCGTTTCTGGGTAGCTTGTATTTGTTTGTCACTATTTTTTACATTTACATCTAATCCTAATCGCACTTTTTATTTTTTAGTACCAGACTCAGTACAACCTTGGGTTTATGTACCCGCACACCAACAATGGCAGCACGTTAGTCAAATGCGACCATTGTTAGAGAAAATTCCTGATGATGCTAGTGTTGCAGCAACAACTTATATTATTCCGCATTTATCAAGTCGGCGAGCAATTTTGAGGTTTCCTAGAATGCAATTTAGAAATGATGCTAGAGAAGTTGAAAAAGTACAATATATTATTGTTGACTTGTGGCGGTTAAATAGATATCGGGTAGCTTTTAAGAGTGATCGCCAACGACTAGAAAAAATTGTACCTCGAATTGAAGAACTTTATAATTCTGGTGAATATGGAATTACTGATTTTGCAGATGGTGTGGTTTTGATGCAGAAAGGAGAAGTTTCTAATCTTGATGCTGTTGGTGGATGGGAAAATTTTGATTTTGGAGTCAGGAGACAGGAGTCAGGAGACAGAATGAAAGAAGGAAAAATGAGTCAGGTAGAGTAAGCAGTAAAAAAAATTGTAGCGGCGGGTTCAACCAGAAACGTTGGTAAATTAACAATTATTGATCTAAACCCGCCCCGCGCGCGATGGATGGCAAAATTTCCTTGGAGGAGTCAGGAGTTAGGAGACAAAATTTTGTGGAAATCGTACAACAGGATATAATAGACCAAACTATCGAAGTCGGTAGTGGTTTTCAATGGAGAGGAAATGGCAGAGAACCTCAGTGGAATAATCCTAAATCTACCAAAGCTTACGATCATATCGAACGCCATCATGGCCCTCAACTTAAATCAGAAAATTTTAGAGGAAGAATAGCTAGTACGAATACTAACCAAGGGCAATGGTTAAACACAAAAGACTGGGTAGAGGCAGAAAGATTTATCCCCAAATATTATGGTCAATATATCGTCGATTTTCAACGACCAATTGGTAGAGTTTATCATACTGATGGAACGGTAACAGAAAATGTCACTAGAGCTTTTATTATCAGAAATAAATATGGGACTCTCAAAACCGCCTATCCTGTTTTAAATACTGACAATTTATCATCTTTAAAAAGGAGTAATAATAATGAATAATCTTCAGAAATTTAAAATCAGATGGGGAGAACCTTTATTAGAAAAATTTGTTGCTCCTCCGGAAGATGTCTTAGGAGAATTATCTCATTTTGAAATGGGAATTAGGCGTTTTTGTTATGATAGCGATCGCCCCATCTGGCTCGAAATAGGCAAAGAACAAATCAAAGTATTCTTAGATCCCGATATTTCTATGCTCCTTGAAGAAGATTTACCTAAACAAATTGACCAGTTATCAAAAGGGGAAACAATACAGTTAGAATTTGTTGATAGTTGTTGTCTCACAATAGAATTAGTTCCTCTTGGCAACAAGGTTAACTGCAACTTAGGATATTTTGGCTATGCGGATAGCAATAACAACTTTTCTCTAGATGGCAGTTACAAGCAATTTCAATTAGACCGCAAAGAAGTCTTGGAAGCTTTAACTGACTTTGTTATCAAGATTGCAGATATGGCAACAGAAACAGGTTATATTACTACAGAAGAAAGAGACGATTTTATCTCTCCTGTGGAAATACATAAAATGGTTTTATGAAGAAGGAGTCAGATAGAGTAAAAATTGTCGGGGCCGGTTTTTTCAGTTAGCCTCCTATGGTCGTAACTACGTTAACAGTTATCAGTGCGATTTGTAGGGGCGGGTTTCTCCAGAAACTTTGGTACGTGAGCAATAATTCATCAAAACCCGCCCCGCGCCCGGTGTTGCAATCATATCGCTTGGGGGCGGGTTTATCGAATTTAATGTTAATCCTTTCGGAATTTTGTGTCGAACCCGCCCCTACATCATCAAAATTTATCATATTGATTTCCCATCATAGAGTCAGAAGCAGTAAAAAAAATTGTAGGGGCGGGTTTAACCAGAAATCTTGTGATAACTGATTTATTTTTCTAAACCCGCCCCGTGCCCCGTGCATAATATCGCCAGGGGGCGGGTTTATTTAATTTAATGTTACTGCCGATGAATTTTGTGTAGAACCCGCCCCAACCAGTGCAATCTTTTTCATAAGATGTGCGTTATGAAGATTTGATCAAAAAAGCTGGGAATTTTCACAGTTATATGAAGATTTGATGAAGTTGCAAGAAATAGTAGGAATTTTCACTAAGCAATTATTATGAAGATTTGATGAAGAAAGCTGGGAATTTTCACAGTTATATGAAGATTTGATGAAGTTGCAAGAAATAGTAGGAATTTTCACTAAGCAATTTGACGTAAGTAGCTGAAATGCTATTGACACTAGGGGGGGAGAAATTACGATCAAAAGTAAGAGACATAAAAAAAAAGGAAAAAACAATGAAATTCCCCCAGCTTTTAAGTAGTATTGCTACTAGCGCTAGCGCAGTCCTACTGGCTTCCTCTGCTTACCTGTTCGCACCACAATCTGCATCTGCATTTGAGTTAATAAGAGGTGACGACGGAGCAGTCCAGCAAATATTGGATTTAGAAGTGAATGGAGAGTTCTTCGATGTCGAGTTTATATTTGATTCCTTCGATAATATTTACAATGGGACATTAGACTTCGACACCCTAGAGGAAGCCTTTGTAGCAACAACAGCTATCTTTGAGGCCCTAGGTGACACTGAAGCCACTGGTGTTTTTGGTGACGATCGATTTGACGATTTTTTCATTCCCTATCGTTTCGATCCTTCCTTTGGTGGAGTTTATGTGGGTACTAATGATGGCGAGCCGACTTTAGAACTAGATGGTGTTGGAACGACTAGTACTTTCAGTTTACCTCAGTTCCGACCCTATGCGAAGTTCACAGCAGCAGCGACTCCCATGGTTTCAACGCCCGAACCCAGCCTAATCTTTGCTTTTATCACACTTAGCGGTTTAATGCTAGGCAGCAAAAGAAAGGCCAAAGGCTAAAAACAAGAAGAGAGGGAAGTTTAGCCTTCTCTTTTTTTTCTCAAGATACCTGGCACTTTTCAGTTATCAGTTATCAGTTATCAGTAGTCAGGAGTTAGAATGAAGAGGTTAGGATTTCCATAAGCATAAGTGTTCCTTAACAACTATGAAACTCTGGCAACTGGTAATTATAGCGCTACGCGCTAGGGAATAGGGAATAGGGAATAGGGAATAGCATATTGTGAAAAGGTTTTAGGATTTAGAAATGTCCTAACCTTAATGCGTAGTGCTATAATATGCGATAGCAAACGGAACCAAGTTGAGAGAAGCAATCTCTGGCTTTGAGATTGCTTCATTACGCTGACGCTTCATTTGCGATCGCAAAGCTTCGCTTTTCATGTCGGCGACAGCCGAAACGCAATGACAATTCCTATATAATGGTGGGTAAAAAAATATTGAGAGGGATATTAAGTAGAGTTCCCAAAACCAAGGTATCCCCCGGACAAATACCCTTACCCTTTTTGATAGAAAAAATTGTATTGATAGAAATTCCAGCTATTGCACAGACAGCGATAAATTTTATCAAAGCGAATCGTTTTCCCAATTATTCTTTAGGTTGGTAAGAGGGAGTTTATTTTTTGAAATACACCCATTTTGGCTCAACCTACAACTGCAAGCCTATTTACCTCTGACTCCTGACTCCTGACTTCTGACTCCTGACTCCTCAAACTTTATGATATGATTCACAATTGTTAATATTTGTGGATCAAAAAAAATGTATACTAACACTTTTTTTAATTTTCCTGTTTATACAGTAATTGAATTGACATTACTTTTCTCTATTCTCTTGGGAGTAATTTTTAAAGATATGTTGGAGTATAAACTAACTATCTGGTCTAGAAGCAAAAACTCTCAAGCAAAAATAGATTATCAAACACCCAATATAATAACTGCTTATTTAGGAACAACTTTATTTGTATTTTTATGTGTGGCATCTAGTCTTTCTACATTTAATATTGTGGAATGGTTATCTATTCTTATGGGTGCAATAGTAGTCTTTCCAACTGCTTTATTGATTTGGGTACAATTAGGTTCAATGTTTAAGTTAATGGTTGAAGAGGGGATAGAAGCTATTAATATTGAAAAAGAATATATGCCGGGAGAAAAAAAAGTTCAAGAAGTCAGGAGTCAGGAGCCAGAAGTCAGGAGTCAGGAGTGAGAATTTCCAGGATTTTCAGTTAGTAGACTAAAGTAGGGACATTTCACGGAAAATCCCTACTGCATTTTGACTAGGAGTATTAAGATTAATAGACCTCTGATGATAATCAAAAATCAAATCAATTATCCCGTATAAATCATCAATTCTTTCCACCTACTCCTGTACGGGCGATTCGCGTTTGCGGAGCATTCCGGCACGGAAATCGCCACTACTCCCTCTTTTCTGGAGATGTAAATTGTGAAAAGCACTATAAATTTTACTGACTGATAACTGATAACTGATAACTGATAACTGAAATACCTTGCCAAAAATAGGTGTTGGTGGTAAATTCTTCGCTAAGGCTCTGACTAAAATCTCCCTCTCTTTAGAGTAAGGTTTTGAGAAAAGAGCCAATAAACTAAGCACTCTCCAGCTATATCTGCTTTTTTGGCTTCACCCTTGAGGGTGATATTTGAGGGAAAAACAGTTTATGGCCAGGACAAAAATTGGTGTTGTGAGGTAGTCATGGGTCTTTTAAGACATACTATTTTGACAAGTGGTTGCTTGTCAATGTTAATAACATTCGGAGCAATGTATCCCGCGATCGCTGCTCCTGAAAATGAAAAAGTTGCCCAACGGGAAAGAAGTCGTTCTGGGTCAGCAAATCAAATAGAGGTTGTAGGCTATGTTAAGGGTATTATCGGTAATGTAGTCACAATTCTTATAGATGAAGAAGAAGAACTAGGCATTCCTGGAATTGCAGCTAATGATGGTGAACCAACTTATGTAACAATTCCTGAAGAGGAACGTGGTCAACTACGAACTCTATATTTTTCCCCTAAGCATACTATGGAAATAGCGGGTCTAGTACCTGGAATGCGTGTCTATGCTATTGTGGGTAAAGAAGATGACGATCCGGAAAAGCCTTGTGGTTGTATTGATTTCTTTAAAGTTATACCAGATTATAATTACGAACGAGTAGAAGTTCGATTACCACAATATAACTTCCAGGGTCCTCCATCTTTAGAGTTCCCACCCCTTCAACCACCACCTCCTATTACACGGCCTGCTCCACCACCACCTGTAAGAGGACTGTGGTAATTGTCAGGGAAAATTCTATAATTATTTGTTTATGCCACTATTTCCTATAGTGGCATTATTTTTTGTATATTTTTCACACCTATATCTATCTTAGGGCAAGCATGAAAATTTCCACCAGAACCAGCCCCTACTATTGCACCATTTTAGGAGTGTCACATAACTACTTGTTATACCTTACTTTTTCCTATTCTTTTCTGACTTATGGCTTATATATATTAACTTTTGGCTTATGTTATTTCGGATATAGAATCCGGTTGAACAATCGTCATTGCGACGATAGGAAGCAATCTCCGCGCACCTCTGAGATTACTTTCCTGACGGAATGCTCCACAAATATGTCGGCGACAGCCGAAAATATTCCACTCCGTTCCAGTCGCTGCGGACCTGAGTATAGTAATTATTCGGATTTGATATAACTATTTAACCGGACATGATTTTACTTGTCCAAAGAATATTTATTTTAATTTATCAGAATAATGTGGGTTGAAAACCCCGCCTTTTAAGGTGCAATATTTTTGGAGAGTTGCTCTAATCCCCGTTACAAAAATCACTTCTGACTTCCCCTCAACCGGAGGGGTTAGGGGTGGGCTAACTTCTGACTTCTGACTTCTGACTTCTGACTTCGTTAAGGCCAGTCATCAAAAACTCTACAACCCTCTGAAGCTAGTGTAGCTCAATGATTGGACTGACCAAGCTAATTCAATTGAAGCATTAGTTTATTATAGGGGGAGATGATAGGATAGGGCAATAGGGCGATGGGGTGATAGGACCATGGGGCAATAGGGCGATGGGATGATGGGACAATGGTGTGATGGGGCGATGACGTGATGGCGCTGGTTTCTCCTATTAAATAAATGTTGTAGCTTCATTAATTGAACATTTAATCTGTTCCTACTAAATATTGATATTATTAATTTCAAGGATAACCCACCTTATTATTGCAACATTTTAGATGTGTTGGTCTACTAAAATCAAAAAATACATATTCAAACAAATATCAGGTGCAAAAAGTATGCAGACTTCCAAACAAAAAAGCACAGATAAACATTATAAATATGAGAAAAAAGGTTTACCAGAGCCAACTTCTCTAACTGAAAATAATCAAAATATTAACCATCTACAGATAGAAAAACTATTACAAGTTTTAGCATTACAACTACCGAAGCATCATAATCAAATTGAGCAACTAACAATTTGGAGGCAAATAACGGAGCAACTGGAAAATTTCCCATTGCACAGTAGAGTATTAACAGCAATTATAGAACCAGGTAGCTTGAGCTTCAAATATGCTAGTCATCTCTTTTGCAAACTCATGGGTATAGAGCGGAGCAATGAAATAGAGGCACAGTACAACATTAAGCTCAACGAATTATTCACTGATTGGGATAAAACGGAGCTAGAAAAACTTTACCGCGTAAAAATTTTGCGCTGGGTACTCAAAGAACTTTATCAGATAGATACAGCACATCTCCAATTTCAAGATTATTCAGTCATATCAACAGTTAATTCTCCAAAAAACTCAGAACCAAAGTATATAGAATTCTGGTTTTGTTCTCAAGAACTAAAAGTTACAAGAATTGACAAAAAAATAGACGAGTTTGTAGATTTCAATCTCCAGTCAATGTCAAATTCTGAACAAATAGCTTGGTTGATACAACCAGGAAATATAGAAATGTTAGCCGAAAAGTTAAAATTGGAAAATTACCAAATTGAAGGCTTACTTTTACTCGAAGGCTTAGATGTCACTATTAAAGAGCAAAAACGAGAACTAATCCAACTTTTAGTTGAACCAGAGTCATTAGCCCAAGCAGATAAATTTGAGCCAATTGCCCAATTGCTGCGATCGCTATTCCGAGCAGATGATATGATGTTACTGCGAAATGAAGGAGAAAAACAATTCAAATTATTTATTGGCAGTGAGTTTTTAACCAGAGCCAACTATCCCAAGGTATACTCTACACAGAGCATACAGGATTCTCCGATTCTCAAAACTGCAACAAAAAATCAAATTCAGAATATTCCCGAACTTGACTCAAATTGTCCAACTGAGTATGAACAAAATCTATCTCAAAAAGGATTTCGCTCCTTACTTCTAATTCCCATAGTGATTAAACCTCCTTCTCCACAAGAAGAGATAGATTTACCAGATATTTTGGGAATAGTAGGATTAATGAGCAATCATCCTAGCAATTTTAATCTTTCAGATTACAGAAACGCCCAAGATTTAATTCCTGCTTTGACTACTGCGGTTCGTCAAACAATTCAACAACGGTTTACCAATATTCGTAATATTCATCCTGCAGTTGAATGGCGATTTTTGCAAGAAGCTGAACGTCGTCGTTGGGGACTACCTCCAGAAACAATTGTTTTTGAGGATGTTTATCCTTTGTATGGTATCTGTGATATTCGTGGCTCTTCTACAGAACGTAACCGTGCAATTCAAAGTGATATTCTGGCTCAATTTCGGCTGGGTTTAGCTATTGTAGAAACTGTTTGTGAAAAACAAGATAGTGCTTTGTGTCAGCAACTACGACAAGATATGTTGGAGTATATTAACTCCTTAGAAGAAAGAGTTTCAGTGAATACTGAAATTACAGCTTTAGAATATCTACGTTGTCGTTTAGAGATATACTTTGACTATTTTGTAAAATGTGGAGATACTATTAAGGCTGCTGTTGAAGCTTACCGAGCAGCTTGTGATAACGTCCATCATAGCGTATATCAAGCACGAGAACGCTACGATCAGATGTTGTACAAAATTAACTACCATCTCCAAAACACTTGGGAAAAGTGGCAAAAACAAATGCAGCTAATTCTGCCTCACCATTGTGATTTTGAAGCTACTGATGGCATAGATCACATGATGTATGTGGGTAAATCTATTAACTCTCAATTTAATCAATTTTATCTGAGTAGTTTACGTTACGATCAACTACGGGCAATTTGTGATTGTGCCAGAACTGCTATACTTTTAAAAGCTGAATCTGACGAGCCTATATTAGGAGTTGTGCATCTTATCTTAGTCCAGAATTCTACGATTGATATTTATCATAATGAAAGTACGGAAAGATTATTTGATGTTAAAGGTAGTCACGATATTCGTTATGAAATTGTTAAAAAGCGTATTGATAAGGGTGTGGATAAGGATACCAAAGAGCGCATTACTCAGCCTGGGATGTTGACGGTTGTTTATTCTACAGATGAAGAATGGGAGGAATATGAACAGTATTTTCGTTATTTAGTTCGCGAAGGTTGGGTGGAAGATAAATTTGAGACTGGTTTGATTGAACCTTTACAGGGAGTAAGTGGTTTACGATTTGTTCGGGCAAAGGTATTGTTGCCTAAAGAAATTGAATCTACTCAAAAATAGATCAATAATTAATCATTAATCATTAATAGACCGACTCCCTACTCCCTACTCCCTCTTTAAACCTAATTTTTCGGTAGAGAATCTAAAGTTATTATTAATTGTCCAAACAATCACAGTTTTTTATCTCTAGTTGAATTAATTAATTAATAATCTGGAATTTTCTCGTTGAGGAGGATAAATTATAGTGAATGCTGCAGAACAGGCCAAAAACTTTGAAGTTGCTAGTAAGATTGCTACAATTGTCAATTTGTTTAAGTCCCAATTTCCAGATGTTAGGGTCGATCTAAAGCCTTGGATGAACGATCCAGATACTTTAGATTTGGTTGACCCAGATTCTATAGATATTGGTTTTCATTTGCCTGGTAGAAGTCGGTCTCTAGAAAGTCGTTGTCTATTGGTGCAAATTCGTTTATATCAAGATCCTATTGAAGCTTATTGTCGGGCAATTGGGGTTGAGGTTGCTGGCTATGACCATCTTGGGGAGCAATGGAAGTTATCAACGGTGGGTGGATGGCGTTTTGTGGGCAATACTCAACCGACAAACGAATCTGCTGCTAAAGTGAAATATTTTTGTCGGCAGATTTTTGAGTTATTTAATAATAATGATTTGGCGGCTTAAAGAAGTCAGAAGTCAGAAGTCAGAAGTTAAATTTCTAGTTGGGGTGTCCCGATCGTATTTTTAGCTGGGGACTTCTGCGGAAATTTTTGTTAATTTGGATTAACTAAAACTTTTAGGTTTTTCATTATTAGAAAGATTTAAATAGCAATTCTATTTCAATTGGAATATTTTTGTGGTAGGGGCGATTTCCGTGCCGGAATGCTCCGCAAACGTGAATCGCCCCTACAGGGTTTTGGTTATGATGATGTGGTTTATAATACCGCTATTGGAGCGGACTAATACTCCCTGTCCGGTATACAGATAGCTAGGACTGAAGTCAATGCCTGCAGTGGCATCCCGGAGTAAATTATGGGTGATTCCCATTGCTGAAACATCTACAACTCCATTGGCGGTATTGCGGAAACTGTCTTGGAAGGATTGAACTGTAATTTCCAGTTTGCTTGGGTCTTCAAATAGGGCGGCAGCGATCGCTTTTCCTAGGTCAACATCAAATCCGGCAAATTCTCCATCCTCTGTCTCTACAGCAAAACCAGGGTTATTACCAGGAAGTCCGAGTTTTAAGTATCCACGGTATTTGATTCGTTTGAGTAGGTTGCGGTTGTCGTTATTGTTCAAGGATACGTCTATCTCGCTGCCAGAGAATGGAGGAGAATAGAGCAGACCGTCATCGCTCCAGAGTAGGTTCTGGTTTCGTTCTTGGCCTGGGAGATGACGCTCGTAAATTTCGCTGTAGTTACCTACTTCTTTAATGATGTTAACGGCGAAGCTATTAGGCAGTTCGAGAGAGGCTCCTAATTCTCCTTCTATGCCTAAGAAACGACGAATTTCGGGAGCGGAGTCATTATTCTCGTTTTCGTCCGTATTGAAGGCGATTATTTGGTCGATATTTTCTAAGCTGATGCCAAATTCTTCAGCTTGAATGGGGACATAGTTGACCCACTCGACGACATCTGCCCATTGAGAGTCATTTTCTGGTAATGCTAGGGCGATGGGGTTTGTAGTTCCATCTTGTTGGTCGTAGTCCTAATCTTTGCTTCGACTGCTATACAAGATTTGGTTAATGAATTAGGAATTGAAATTCGCATTGCTCATTATCCTCCTTATACTTCCAAATATAATCCCATTGAGCATCGTTTATTTCCTCATGTCAGTCGTGTTTGCCAGGGTGTAATTTTTGAATCCCTAGAGAGGATCAAAGACTTGATGGCCAAAGAAAAGACCCATAGTGGTCTCAAGGTATTTACTACCATTTTAGATCGGGGTTATCAAATAGGTCGTAAAGTTAAAGAAGATTTCAAGGAAACGATGAAAATTGTGTTTGATGATTATTTACCCCAATGGAATTATACTGCTCAACCACAAGTGCCATCAATTATGGATCTTATTTAATTTGTGTTCCTAACTAGCATAAAAATTTGTTTTTATTCGCACCTGAAATTAATTGATCGATGAAATCTGGTGATGCGATCAGTTTTATAATAGCGTAGTGGAGTGACACGACTAAAATGATGAAGTAGTTCAAATTAATCAGAGCAACATTCAGTAGGGGCGGGTTTTCCAATAATTAACCATATAAACCACTAGATTAGATAAATCCCCCCTCTGGGTTCGTTGTTCGTTTTTCCTTACCTATTGTGTGTTGGGTTTCCTTAACGTCAACCCAACCTACAAATTCCTTTACCTACATTTGCTGTAAAATATGAGAACATAAAATATACTACTTGACTGACACATCTAATGGGTGTGCGTTAGATTTTGGGGCGGGTTTATTCTATCTAGTGCTTAAACTCCCTAATTTAAGGTGGAACCCGCCCCTACTATTGCACCATTTGAGCTGTGTCAATCTACTACTACCAATTATTAAGCGATCGCTATGTTAAAACGTCCTATCTATCTCGACTGTAATGCGACTACTCCTCTGGATGAAAGAGTATTAAAAACAATGTTGGCCTATTTCACGGAACATTTTGGCAACCCCGCTAGTATCACTCATCAATATGGTTGGGAAGCAGAAGCAGCAGTGAAAAAAGCTAGAGAAATTTTGGCTACAGCTATTAATGCTACTCCTGAAGAAATTATTTTTACCAGTGGTGCGACAGAAGCAAATAATTTAGCTATCAAAGGAGTAGCTGAAGCTTACTTTGATAAAGGCAAACATATTATTACAGTCGCCACCGAACATAATGCTGTTCTCGATCCTTGTGCATATTTACAAAATTTGGGATTTGAAGTTACTTATTTGCCTGTAAATACAGATGGAATTATCGATATAACTTCCCTACAAACAGCTTTGCGCGAGGATACAATTCTCATATCTGTCATGGCAGCAAATAATGAAATTGGTGTCTTACAACCTTTGGCAAAAATAGGAAAAATGTGTAAAGAAAATTCCATAATTTTCCATACGGATGCTGCACAAGCTATTGGTAAAATTCCTTTAGATGTACAGGAAATGAATATTGATCTAATGTCATTAACTGCCCATAAAATTTACGGACCAAAAGGTATTGGTGTTATCTATGTCCGTCGCCGTCATCCGAGAGTAAAACTAGCACCTCAAATACATGGGGGAGGACACGAACGAGGAATGCGTTCCGGTACTTTATGTACGCCTCAAATAGTTGGTTTTGGCAAAGCAGTAGAAATAGCATTAGCAGAAATGGAGTCGGAAGCAAAACGGTTAACCAATTTACGACAAAGGTTATGGGAGAAGTTGCAAATATTGGAAAATATTTTTATCAACGGACATCCTACGGAGCGTTTGCCTGGAAATTTGAATATTAGTGTAGAGGGTGTCGATGGACAAGCGTTATTGTTGGGGTTACAAAGTCTGATGGCGGTTTCTTCAGGTTCCGCTTGCACTTCTGCTAAAGTTGCGCCTTCTCATGTTTTGCAAGCATTAGGGCGTTCTGAAAAGTTAGCTTATGCTTCTGTGCGTTTTGGTATTGGGCGGTTTAATACTGTAGAAGAAATAGATATAGTAGCAGAACAGGCGATCGCTACTATTAAATCTTTGCGTCAAGCAAGTAGAAGTGAAAAGTCAAAAGTCAAAAGTCAAAAGTAATTAAACTTTTCCTTTCTCAATTTTACAGCGCTTTTGAGATATAGAAGCCCTAACCGTATCTTTGGAAAAGTATGGGTTTTTGGCTCTTGGCTCTTGAGTCAGGAGTTAGAGAAATACTGGAGGGGAAAAACACCCCTATTAATCTCCCCTTGCTTCACCATCTTGCCATCTTCCCCACTCTCCTACTCCCCCTCTTCCCCCAGGGCAAACGCATCTCCTGCATTGAAGTTCTTACAGGGCAAGGATATCAGACTTCTAAGTATTTATACTCATTATCTCTCTAAAACTTAACGGCAGAAGTTTCCAGAATTTAGATGCGTTTGCCCTGCCTCTTCCCCCTCTTCCTACACTCCCGATCTATAAGAGCCCTTCAGGAGTTCTATATGACCTCACGTCACAATCAAAACCTTGTAGGGAGGTTCCATGGAACCTCCCTACGAAAACCGCGGTATTGCTGAGGAGTGGGATGAATATAAGTGGGACAGGCAGGATGTCTGTTCCTGCCTATTCCTGCCCGCCCAAAAATATAAGGAACGGGCAAGATGCCCATTCCACCAAACTATTAAAATCCCAAGCGCATTTATGCAACACCAAAACCGCTATCAAAAAGTATAGAAACCGGGTTTGTCTTAGATTTCCCACCATACTCACATCTAGAGGTACTGATAACTGATAACTGAAATGACTCCTCCTTTTTATTACCAAACTACCTGCAACCTTTCTGCTACTACTCTCTGATACACTCCATCTGTTTGTTTTGCTATCCTACCCCAAGAAAATTTATACTCTAATTCCTGATAAGCATTATTTACTAACTGTTGGACAAAGCTAGGATCTTTCAAAGCTTCTAGAATGCCCCATGCTAGGGAATTAGGGTTACCAACTTTAGTAACAATACCTGTTCTACGATGTTCAACCACTTCTGGCAAACCACCTGTATCCGAAACCACGACTGGCACCCGTGCTGCAAAACTTTCGAGGGCAACAATACCAAACGGTTCATAAAGACTCGGAAATACTGCACAGTCGGCGATCGCTTGGAATTTATGTAAATTTTCCTCTGACATAAACCCAGTGAAATAGAATCTTTCTGAAATTCCTAAATTCCAGATTTCTTCTTTCCAATAATCTGTTTTGCCACCACCAATCATAATAAATTTCACGTTACTTCCCATTTCTTCAATTACTTTTGGTGCAGCATGAATTAGCACTGACAATCCTTTTTCCGGAGTCATTCTACCTAAATAGTAGACAATTTTTTCTTCATCTGCTGCAAAATGCCGACGGAAATGTACAGAATCAAATTCATCTCGACTGGGTTTTTTTTCCGGACAAATTCCATTATAAATTACATCTATTTTGTCCCAAGGACTATCTAAGGTTCTTGTTACATCTCCTCGCATATAGTTAGAGCAAACAATAACTCTCCAAGCATTATAAACTAGCTCTTTTTCTTTTTCATGAATGTACTGTTGGCTATGATTATGAATACCATTGTGGCGACCATTTTCTGTAGCATGAATAGTAGCTATTAGTGGTAGTCTAAATATATGTTTAAGAGCAATTGCTGCATCTGCAACTAGCCAATCATGGGCATGAATTATATCAAAATTTTTCTCCTCTGTGATTAGTTTTCCCCCATGACGACCCATAGCTTCATTCATATTTGCTACCCAATGAAAGAAGTTTTGGCTTGGCCCAACTGGTACTCTATGGACTTCTATTCCATCTACAATTTCATACATTGGTGCTTCGCCAGATTTTACTGTGACTAAATGAATTTCATGTCCTAATTTCACCAATTCTGGGTATAATTCTGCAACATGACGTGCGATTCCTCCTATAATTCTTGGTGGAAACTCCCAACTTAATACTAAAATCTTCATAACTATTAACCCCCCAATTTTTACTATTTTTACAATTCTTAATCTTTAGCAATTTTACTCTAAAGATTTTGCCAAATGTTTAATAATTTTCCTGACAAATATCTATATATCTTAACCTAACTATTTTTGAGGCGTTAGGTCAATTCCGGTTAATTACTATACCAAAATATCTTGTTAATAATTCTATGTAGTTATAATTTTGTTTTTAGACTATTTTGTTATTTTTGTCAAGGCCATCAACTTAATTAAACACAGGTTAGATGATTTTATTGAGCCACTTAGACATTAAAATGTCAGTTAGCTTAATAACTACGATTACTTATAGTTAAGATATGATTGGTTTTCATTAACTGGAAATATCAAACAATCAACAAGAATAAGTATAATGTCAATTGGATAAATTTTTACTACAAATTCTTAGGTAGGGGAGTCGTCAGATTAAAAAGTTATTAGTATGAGAGACAAGATATCAAAGACTTATAGTAGTCAGGAATTGTTACTATCGGTACTTTCTACTTCTAGAATAATTATATTCTTGATAACATTCTTTCTTCAAATTGGTATAAGCACATAAATATGAGGAATTATCAAAAAATATTAAGCAACTTATAGATATTTATAAGGTCAAAGTTAAATATTATACTTTTTGCAGAAGTAAGGGAATAGGAAGGAACAGGGAAAAGGGAACAGAAAAGAAGAAAAACAACTATACTTCATAGCTTCGGAAACTACTGTATGACTTCTATCTCAGCTATTGAATTTATTGCTAATAGGGTTTCATTAATAAAGAATTATCTCTTGAATAATTGATAATGAATAATGGATAATTATTTTTGTTTTTAGCTGTAGCCATCATGAATGGGCAGCATTCAGGACCGAAAGCTTTGCAGAACGCTTTTTTTTTCATTATCAATTATCCATTGGTCAAATCAGCCAGAGCTACCAAAGAAACTCAAACCAAGTTCGGGTCAAAAAAATTGTAGCTATATTTAAGTTTTTATTTTTGGAATTTTGATAAAATATTTTGAGTGTTAATTGATTGCGCCAGGATAATATTTTGGCATTTTTTACATAATTATGGTATTACCAATAGTTAATTTCTATATTCCAAAATGTTATTTTCCTGCAGTAACTCCTACTAATATTCAGGATGAATGGATTGGATTTAATTTAGGAATTTATGCCTGGACTTTTCAAACTTATTTGCATTTAAAAGCCGATGGTTTTCCTTGTAAATTAGTTAGTGAACTGCCATCTGAAGGAATAATTATTTTTCATCATCAAGCTTTAGAAGCTCATAAAATACCGATTAAACCAGGAAAAAATCAACTATTTATTTTCCTCAAAGCTGAATCAAAGTCTTATGGTTATGCTCAACTTCATATAGTACAAAATCCGACAGAAGTGCATAAAGTTAAAGATAGTTATTATCTGCCTCATTGGCCACAGCCTGGGTTAATTCCCCGTGACCCTTTACGAGGCGATCGCTTTGAAAATATTGCTTTTTTTGGTTATCAAGAAAATCTAGTTTCTGAACTGTTTCAACCAACTTGGGAAAAACAATTAAATGAGTTAGGTTTACGCTGGTATCCTGTTGTACATAGTTATCATTGGTCAGATTATTTGCACATCAAAAATCGCTGGAGTAATTATCAAGAAATTGATGCAGTTGTAGCGGTCAGAAGTTTTAAAAATATACCAGATTATCACAATCAACCAGCAACTCAACTTTTTAATGCTTGGTTAGCTGGAGTGCCAGCTATATTAGGTTGTGAGTCAGCTTATCAAGCTGAAGGCGAGATAGATGTTAATTATTTAGAGGTAAATAATTTAGAAGATTTATTATTAGCTATTCAGCGGTTGAAAGCAGATATTAATCTTAGACAAAAATTAGTGAGTAATGGTTATAAAAGGAGCTTAAGTATTCACCCAAAAATTATTACTCGTAAATGGCGTGATTTTTTGATGCAAGTTGCTTTACCTGCCTTTGGAGAATGGTGCAATACTCCTCGATTTTTACAACAAACAATTTTAAAGAAAAGGTTGATTACTTTAATGTTTAAATAAAATGAAATAGAGAGAAATTTTAAACAATACAAAAAAGATATATAGCAATCCTAAATAGGTCGCAACAGATATAATAATAAGAATAACATCTCCAGTCAAAATACAAAATAATGAATATCATAGATGAACTAGATGATTTTATCAATCAAACATGCATAGTCAAAAGAAATAAAAAGAGC
>JBCDJM010000118.1:0-20420 GCA_038747755.1 Cyanobacteria bacterium P01_H01_bin.35
GTTGCGATATTGAGTTAAGGAATAGAAATTAGGATAAGGATGGTTGGGGAGTTTGAGGATGACTAATTTTTGCTCAGATTCGGAGTACGCGCGATAGACTATTGTACGATCGCTGGCATAAATTTCTTCTAGGAGTTCATAGTTAAGAATTTTCTGCATGAGTTAATTTAATTAGAGGTAATATCTTCTATTTAGATTAATTCTAACTACATAGCAAAAATTTCCTAGGTGAAATAATTACTACTTATAAAGTATAGCTAAACAAATTAGTTTTTGTTCTACTAAAAGCATAAATATTGAATTTATGCTATTAAGAATTATCTTGTAAAGTTTTGTGACTTTTAGTTACTTAAAATTATAAAAATTATAATTCCAAAATATTGCTCTCATTTATACTTATATTCGGTTATAAACTGCACGATCTGCTAAAATTCAAGTATTATTGGTATATAAAAAATACTATGACTTTTGAACGTGCAAGTGGGATCATACTACACCCTACCAGTTTACCCAGTAGATTCGGTATCGGCGATTTAGGTACATCAGCTTATGAGTTTATTGATTTTCTGGTAAGAAGTGGGCAAAAAATCTGGCAAATATTACCCCTAGGTCCAACAGGTTATGAACATTCGCCCTATACCATGAATTTTAGCGCCTTTGCGGGAAATCCTCTATTAATTAGTCTGGATATATTGGCAGAAAAAGGATTATTAAATCCTGATGAACTCACACCTTTACCCTCAGAAGGCGATCCCGCATACAGTAAAGTAAATTTTGCCGAAGTCATTCCCCACAAAACTAAATATTTGCAACAAGCTTACGATCGCTTTAAACAAGCTATTCCTTCAGAATACGAAACTTTTTGTCAAGAACAATCTTATTGGTTAGATGACTATGCTTTATTTATGGCATTACATGAGGCCAACCCAGACAAAACATGGAATCAATGGGAACCAGGTTTAGCACGTCGAGAACCTAATGCTTTAAAAATAGCAACTGAAATTCTAAATGATAAGATTCAATATCATCAGTTTCTGCAATTTCAGTTTTTTGAGCAATGGAAAAACCTGCGCCAATATTGTAACGAGAAAAATATCAAAATTATTGGCGATGTTTCCATTTATGTCTGCCATCATAGTGCCGAAGTTTGGAGTCACCCAGAAAATTTTGAACTCAACCCAAAAACTTTAGAAACTGCATGGAAAGCAGGAGTACCACCAGACTATTTTAGTGCGACTGGGCAATTATGGGGAAATCCTGTCTATAAATGGGAAAACTTGATAAAGACTAACTTTGCTTGGTGGATCGAAAGATTCAGAGCAACCTTACAATATGTAGACATTGTGCGGATTGACCATTTTCGGGGTTTTGAAGCTTTCTGGCGAGTGCCAGCAGGGGAAGAAAATGCTATTAACGGGGAATGGGTGAAAGCGCCTGGTTATAAATTTTTTGAAAAATTACGGGAAACTCTAGGAAGTTTACCTATTCTAGCAGAAGATTTAGGAATTATTACTACTGAAGTAGAAGAAATGCGCGATCGTTTTGAATTTCCGGGAATGCGAATATTATTGTTTGCTTTTGGTGGAGATGTAAATAATCCCTATTTACCTCACTGTTACATCAACAACTGTATAGTTTACACAGGAACTCACGATAATGATACTACTCTTGGTTGGTGGTCTAAAGCTACCCAGGAGGAAAAACGACACGTTACTCGATATCTGGCTTATACCTATGATAGCGATATCGAAGAAATTAATTGGTCTTTCATACGTTTGGCCTCTTCTTCTGTAGCTGATATGGCAATATTCCCTCTGCAAGATATTCTTTCTCTGGATAACCGCGCTCGCATGAATGACCCTAGTATTAATCCTGGACAGTGGCGGTGGCGCTATACCACTTCAGAACTTTTGACTCAAGAATTGAGCGATCGCTTACTAAACATTACTCAACTTTATAATCGATAATTTATGCAGACTATAGTATAAAAAATTACGTCTCGCTCTAAAATCTAGGTGAGTCGAGAAGTTGGGTTTATTTGTTTCCATCAAAATATTTATGGCCTTTTCCTCATAAACCTGAATTCCGTGGAGTTGAAACTGCTATTATGAAATGCAGTTTCAAAAAATATTGCTACATTCACTCTTTTGAGTGGGAATAAGTAGGGGTTTGGTTACCAAACCCCTACATTTTTTGTGTCAAATACCAGGGTATTTTGTATCTTCTTTGTTCCTATTTTTCTGGTTATAAGTAACAATAAATAGAAATTTGTAGCAAAAATTTATCTATCAAACTGTATAATACCTTAAACTTAATTCAATGGGAATCAAACCTAACCTAAAAAACTACACCCTGCAAGTTAAATTTATCAAGTTTTGATAAAGTTTTAATCAACGATTTTTAATATTTTTCTCCTCTATTTTTGGTGAATCTATTGCCCTCACTATATTTAAAAATTTTACACTAATGTAATTTCAAAGAAAATTCCTTACTTAAGTAGTCTTGCCATCGTCTAAGTAAAATTGCTATCTTGATTTATAAGAATAAATGACTAGGGTCAGATACTTCTGGTGTTATTTCTCGTAATTAAAACTTAAATTATAAATAAAAGGAATTAGGCAATGGGCATCTACTTTTCTAACAATTTAAAACAACAAAAAATATTTAACCCTTCCATACTCAAATCTTGCAAAAATATTCAGATAAGCCAAATAGCTCTGCGTTGTGTACTTGGTCTAATAGCAAGTCAAAGTTTTCAATCTCCCGTAAAAAGCATAGTAATAAATGATACAGCAGGAGCCGACACTGCTCAGTCGTTGGGTGCCCCCTTTACGGCTGTAACTGACATTTTATTCAGAAATTTTCAAACAGGTGAATTTGAAAGTGGTTGTACTGGTTCACTAATTGCAGATAATTATGTACTCACTGCCCAACATTGTGTTCAGTATCTTTTCCCTGATGATGAATTGAGTGTTTCGTTTCGAGATGATGATGCAGAAAATAGCATATTAGCTAATATTTCTGTAAGTAACATTTTCCAAGATGGTACTTTTGGTCTATTAGATGGTACAGATATCGCTATACTTGAACTTGCCGAAGATGCTCCAGACTCAATCGATCCTTTAAAACTATTCGGTTTCAACCCCGAAGAACTGATTGGAAGTGATGCAACTATAGTTGGTTTCGGTTTGAATGGTTTAGGTAGCGTTGGTCATGAGTTTACTGCGGATGGACTGCGTTGGAGTGCTGAAAATACTATCGATTTCTTTGGTGGCGGTTTTGAGCCATTTTTTTATGATACCTTTGGCTCAAATATTTTCAATCTTGACTTTGATGATGGAAGTAATTATAATAATACTTTATTCGGTTTCGGTAGTAGTTCTTCACCTCTAATAAATGAAGGAACTACTGCTGCTGGGGATAGTGGTAGTCCGCTTCTGGTAGAAGTAAATGGTGAGTTATTAATTGCAGGAGTTCTTTCTGGTGGTTCGACTGAAACCAGCCAATTTGGTGATATATCTTGGTTTACTGGAGTTATAGAACACAAAGAATTTATACAACAATTTGGTGGTGAGTTTGTTGGTGATTTTATACCTCTACCACCACCTATTGAACCGGAGCCAGAACCTGTATATGGAATTCAGAATGGCAGTTTTGAAAATGGTTTCAATAACTGGAGTATACTTGGTGCTGCTACTATACAGGATAGTTATTTTGGTACACCGCCCTCAGATGGCGAGTCTAATGCGTTAATTCTGAACGATCTAGTTGCTGTACCTGATTATGAGATTGAAGAATTATTGGGGTTAGATGAAGGGAGTTTAGGAATTTGATCGGGTAGCTTCCCTTTTGAAGGTTCTGCTATTAAGCAAACTTTTATAGCAAATGCTGGAGATGTTCTCACATTTGATTTTAACTTTTTGACAGATGAGTTTACACCCGATGATGTATTCAATGACTTTTCTTTTGTTTCTCTTTTAGGTTTAGATTTATTAGCTGATACTTTCTCTCCATTTTTTGAATCTCTCACTCCCTTTGTTGAAGAAACAGGATATCAAAGTTTTTCTTATGTAATTCCTGAGACTGGAACTTATACTCTAGGTTTTGGGGTTGCAGATGCAAATGATCCTTTGGGTTTTTCTGGGCTTTTAGTTGATAATGTGAAGCTTATTGCCGCCTCCACACCAGAACCTACTACAACATTAGGATTATTTGCTACTGCTTTTGGAGCATTCTCTTTGCTCAAGAAGCGTCAAAGAAAGTAACTTTTTTTCCCAATACTAAAACTAACATAAATCCCCACTCCAACAAATATGAAGAGTGGGGATAATTTTCGATAAAACCTAATTACAATTAAACTTTAGCTAATTGGAACACAGATCCTAAACCAGATGCCATTTCTTCTGGAGAGATTTTACCATCCTTATTGATATCCAGAGCATCAAATACAGCATCAGTTCCTGCCCACTCTTCGCGAGTAATGAAACCATCACCATCTAAGTCATAGATATGGAAAATATCTTCTGCTGCATGGGTGACTCCTTCTAAGCTAGTCAAGCGATCCGCTAATAGTTTTTCCAATGATTCTAATGCTTTGGAGAAACCTTTAATACCTTCATCGAGCTTTTGAGATGCCATCCGATCTTCGGCGTGCATCTTATCAAAAGTTTCTTTGTCCATTGTAATTTTTTCTGCATTAGACTGAGCAGCTTGCTCAACAGAAAGTTTAGTAGGTAACTCACCTGTTGTTGATTCTAACTCACCTAACAAAGCAGGTGAAATAGTCAACAAGTCACAACCTGCTAATTCTGTAATTTCTCCAATGTTACGGAAACTAGCTCCCATAACTTCGGTGTTGTAACCGAATTTCTTGTAGTAGTTGTAGACCTTAGTTACAGACAATACACCAGGATCTTCCGCTGGAGGATAAGAATCCCGTCCAGTTTCTTTTTTGTACCAATCTAAAATACGTCCCACAAAAGGAGAAATTAGAGTACCACCTGCTTCAGCACAAGCGATCGCCTGGTGCAAACCAAATAGTAGAGTTAAATTGCAGTGAATACCCTCTTTTTCTAGCACTTCTGCTGCTTTGATACCTTCCCAAGTAGAAGCAATTTTGATTAAAATGCGATCGCGAGAAACTCCAGCAGCTTCGTATTGAGCAATTAAATCTCGTCCTTGAGCTATTGTAGCTTCTGTATCGTAGGATAGTCTAGCATCAACTTCTGTAGAAACCCGCCCAGGAACAATTTGTAAAATCTTGAGTCCAAAAGCAACTGCCAGTCTCTTAAATGCTAAATTTGCCACATCAGAAGCGGTTGCATCTGTTCCCAATTCCTGCCTTGCTGCTTTCAAAGTTTCATCCACAATTTCTTGATATTGTGGCATCTGAGCAGCAGCAGTAATTAATGAGGGATTAGTAGTTGCGTCCCGTGGCTTAAATTTTTCAATTGCTTGAATATCGCCTGTATCAGCAACCACGATGGTTACTTCTCGTAGTTGTTCCAGCAAATTTTTAGCCATTTGTTTCTCCTTTTGAGAATAAGTTGCTCATACCGTTTCACGGAAGTCAAAAGTCAAAAGTCAAAAGTCAAAAGTAAGATTTTATCAGCTTAAAACTTTGACAATATAATAGATAATAGTTTCAGGCAATTATTTGACATTTCAAAGTTGGAAACTATTTGTGACATCCTGAAAGTGAATTGGTATTACTTCTGGTTTATTTAAAAATTACTCTAGAAAACTTCCAGAAAATGTCACTTTATGACATTTTAATATTTTACTTCCTGCATTTGGGTCAGATAGGTTTTTTGGCCGTGGATTTATATGGCCAATTTATGCCCAATATTTCCCATCTTAAGAATTTATAGCAGTCTAAGCAAAGGACGGGGGCATTACTCAATTCTCTTTGCAGAGCATTAACCTAGGAAAAACTTAGTCATAGCTCACTTCTAACTTCTAACTTCTAACTTCTGACTTCTGACTTCTGACTTGCGCGTAGCGCTATAAAGCTATCCTAATGTTTCATCAGCATCCATACGGGCTACCACTGCTTCTAAAGTCGCTACTTCTGCTTCTTCAACAGCAGCCAAGGCAACCATTATCGCTGCGACAGCATACTCTTCAGCACGATTGGCACGAGCTACTAGCTTGTCTTGTTCTCGCTTGGCTTTCCAGTCCGCAATTTGAGACCCTACCTCTGTTTTTTTGGCCTCAATTCGTTCTGCTAACTTGGCCTTGGCCTTAGTAACTTCTTGCTTTTTAGCTTCTAGTTTGGTTTTTGTCTTACCCAGTTTAGAACTAATTGCAGATTCAGCATCCTGAGAAGCAGTTTTCAGGTGGGACTTAACTGTATCTAATTGACTGGTAATCTCATCCAATTTTGTCTGAAGATTAGAGCGAAGACTCTCAATTTTCGGATTCATTATCTTTCTCCTATAAAAAAGGTGATTTTCTATTTTTTCCCATACAAATCTTCATCCAATCCCATATCTGATACTATACCTTGAGCATGAACTAACCTATCAGCAGCAGACAGAACATCATTCAGAGCGCCAAAAAAAGATATCCTGCGAGCAACTAATTTCATTTCTTCAGTTACTTCTAGCTCTTTTTCTTCAGTATTATCTGGATCTCCTATTTTTTTTCTAGTTTCTCCCTGTATTACTTCATAGTAGGCTTGAGAATTTTTAAAGTATTCATGTAGTTCGGTTATCAATTTAGCAACTGAATAATTGTCAATATCTAATTGTGGCTTGTTTTTGCTCATTGGGAGGAATTGAAATAAAGTACAATCTCAGTATTATATCACCTATAGAACCCCTAAAGGTATCTATTTAAAAGTAGAGGGGGTGATGGGGAGGTGGGGAGGTGGGGAGGTGGGGTGATGGGGAGATGGGGTGTATTAGATATCTCCCAAAATTAAATCATCAAATCAATTCTTACCCATTTTTTATCAATTACTTCTCTCTCCGACCTATTTATTGGAGATACCACATGGCTTATATATCCATCAAGCTTTCTTCCTTCTTCAAGATAAATTATTAACAAAATATCTTTAGTCTAAAAACTAGAGAGAACGTTTTAAGCGACGCAGACGATCGGAATAACTCCTAATTACATAAAGAGCAAACATAGGTGTTTCCTGAACTGCAAATAAAAACCGTTCTTGGTCAAGATAAGCTAATTTACATTCTGTTTTAGCAATAGCAGTAGAAGCGCGAGTATGTTCTTCATGTACTAAAGCTCCCTCTCCAAAAACATCACCTGTTTTTATTGTTTCAACAACTTTACCATTAACAAATAACTCCACCACTCCTTCAATAATTCCATACATTACATCACCTTTTTTTCCATCTTCAAAAATCACATCTCCTGGATAAAAAGTTTTATGTTCTGGTTGTTTCTGAAATAACTCTACAGTTTTTGCTGGTTCGAGCATAATTATTTAACTCCTAATATCAATTCAATTAAGTAGCTGTGCGTTTAGGAATTGTCTAGTTGAGATACGGAACAAAGAAGACTTAATAATGAATAGTGGATAATGAAAACTATTTCTAATTATCCATTATCCATTATCGATTAAATTAGGTGATTACAGTTGGTTTTTCCCTGCCTGTAAGATTCTTAATTTGAGCAATTTCATCTGCTAAACTAATCAGAGCAGATAAAGCTTCCTGAGTATCTTGGTCTTGTTTTGTAGTATCTGGTTCATAACTTTCAACATACAAACGTAGAGTTGCTCCCTGAGTTCCTGTACCCGAAAGTCGGAACACAATGCGAGAGCCATCAGTGAAACCAATACGAATACCTTGTTTCTGACTCACGCTGCCATCTATTGGATCTGTATAGCTAAAATCATCAGCATATTTTACCTCATATTGACCATATTGCTTTCCTGGCAAAGAAGGTAATAGGGAACGTAAATTATCCATCAATGTATTAGCTTTATCACTTTCTACCCCTTCGTAGTCATGGCGAGAATAATAATTGCGACCGTAAGTTTTCCAATGTTCCTTAACAATATCCTCTACTGACTCTTGCCGTACTGCCAAAATATTCAACCAGAAAAATACTGCCCAAAGTCCGTCTTTTTCGCGTATATGATTAGAACCAGTACCAAAGCTTTCCTCACCACAAAGAGTAGCTTTGTCCGCATCTAATAAGTTACCAAAAAATTTCCAACCAGTAGGAGTTTCATAACAGTTAATACCCATTTTCTCTGCTACTCGATCTGGTGCTTCAGAAGTTGGCATGGAACGAGCAATACCAGCTAAACCAGAACTATATCCCGGAACTAACTGAGCATTAGCAGCTAATATTGCTAAACTATCGCTAGGAGTAACGAAGAAATTCTTACCTAAAACCATGTTGCGATCGCCATCCCCATCAGAAGCCGCACCAAAGTCAGGAGCATTATCGCCGAACATGATTTCTACCAAGTCGTGAGCATAGACTAAATTAGGGTCTGGGTGTCCACCACCAAAATCTTCCAGAGGTATACCATTTTGTACTGTTCCTGCTGGAGCGCCTAACCGTTGCTCGAAAATATCTTTAGCATAAGGTCCTGTTACAGCGTGTAATGAGTCCATACACATCCGAAACTTACCAGACTTTAGTAGTTCTGATATTTTGCCAAAATCAAACAATGATTCCATCAACTCAGCGTAGTCTGCCACAGAGTCAATAACTTCTACAGTCATTTCCCCTAATTTCTGACTACCTAGTTGGTCTAAGTTAATATCTGTAGCTTCGATAATTTTGTAACTATCTATAACTTTAGTGCGCTCATAGATGGCACTTGTTACTTTTTCGGGAGCGGGGCCACCATTGCCGATATTGTACTTAACACCAAAGTCCTCTTCTGGTCCACCTGGGTTGTGACTGGCAGAAAGAATTATACCCCCAAAGGCTTGATTTTTGCGGATGACGCAGGAGGCAGCAGGAGTAGAAAGAATTCCACCTTGACCCACTAACATTCGACCTACTCCATTAGCAGCAGCCATTTTCAGAATTATTTGAATTGCCTGACGGTTGTAATAGCGACCATCACCACCAACCACAAATGTTTGACCAGAAAAATTTTCTAGACTATCAAAAATAGACTGAATAAAATTTTCTAGGTAATTGGGTTGTTTAAAACTTGGCACTTTTTTGCGGAGTCCCGAAGTGCCTGGTTTTTGGTCGCTAAATGGTTTGGTTACAACTGTTTGTATATTCATAGTTTATCGTAATTTAAGAACTGTATCTACATATCAGTTATCAGTTATCAGTTTCTCTTAATTTTAACTTTTAACTTTTAACTTTTGACTTATATCAAATCCAGATAATTACTATATCCAAAGTCATTGCGACTGGAACGGAGTGGAAGGAAGCAATCTCAAGGGTTTAGGAGATTGCTTCCTGTCGTCGCCATGACGACTTTTCATCTGGACTTAGATATTACTTTTACAAGAAATCTATTATTTCTGTTTTAATTTTTACACCAAATATGGCACGTTAGAAAAACTAATTTTTTGGTGTTGAGTAAATGTGCTTATAGTTAAATTAAGGTTAATAAAATTAATCATTATGTGTAGCTCTAAAAATATAAAAGTTTAATAAAGAAAAAACTGGTTTTGATCGCATAAGTGTTAATATATCTGATGCTTTTTTTTATGCTTGAAAACCCTTTTAAATTATGAATCAAACCAAACTATTATTCATCGACTCCAAGGTAGAAAATTACAATTACCTCATCTCACAGGTTGACTATCAGACAAAAATAGTTATCCTACAACCCAATCAAAATGGCATAGAGCAAATATCTAAAAGTCTGAGTGAATGCTGTGATGTGGATACAGTTCATATTATTTCTCATGGAGCAAAGGGAACTCTGTATCTGGGAAACAGTATCCTGAAAAACGACAATATTCATCTATATATTGAGAGTATTGAACAGTGGGGCAAAAATTTATCTGCTAATGGGGAAATATTGATTTATGGTTGTCAGGTAGCAAGTGGTAAAGAAGGTAAAGAATTTGTCCGAAAACTACATCAACTTACAGGAGCTAATATTGCTGCCTCAGAAACACTGACTGGAAATATTAACAAAGGTGGTAACTGGAATTTAGAAGTAATACTTGGTCAACTTAAGTCAGCATTGGCATTTACTCCGGAAGTTAGGGCAAGTTATGCAGGACTGTTGGCAAATATTGTAGTAGATACAACTAATGATGTAGTAGATGATAGTGATGGAGTTACTTCTTTGCGGGAAGCGATAATTCAAGCTAACAGTACCTCGGAAGATGATACTATTCAACTGACAGCAGGAGCAACTTATGATTTGACTATTTCAGGGAGTCAGGAAGATGCTGCTGCGACAGGAGATTTAGATATTGTTGCTGGAGGTGGAGAAATAACAGTTATTGCTGAGGGGGAAGAAAAAGCTGTTATTGATGGTGGGGGTGAAACAGGCATCAATGATAGGGTATTTCATGTTTTGGAAGATGCTGCCCTCAACTTAGAAAATATAGAAATCACTGGTGGGTTTGATACTGTTAGTTCTGGTGGAGGTATTTACAACTCAGGTACACTGACTATCAACAACAGCACTATTAGTGGAAATTTTAGTGGAAATGAAAATTTCTCCAATGGTGGAGGAGGAATTTACAACATAGGTACAGCTAATATCAGCAATAGCACTATTATTGGTAATTCAGCAGATGCAGGTGGAGGCATCGTCAACTTCGGTACAGCTAATATCAGCGATAGCACTATTAGTAGTAACTCAGCATTATTTTTTAGCGGTGGAGGTATTATTAATAACTCAGGTACAATAAGTATCACTAACAGCACTATTACTGGCAATTCATCGGATTTTGCTGCTGGTATCCTTAACTACTCAGGTATAGCTAATATTAGCAATAGCACTATTAGTAGTAACTCAGCCACCATTGGTGGTGGAGGTATCATTAATAACTCAGGTACAATAAGTATCACTAACAGCACTATTAGTAGCAATTCATCTGGTGGTATTATCAATTACTTAGCTACAGCAAATATCAGCAACAGCACTATTAGTGATAATTCAGGTTCCAATGGTGGAGGCATTGCTAATACCGGAGGCACAGCAAATATCAGCAATAGCACTATTAGTGGTAATTCAGCATCCAATGGTGGCGCTGGTATCTACAACTCAGGTACAGCTATCATCAGCAACAGTACCATTACTCGAAATGAAGCTCCTTCAGACTTAGGAAGTGGTATTCTCCAAAAAACAAGAACTCTTGATATTTTTGACAATGATGGTAATTACACCAGCAACACCTTTTATGCCAATGCCACTGTAACCTCTAGCATTATTTCTGGTAATATTAACAGTGATGTTGACTCCGCAGAAAGTAGCAATACTCTTATCAGTGGAAACAATAATCTAATTGGTACAGGTAATACCGTTAATGACTTCAACGGTGAGAATGATCAAACAGGTGTTACCGATCCTCTACTTGGAGACCTAGCTGACAATGGTGGTCATACCTTGACCCATTTACCTCTCCCCAATAGTCCCGCTATTGATGCAGGCAGTAATCCCAACAACCTTGATACAGACCAACGAGGTGAACAGCGTTTAGTAGGTGAGGGAGTTGATATTGGGGCAGTAGAATTGCAAACCCCACAAGAAATTATTGGCACTTCTGAAAGTGAAGTCCTTGATGGTGCAGGTGGTAATGACACTATTATAGGTTTGGCAGGTAATGATACTATTAATGGTCGTGGTGGTGATGACCAAATTATCGGTAGTCGAGGTAATGAGATCCTGTATGGCAAAGACGGCGATGATACCCTCCAAGGTCGTCTCGGTAACGATCGCCTATTTGGTGGCAATGGTAACGACTCTCTCGTTGGTGGCCAAGGTCGCGATCGCTTTAATGGTGGTACGGGTAACGATACTCTCATTGGAGGAGCAAGTATTGATCGCTTTATTTTTGCTACCAATGATGAATTTGACTCTGCTGATATTGGTATAGATACCATCGCCGACTTTGTGCCACAACAAGATATAATTCTGCTGAACAAAAGTACATTTTCTGCTATTACCAGTGACTCAGGAACAGGTTTCAGTGTGAATGCTGAATTTGATATAGTTACCAGTGATGCTGATGCCGAAACTTCAGAAGCATTCATTGTTTACAACAGCAACAATGGTAAATTGTTCTACAATGCTAATGGTACAGCAGCAGAATTTGGCAGTGGTGGTGAATTTGCTAATCTGACTAATATTGCATCTATTAGTGAGGATGATTTCTTCCTAAGAGGATAAAATCTCAAATTCAAACAATTTGATTTTGCTATACCATAGTAGGGACGTGATATTATACCTGAAAAGTTCTATAGACAATTATATTAGAAAATGGTAGAAGTTTGGTAAAATTTTATAGTTACCCTCAAAAATCCTGTTAATTATGAATCAGACTAAACTATTATTCATCGACTCCAAAGTAGAAAACTACCATCATCTCATATCACAGGTTGACTCTCAGACAAAAATAGTTGTTTTAGAACCTAATCAAAATGGTATAGACAAAATCGCCGAACATATGGGTAAAGCCTGTGATGTGGATACAGTTCATATTATTTCTCATGGGCAAAAAGGTACTTTGTATCTAGGAAATAGTATCCTCAATTCTGATAATATTCATCTATATGCTGAAAAGATTCAAAAGTGGGGTAAATATTTATCTGGTGAGGCGGAAATATTAATTTATGGTTGTCAGGTAGCAAGTGGTAAAGAAGGTAAAGAATTTGTCCGACAACTGCATCAACTCACAGGATCAAATATTGCTGCCTCAGAAACAATGACTGGAAATGTTAACAAAGGTGGTAACTGGAATTTAGAAGTAATATTCGGTCAACTTAAGTCAGTGTTAGCATTTCCCCCGGAAGTTAGGGCGAGTTACGCTGGGGTATTGGCAGATATTGTGGTGAATACTACTGAAGATGTAGTAGATGATAGTGATGGTGTGACTTCTTTGCGGGAAGCAATAATTCAAGCTAACAGTACCCCCGAAGATGACACTATTCAACTGACAGCAGGAGCAACATATAATCTGACTATTGTAGGAAGTGATGAGAATGTTGCTGCTACAGGAGATTTAGATATTGTTGCTGGAGGTGGGGAAATAACAGTTATTTCTGAGGGAGGAGAAAAAGCTGTTATTGATGCTGGGGGTCAAGCAGGAATCAATGACAGGGTGTTTCATATCCTGGAGGATGGTTCCCTAAACTTAGAAAATATAGAAGTCACAGGTGGGATTGTAAATGCTTCTGGTGGAGGTATCTGCAACGAAGGTGCAGTTAGTATCAGTAACAGTATTATTAGTGGCAATGAAACAAATTATATTGGTGGAGGTATCTATAGTTTATTTGGTATAGCCAGTATTAGCAATAGCACTATTAGTGGTAATTCAGCCTATTATGGTGGTGGTATCTCAAGCTTATATAGTAATATCACTATTAACAACAGCACTATTAGTAGCAACTCAGCAACTAGCGGTGGTGGTATTCATAACGTAGTTAGCACAGCTAATATTAACAACAGCAATATTAGTGGAAACTCAGCAACTAGCGGTGCTGGTATTCATAACTATTACGGTAATGTTAGTATCAATAACAGCACTATTAGTAGCAACTCAGCAACTAGCGGTGGTGGTATAGAAAACAATTTTTACGGTAATGTTAGTATCAATCATAGCACGATCAGTGGCAACTCTGCCACTAGCGGTGGTGGTTTTTACAACGGAGCTACGGCAATCATTAGCAATAGTACCATTACTCGTAATGAAGCTGTTTTCGATCGAGGAAGTGGCATTTTTCACAGAGCATCTACAGTTATTAATAATGGTAATTATTCCTACAGCTTTAATGCCTCTACTACTATTACGTCTAGTATTGTCTCGGGTAATATCAATACTGATGTTGACTCAGTGGAAAATGACAACAACTTCTTTGAGAGTGGTGGCAATAATTTGATTGGCACAGGTAACGCCACTGGTGTCTTCGATGATGAAAACGACCAAACAGATGTTACCGATCCTCTACTTGGAGACCTAGCTGATAATGGTAGTGGCACCTTGACACATTTACCTCTCTCTAATAGTCCCGCTATTGATCCAGGTAGTAACCCTAACAACCTTGATATAGATCAACGAGGCGAACTAAGGTTTGTAGGTAGGGCAGTTGATATTGGTGCAGTGGAAGTACAAACTTCACAAATTACTGGTACTTCTGAAAGTGAACTCCTTAATGGTTCTGGTGGTAACGATACTATCACAGGTTTAGCAGGTAATGACACTATAAATGGTCGTGGTGGTGATGACAAAATTATTGGTAGTCGAGGTAACGACTCTCTCTATGGCAAAAACGGCAACGATATCCTTGAAGGCCGTATTGGTAACGATCGCCTCTTTGGTGGTAATGGTAACGACTCTCTTCTTGGTGGCCAGGGTCGCGATCGCTTCAATGGTGGTAGAGGTAACGATACCCTGATGGGAGGAGCAAGTATTGACCGCTTTATTTTCAATACCAATCAAGAATTTACTCCAGAAGATGTGGGAGTAGATACAATTATCGACTTTGTGGTACAACAAGATATAATCCTGCTGGACAAAAGTACATTTTCTGCTATTACCAGTGAATCAGGAACAGGTTTCAGTGTCAATGGTGAATTTGCGATAGTTACCAGTGATGGTGCTGCCGAAACTTCAGCAGCAGTTATTGTTTACAACCGCAACAATGGTAAATTGTTCTACAATGCTAATGGTACAGAAGCAGAATTTGGTAGTGGTGGTGAATTTGCTAATCTAAGTAATATTGCATCTATTAGTGAGGATGATTTTTTCTTAAGAGGATAAAATCTCAACTTAAAATAATATTACAGTGCTTTTGATTTTTGTAGACCATAGTAGGGACTTTCCATGGAACGTCTCTACTGGTTTTTGGTTGTGAGGTGAGGTTATCAATGTGAAAAGGGCTGTAAAATCCCCTACTTATAGAAAATTTGTTAAACTTGCCATTTAGGCGTATAATCATGGTAAATTTGTGAAAAAATCACAGATATACCAGTTTAGTTATTATTGAAAATTTTATGCTGATTGAATTCAGTGTTGGTAACTATTTATCATTTAAAGAAACTGTCACTTTGAGTATGGTGGCAACAAATGTTATTGCAAAGAATAAAAGTGTTGATAAAAATAATGTTTTTCAGGTTGATAAAGAGTTAAGTTTGCTCAAAAGTGTTGCTGTTTATGGTGCTAATGCTAGTGGCAAAAGTAATTTGATTCAAGCAATGAATTTTATGCGTTGGTTTGTGCTGAATTCATCAAAGGAAACTCAGATAGAGGATGCTATTAATGTCGAAGAGTTTAAATTAAGTACGGAGACAGAGGGAAAACCTTCTTTTTTTGAAATTGTCTTTATTTTGGAAGATAAATTATATAGATATGGTTTTGAAGTGGATGAAAAACAGGTAGTTTCGGAATGGTTATTTTATGTGCCAAAAGTGAGAGAAAGTAAGCTATTTGAACGGGATAAAAATGGTATCAAGATGACCAAGGTTTTTAAAGAAGGAGAATTAATTAGTGATAAGACGAGAAACAATGCACTTTTTCTTTCTGTAAATGCTCAATTTAACGGCAAAATTTCTACAAATATTTTCCGGTGGTTTCTAGATGATTTGAATATAATTTCAGGACTATATAGCGAGTTATATAAAAACATTACAGTTGAAGTTTTTCAAAATAATAAATATAAAAATGAGATTATTCAATTGATTATAAAATGGGATTTAGGTATTGATGATATTAAAATTGATACAATAAATATCTTGCCAGAACAATTTTCTAACATTTATTCAGAAGGCTTTAAAAAACTTATGAGCGATGCAGGAGCTTACATTGATGAAATTCAAACAGTTCATAAAAAGTATGACTCCAAAGGTGAAATTGTATCTAAGGTAGTGTTTGATTTTGAAGAAAATGAGTCAGAGGGAACTAAAAAGTTATTTGCTTTTGCAGTACCAATTTTGCAGACTTTAAGAAATGGAGAAATTTTAATAATAGATGAACTTGATGCTAGATTACATCCCATAATTACTCGTGCAATTATCGATCTATTTAACTCTAATCAAACGAATCCTGAAAACGCTCAACTAATTTTTACAACCCACGATACTAACTTACTTAGTAATAAAATTTTCAGACGAGACCAAATATGGTTTACAGAAAAAGATCGGCAAGGGGCAACCGATTTATATTCTTTAGTTGAATACAAAGTTAGAAATGATGCAAGTTTTGAAAGTGATTATATTAAAGGTAGATATGGAGCCATACCTTTTCTTGGAGATTTAACAGAATTATTTGAAAAAAATGACTAGAAAAAAAGCATCTAATAAAACTTCTAAAAATTCCAGGAATGGGAAAAGTAAATATAGTCGTTACTCAAGAAATGAAAAAGTAGAAACACGAGAAATTAAAGAGCGTTTTCTCATAGTTTGTGAAGGAAAAAAAACAGAACCAAATTATTTTAAAAGTTTTCCTGTTCCTAAAGATGTAATTGATGTGAAAGGATTAGGTAAAGCTCCCAATCAAGTTGTAGAAGCAGCAATAGAATTTAGGGATAATGAAGGAGATTACGATCAAGTTTGGTGTGTGTTTGACCGTGACGAATGGAAAGAAAAAAAATTCAATCAAGCAATAAAAGATGCTGAATATAATCAAATTAAAGTCGCATATTCTAATCAAGCTTTTGAACTTTGGTATTTGTTACATTTTGATTATCGCGATACTCCAATATCTCGCACAGAATATAAAAAACTTTTAACTAAAAGGATGAATAAAAAGTATGAGAAAAATAACCATGAAATGTACGAAATCTTGGCTGAAAAACAACCTCAAGCAATTCAGAATGCAGAGAATTTACTAAAACAATATAATCCACCTAATCCTGTTAATGATAATCCTTCCACAACAGTACATTTATTAGTTAAACAACTTAATAGATTTATTCGTAAATAGGTGTGGAGCGATCGCTACAATAATCTAACTGAATAAAAATATTATTTAATCAGCCAAATCAACTCCTTTATATATTTCTAATTCTTTATTTCTGCTATATTTACCTCCTAAGAATATTTTCAATTTCCTGCAATACATCTACCAAAGTAGGAGCATTTGAGGAAATAACATTATCTTGACTGCCATCATGTTTATGGTGAGGAAAATTTGGTAAGTTTAGCTTTTATGGAAAGAGTTTCAAATCAACTGAACACTAAAATCTCATATTTAATCAAGTCAAATAAACTAAAATACTCTAACCCTTTAGCCGTAATAAAATCATTGAAACTATTAATAATTAAGCTATTGATCACTGAATATGTGGGCTGTACATTTTTATTTATATCAACTACTTTTTCTAGTTGAAAACCTGTATTTTTTCCAATATTTTCATACTCTTCCAAACCAATAAACTTTATCTTATTTGTTGCTTTTGAACCATAAGTATCAGTAATTAGGCGATTTAATACTTGTTTCTCGAACTTTTGCCAAAAGTAGTAAATTTTATCATTAATAATAAAATCTACCACTATCAATTTACCTCCTGTTTTCAGGTTTTTTCTAACTTCTTGAAAGAAAGTTTCTCTAGATGGAAAAGAAAAAATACATTCTAGAGCAATTACATAATCAAACAATTGCTGAAATTTGGGTAAATCACAAGCATTAGCACAAATCAACTCAATGCGGTTATCATTTTTCGGTTTAATAATTTCTCTAGCTCTAGTTACTTGAGCTTCATCAATATTTACTCCCACCAAATTTAATTGAGAGAAATCATTATTTAACATACCTATGGTACCACCAAAACCACAACCTGCATCTAAGATACTAGCACCATTATTAATCCCGCCTAGTTTAATCACTTTTTGAGAAAGATTATTAGCAGCTAGACCAAAATCTAATAAAGTGCCTTTAGACTCAGAGGGATATTCCCAGTAACCCCAATGAATATGTTGACCAAATGCTTTTTCTAGTTCTGGATCTTCTGCAAATTTATCAATGAGAGTATCAAAATAGCCCATAAGTTTATTAGTATTCAATCTTTTGTACTATATAATATTAACAAGGAATGGGAAAAAAATTATTTTTGCGGTCTATTGAATTAGTTCAAAGTTTGCCTATTTTATAATAATTGATTTTACTGTTGATTTTTAGAGAGGTCTATTGGCAAAAACTATAAGTTGGGTAGTAAGTTTAGTTACTAAATCCCTATGATTCTCTAATTGTACCAATACTACTGGATTTTATATGATTTGAAAATAAATCTCTCTGAGTTATTGCTTTTTATATGAGTAGCTATTATAATATTAGTTTAGCAATAATTTACTTGATTAAATTCTGAAATTACCAATCGTAAGAATGTTAGTAATTGAATGTTGAAAACTGTACAATTATATAACTTTAAAAGTCATCCAAAAACAAGCCTGAAATTCGATGACTCCCGACTACACGCACTCGTAGGAACTAATGGTTCTGGCAAAACATCTGTTTTACAAGCATTACATTATTTAAGCTTACTTGCAGGTGAAAACAATTCATCGTTTGCAGATATTTTTCAACATGAAAGAGCACCTGAATTTATAACAAGAATTGGGCAGAAAATTATGTCTGTTAGTGCAAGTGGTTCTCAATCTAATTGGCAAGCAAGTTATTACTGGAAACAACAGTCAGATTATTCTTGGTTACCAAAATTATCATGGCATGGCTTCGGAAGGCATAGTTTAGAAGGATGGGAAAGCTCGTTAACCGAAGCTGGAAACATTATAGTCAGAAGGTTAAGATACTCAGTTTGTCTGAAGTTGATAGCTGCTAATCTTGCTAAAGCTGCTTATAGTGATGCAGTGACACCAAAAATTGAATTTAATGGTTCCGGGTTAGCACCTAACTTAGATTATCTGCGCAATGAAGCACCAGATAAATTTCAATTTTTACAGGAAATGCTGCAACAAGTTGTTCCCGGTGTCAAAAGCTTCAGAATAAAACGAGCTAAAGTTGCAGTCGATCGCCAACGTTTAATAGAAGTGGATGGAAAATCTATTTCCTACCAAGAAAGTCAGGAAATGGCGGGACAAGAAATAGTTTTTGATATGAAGAGTGGCGATAGAATTCCCGCTCATGCTATTAGTGAAGGCACAATTCTTGCTCTGGGTTTATTGACGGTTTTGATGAATCCTAATCCACCTAATTTAGTATTATTAGATGATATTGAGCAGGGACTCCATCCTCAAGCACAACGAGAATTAATGTCTGTTTTTAAGCAAATTATTCAAGCAAACCCCAATTTGCAAATTATTTTTTCAACTCATTCTCCTTATATTGTTGATGAACTTACACCCTCTCAAGTTCATGTTTTAACTAACAATAATTCAGGTTTGACTTGTTGCAAAAGATTAGATGAACATCCAGATGTAGAATGGGCAAAACAAACTTTAACTACTGGGGAATTTTGGGATGCTGAAGGTGAAGATTGGGTAATTGAGAGAGAAGCGAATGAATGAATTTATTGTGATTGTGGAAAGTAGTGCTGATGCACGAACTGCTACTAAATTAGGCGATCGCCTTTTAGTGGAAAAAATTGATTGGTTGGAAGAAGAACAACTTCAAGATTTTTTTCGGTGGAGCGGTTTAGAAGAAAATACAGCACATTCTTGTTGGAAGGATATTAAATATATAATTGAGAACTCCGGTGTTAAGATGCCTAAAACTCGTCGTGGTAAAGGTGGAGCAAACAAAACTGATGGTGCAGCAGCAAGAAAAATTCTGAACTTTGTCTCTTATCTGCAAAAAAAGCGACAACGACAAATTAAGGCAGTTATCTTTATCCGCGATCTAGATAATCAACCTGAGCGAAAAGAAAGTATCGAAAAAGTGCGATCCGAAGATAGCGATCGCCAATTTATAATTCTTATGGGAATGGCAAACCGAAACAGAGAAGCATGGGTTTTGAATGGTTTTATTGCGTTCAACAAATCAGAAGAAAAAATTCTGGAAGAGATCAAAAATCAATGAAATTTCGATCCTTGTCAGGAGTCTCATAGATTACGTTCTAATTCAAAAGAAGAATCAGAACGCATGAGAAATCCTAAAGTGGTGCTGGAAAAACTCACGGGAGGACAATTTGAAAGAGAGCGGAAGTGTTGGGAAGAGACAAGTTTGGAAATTTTACGAAAAAGAGGAGAGAATACAGGATTAATACCATTTCTCAAAAAGAATGCTATATCTGATTGGGTGGGGAAGTGTGGGAAGTGTGGGAGGTGTGGGGAGAAGTAGGGACGTTGCATGCAACGTCCGTACGAAAAATTTATACTAACCGACTAATAATTGTCAAAA
>JBCDJM010000119.1:0-20318 GCA_038747755.1 Cyanobacteria bacterium P01_H01_bin.35
ATTTTATTGATGATTTGGTTAGTTATATCATGTCCGCTTGAATACTTACACTTTAGGAGGGGGTAAGGCAGAAGGCAGAAGGCAGAAGGCAGAAGGGTTTTTACAATTGTGATTTAATCCTATACACAAATGATACTACCGGACATGATATTATTAGATAGGAAATTTGGCAAAAAAAAACTTCCTCTAATGTTGAGGAAGCTTTGGCCATGACTTACTTGACAGAAATCTCTAAGTTATCAAACTGGATTTAAGAAGTAGTTAATTGTCCAGCTAAGATTTTTTTATTTGTCCTCCTCATCATTTTTATCACCAGGCAAAAGATCAATAATCTTTTCTATTAGCCTGTTGTGTTCTTTACGAAATTCTATTCTTTTGATGTTGCCTTGATCCAATTCAATTGCAAAGCTGTACGACAAAAGCTGGTTTACAAAAATTAGGACTGGTATAGCAGATGCCGTTATTTTAGACATTCTGGCAAAAACCTGAGTATTTTTTTTCTGCATTAAGAGTTTTTCCTTTTATGGTGAAACCCTTTCACAGCAAACAATGCAGGTTTTTCACCAAACTCCTTGACGAACTCTTTTAGGACGTGTTATGCTTAGTATGTACAACAAATAAGAGAGGCACAATATGCGAAGTGGCTTCGTCATGCAAAATTTTTATGTATGGAAATTTATTCCATTAAATCTTTTGCTGTGCCTAAAAACATTCCTGAAGCAGTATCAAGGTTGAGATGAAAAACAATGAATGCTGCAAAAGGTTTGGATATAGGTTCAAAAGCACTGGGTCTGGTAAACTATGGTGCTTTTGATACCGATTTGTGGTTTAGATAACCAATTTAGATTCTAATATACTTTTGCTTCAAGTGTCAAGCTCCTTTTTTTATTTGATTACAGGTTAAATCTTAAATACTGTTATATCTTGCATTTCATGTTTATCAATACGATACTATTACCCAAACATTTTTATAATTAAAAACTTGACTATTTATTCATATTTTAATCAAAAGTTACTCCTAGCAAAGGCTAAAAGCCCAAAACTCTTTCCAGATGAGGTTTATAATTTAGTATGGATGGAACCATTAGATGAACTCTTGAAATTACAGAACTCCCACAGAAAATCCTTAACTAAACTGTATTGGGATAAAAGCCACAAATAAACAATTTCTTCAATCAAATTAGCAACCTAACGACAAGTCCCGCCTTCTCTTTTTAAGTGAGTAGCGGGATAAAAGTCGCAAATTTTGGTGTATACTAATCTAAAATATGGACGGTTGTGCCTAAATTCGAGTCATCTACTTTTTCTCCATCAATTTCTGACTACTTTCAACCATATTAATAAACTCACTCCGATAACCTTCTAAATCTAAGTCTTTCGACTCATTTGCCAACTTCAACACTTCATTAAAACTAGCATCACCTTTATATTCAGAATCTCGCAATATCATTCCATACTGAGCAACAGCAGCCGCAAACTTAAAATCATTTGAAGCATCATTTAAAGTAACTCCCTTATCAACAACTGACTGTTTGATTAACTCAGAAGTTGTACCCTTCGGCTGCTTATAACGCAACTTGACTAACATTAATTCGTCACTATTATAAGCTGCTTCCTCAACTTGATTATTTTGATATCTCAACTCATCAACTCCCGGCAAATTCACATTACTTTTTACTCCCACAGGAATAATTTCATAAAGTGCTGTAACCGAATGTCCTGCACCTAACTCTCCCGCATCTTTTGTATCATCATTAAAATCTTGAGAACGTAACAGTCGATTTTCATAACCAATTAAACGATAAGCTTGTACTTTTGCCGGATTAAATTCCACTTGAATTTTTACATCCTTAGCGATAGTTAGTAGAGTTCCTCCCATCTCAGTCACTAACACTTTTTTCGCTTCCAAAAGATTATCAATATAAGCATAATTCCCATTTCCCTTATTAGCCAACTGTTCCATTTTGGCATCTTTAAAATTTCCCGTACCAAAACCAAGCACCGTCAGAAAAATTCCTTTATCTCGATAATTTTCGATCATTCTGACTAATTCAGCATCGCTAGAAACTCCCACATTAAAATCTCCATCAGTCGCCAGAATAACTCGATTATTTCCTGAAGATTGATCAAACCTTTTAGCTAGATCGTAAGCAAGTTTAATACCTTCACCTCCAGCAGTCGAACCTCCAGCTTCGAGGTTATTAATTGCTGCAAGAATTTTATCTTTTTCGCTGCCTTTTGTGGGAGGTAAAACTCCCCCTGCTGCTCCAGCATAAACAACTATTGAGACAGTATCTTTTTCTGTTAGTTCACCTACCAATAATTGAAAAGCTGATTTGATTAAAGGTAGTTTATTGGCATTATTCATCGAACCAGAAACATCTAACAAAAAGACTAAATTACTAGGAGGTAAATTTTCTGTAACTATATCTTTGCCTTGAATGCCAATATGAACTAATTGATGTTGATTATTCCAAGGAGAATCAGAAATTTCCGTAGTAATAGAAAAAGGATTATTAGCTTTTGGTTGAGGATAATCGTAAGTAAAATAATTTATTAATTCCTCAATTCTTACAGCATCTTTTGGTGGTAGTTTACCTTGAGTAACAAAGCGACGTAAATTACTATAAGATGCCGTATCTACATCAATCGAAAATGTAGATAAGGGATTACTTTTTACTACCTTAAAAGGATTGTCATTAATCAGATTATATTCTTCTGTATTTGAAGTTGGTTCTAGACTAGAATCTATTTGAGATTGTGCAATCGAAGTTGGCGCACTTTGTTGTACTACTATATCTGCTGATTCTAAACTCAACGATCTCCTAGAAACATTTCCTCTAGTCCCACCTTGAAAATTTTCTGGTCTTGAAGGTATTGCATTTGGAGGTGGTGCTGTTGATGATTTGTCTGCTTTTGTTTCATTTTTAATGCTCATTGTTTCTACCTGACTCCCACAACTTATTAAAAGTAGTAAAGGGAAAAAACTTAGTAATAATTTTACTGGGAAAATTGGGTTAAAGGTGATGTTTTGAGTTTTCATCGTATCCACTCAACTTTTCAATAGAGGATTGACTAATAAGGAAAAAATTTATTTCTCTTGGTTGATTGGATATGGCTCGGTTTCCTCGCCATCCCTCAACCGCTTTTTCCCCTTGAAAGGGGGAGGCTTTAAACCTGAATTATTTAATTATTTAATTGTTCAATTGTTTAATTGTTTCCGTAAATAATTGTATTATTTTTAGTAGTCAGTAGTTAAAACAGTTTTTTTCCTGACTATTAATCTGATACAAATTTCATACTTTATTTGACAAATACCAAATTCTGAATTCTAAATTCAGAATTTAGAATTCTAAATTCTCAAGAATACTTAGCAACAGAAGTGGGAAAAAGTAGAGAATTTGCTGCTTTTTTAGCAATTGTTTCTGAGATAGAAATTTGCTTAATAGTAACTAAACCCTCTTTGATAAACATATCTCTTAAAGCTGCCTTTTCTCCACTGTTAAAAGTATTCTCATAAAAAACTTCTTTAATACCAGCAGAAATAATTAATTTCAAACAATAAAGACAAGGTTCTAAGGTGACATAAATAACAGCTCCATTAGTAGAAATGCCATGTTTTGCTGCTTGAGCAATAGCATTAGCTTCCGCATGAACAGCACGGGATGGTAAAATTTTACTGGCATCACAACTACTTAATTCAGGATAACAAAAACCTTGAGTTGTACAATGCGAAGAACCAGAAGGAGAACCGTTATAACCAGTTGCTAAAACTTGTTTATTTTTAACTATTACTGCCCCTACTGGAAAAGCTAAACAAGTTGAGCGAGTAGCTGCCAGTTTAGCTATCATTAAAAAGTATTCATCCCAGGTTGGTCTTTGATATAATTCTTCTGTCATATTCCTGTTGAACCAAATCCACTAATATCTCTTTCAGTTGTACTTAATTTATCAACTTCTTCTACCTTAACAGATAAGACTGACGCTATTACCATTTGAGCTATTTTCATTCCTTTAGTTACTTGAAAGGAATTTTTACCATGATTTATGAGAATTACTCCTATTTCTCCTCGGTAAATTTCATCAATAGTTCCGGGAGTATTTAAAACAGTAATTTGATGTTTTAAAGCTAATCCACTTCGCGGGCGAATTTGTGCTTCTGTTCCTGGTGGTAATTCTATGGAAATACCTGTATGAATTAATGTACTTTCTCCAGGATTAATAGTTAATTCATCAATAGAAAATAAATCTAATCCAGCATCTCCTTGATGAGCATAACAGGGAACAATTGCCAATTCATCTAACTTTTTAATTTTCAGTTTCATAATAGGGAGTAGGGAGTAGGGAATAGGAAACAGGGAATAGGGAATAGGGAATAGGGAATTTCCTTTGTATCTTAGAGCGATGAAAATTTGTCAATATTCCATCTTTTGACATTTGACTTTTTATTTGACTTTAATTCTTACTTTTGACTTTTGACTTTTGACTTCTAACTTTTTAAGGTGCTAACCTACTTTTACCTAATCGATTTTTTTCATACCATTCTGCTATATTGGGCACCCAATCTTGAACATGAGGCCACATTAACTCACAAAGTTTTTGAATTTCTAATTGAGCATTCTTTTTAAAACGTAAATCCAAAAAATGTAGCAGACTTCGACAATTAAAACTCACAACAAAATGCTGACGATAATCAAAAGGAATTTTCCCTCTAGCGTGTTCTTCAGACATTCCCAATTCAATATCAATTTTGTATTTTTTAGCTGCCTCTAAACACCACTGTAAATCTTGTTCTCGTTGTTCAGCAGAATAATAATATTTTTTCCCTTTACGGTCAGAATATTTTCCTATCGGACGTAAGTAAAAAGCAGTTTCTATATCCGTTTTTCCCTCTGCTACTGCGATAACTTTTCCCGAACAATATCGATAACTTTGTACATCGAAAGTTACTCCGACGCGATGAGTTCTTGCTTGCTGCATTACACTATGGGGAAAAAATCCACAATTAAAAGTAATTTGAGGATGTTCAATACAATTTCCACACACAATAACTTTTCCATTCCGCCTTACTAATAAAGCACCAGTAGAAACAGAAGCACAATAAACTTTACCTTTGTAATTAACAAAACCTTCTTTTATTCCTACACCTCTATTTTTTTTGCAACATTCGACAGGATATGTAGAAATTTCAGATATATGTAATCTCCAGCAAGGTTTGTAATTTTTATGCGCTTCACCATCATTTTTATTATTTAAAGTTAGGTTTGCCCTAAAACCATTAATATGTGCAGTTGCTTGAATTATTTCTAAAGCATTTTTATTAGTTGAATTACAGCACCAACTTTTTTCTTTTATATTTGTACGATCGCTGTTTTGTAAGCCATCCCAAAAACTCGCTATTAAATTTGCTGGTAATTCTAATAACCAAATAGGTACAGTCTTATCTTCAGAATTAGAAAAATTCCGATGAATCCATGAAGCCAAGGATTTGTGTTCAATTACAAACCTATTTCCCTGAGTTTCTTTGATTTCCAAATTCAATGAAAGTAAATAATCTATTTTGCGAGAATTTTTTATTCTAAACCTAACAACATCAGAATTTTTATTTATACTTCTCAGCCCATCTCTATAGAAAAAACCTGCTATTCTAAAAGCTGTTTGTAAATCTATATTTTCTGGTAAATCGTTAGGTAACTTTCTGGCACTATTTTTTAAATAGCAATTCAATAAATAACGTACTGATGTATTATAAACATCCTCAGCTTTTTTACTAAACCATTCTGTCCAATTATTTTCCGTACTTGTTCTTCGAGAAATTATCATCCTGTGGTCTTTCGTAACTAGCAAATCAATAAAATTGCTCTGAACATAATACAATTCATCATCTACATCATACTCATAAAGTTGACTTGGCTTTTCAAACCAAGCCTCTTTTGTGTCAGTATTTACAGCTAGTAACTTCATAGCATAAGTTACTTCATTCCAAGTCATCCAACCTTGATTTGTTAACACTTCAGTATCAGCAGAATAGCATCCATAATGGCCGCGATCGCCTGCTAAAAGTCGCTTAACAATAATTTCCCCACATTTGGCTTCCGAAGGCCAATTATTTTGTTCATCAAATACAAATCCTTCACTATAATCTTGATGCAAAGCAGCATAAATTACCTGTTGAGGATTTGGTGTTTTTGCAATAACTTCTACCCGAAATTTATCCATAAAATCATTCTAAAGTTGAACTAAATATAAGAGCAAAACAATTTATTATTATTGCACCATAAAAATTGACTATCTAGAAAATGATAGATTTTTCTTATTTTTTACTTTTAACTAAAAATAATGATACTTTCTCACCGTTTTACAGAAGCTTTAGTTTATGCTACCGAGTTACACGCTACCCAAATTCGCAAAGGAAGCAAAATTCCTTATATTTCCCACCTTTTAGGAGTAGCTAGCATTGCTCTCGAATATGGTGCTGATGAAGATGAGGCCATAGCAGCATTACTTCACGATGGCATAGAAGATCAAGGCGGGCCACCTATTCGTGAAGAAATTAGACTGAAGTTTGGGGAAAGGGTGACAGAAATAGTCGATGGTTGTACCGACACCGATACTATTCCCAAACCTCCTTGGGAAGAACGTAAAAAAGCTTATATTAATCGTATTGCTAATGCTTCACCGTCAGTGCGCTTGGTTTCTGCAGCAGATAAAGTACACAATATTCGGTCTATTTTGAAAGACTATCGAATGCAAGGTGATTTATTGTGGGATATATTTAAGGGCGGTAAACAAGGAACACTTTGGTATTATCGCTCCCTTGTAACTGCATTTCGTGAAGCTAACTCCACTCCGATAGTAATAGAGTTAGATAGTCTAGTTACAGAATTGGAAAGCTTAGTCCAAAGTTAGCTTTTAGATAAAACTTTCACCTTGGTCATTTCAGTATATTTTCCGAATAATTTGACGAAATACTCCGCAAACGCGTTTACGAAGTATTCCGGAACGGAAATCGCCCCTACAAATGGTGTATATTTTGATCTTTAAATTTCAGGAAATTTTTTCACATTTATAGCGGTTTTCACTCATGTTGACTTGCATTACTTCTTCCTTCTCTCCTAGATAAATAAAGCCTTCTTCCTTGAAACCCAAAGCTTCATACTCTATATTAATGAAAACTGCTGTAAAGTTTGAAACTATTTGTGAAATCTTTAAAGTGAATTGGTATTATCCTAACCAAGTAAGAGATTTGGGTGCTACATATAAATCATTCTATCAATTACTAAAGCAGTAGTTTTTCGGCCAATATATAGTCATCTCAAATAAGGATGAAACACTTTTTTGGCTGAAACTCTTTCCAGGAAAGAAATGCTCGTCCTACTCTTATTCAGAATGACTATAGATATTGTGGCACTACGCATTTAAGTTGCCGACATTGGTAAATCTCATCTGCGGAGCATTTGAGTATCTAAAACTCACTCAGAGATTACTTTTAACTTTTGACTTGCACTAGGCGGCATACTTCAGACAAAATAAATAAATTTTCAATATATTTAATCCTGAAAATTAGTCTTTTTACTTATACATACTCAAATCCACCAGAGAATTATGAAGTTTCGATGAAGACGATGGCACTTTTAGGCAAATATTTTTAAAGATTCGATGAAGTTGCCTGAAATTAGTACAAAATACTGAAGCACTTTGCTACGATATAGTATATAGAAAATAACAACTTAGGAATTTATACAACCCTAAAAAAATAGGATAGTTATTACAGAAGTAGTAATATTTGATGCTTATTTAAGCCTAATAGGACTTACGCCAAAAGACTATGATTATAATATAGTGAATCAAAACTATAACATCTAAATATATGTAGTTTTTATCAATCATTCTTTGCGTAAATCTTGGCGACTAAAAAAAACTTATTTCTGGTTTTCTGTTGATAGCTTTCGTTAATTCAAGTCAACTAAGCAGGTATACAAAATTAATTACATATTTTTCCAAATTGAAACCTTTTGACTGGAATTGTTTCAGATAATTAGAGTAGGAAATAAATTATGTGTAGGTGATTAATATACTTTGTTATATGTATGCAATTTTTCTCTAAGAGAAAATTTTAAGAAATAGTATAAATTTTTTGCAGGAGCTTATAAATGATGCTGAAATCTTCTAGCTTAACTTATGGCCCCTACCTCAAGTTTGTGCTCAAAAGATAGATATTAATGAAGAAATTATCTATTCTGAAACTAAGAGTTATAATTCTCCTTTAGATATTTTATTTTTAATTCCACATCCTTTTTATGAAGATAGAGGTTCACCTATTGCTGATAAACTTGTCTTGAAATATTTATCAGAAAATGGTGAAAAAGTTGATGTAGTAACTTATGCAGAAGGGAAAAATGTCGAATTCTCGGACAAAAACCTGCTAGCGAATTAGGAAATTATCTGGCTCAAGCTGACGTTTTAGTATCTCCTCGAATCAAAGGTAAGAATACACCCATGAAAATATATTCTTATCTAGATAGTGGCAAAGCTGTATTAGCAACTAATTTACCAACTCATACTCAGGTATTAGGTTATAAAACAGCAATGTTATCTCATCCTACTCCTAAAGCTTTTTCAAAAGGAATAGTTTCTCTAGTTGAAAACCCTGACTTAAGATTAAAATTAGGTACAGAGGGTAAAATTATGGTTCAGAAAAATCATAGTTATGCAGCATTTTGTGAAAAGTTGGGTAATCTTTACAATGAACTGAAACTAAAACTTAACTTCAACAGAAATGGAAATGTTGGTTCGGAACAAATACTTGCAAAAGAGTCAGATTATTAAGGATATTAGTTCGCTTAGTGAAGTTATCTTCCGTTAAACCAGAGATTATAACGGGAACTTCTCAACTTTCTTGATACCAATCCTATATCTCTGCTTCGACGAAAGAATTTTACAAAATTCTGGTTATAGGTAAGCATTCAGCTTTATTCCTCACGGGGTGACTGCTAATAGCTGAATGCTTACGGTTATAGGGAACAGGAAATAGAAAATAGGGAACAAACAACAGATTTGTAGCCAAAATTTATCTAAATGGTATTAATGTGGTATGTTAATGCCAGAGAAAAAGCAGAAAAGACTTTCTCTATAATAGACATTTCCGCTAAATAAAGTGGAGTCAATTTGACGGCGAAAATCTATGAATTGGTAAAGTGCTGACAATTCCAGTGGAATAGGAAACAGAAACAGACAGATAATCAGATAATCATAGATTTTATGGATTTTTGTATATCTGTGAGAACCGCAGAATATGTTCATCACTGTTTCACTGTGTGACATGAAAACTAAGGTACTTTGTAAGAGGCAGTTATTCCCAATGAACCAACTGATAGCATCCGTGATAGGATCATCAATACAATTATCTTCTCTATAATCCTTGATGTAGATGTTATGGAAAGAAATTTAAGTAAACTAACCAACAAGGTTCACGATTTAGTTGTGGTAGGTGGGGGAATTTATGGAGCTACCCTCGCTTGGGAAGCAAGTCTTCGTGGTCTCTCTGTAGCTCTTGTAGAAAAAGGGGACTTTGGTGCTGCTACTTCTGCCAATAGTTTAAAGACTATTCACGGAGGACTACGGTATCTACAAAATGCGGACTTCAAACGGATGCGAGAGTCAATTCACGAACGCACAGCTTTGATGAAAATAGCACCCCATCTGATTCATCCATTACCAGTTTTGGTTCCTACTTATGGATATGGGTTGAAAGGAAAAGAAGCTTTATCTATAGCATTAGCAGTTAATGACTTAGTAAGTTTTGACCGCAATAGACTCCTAGATACCCAAAAGCATATTCCTAATGGTCGTGTTATTTCCAAGCAAAAATGTCTAGAGTTACTTCCTGATATTCCGACTCAAGGTTTGACAGGAGGCGCTATCTTCTATGATGCTCAAGTTTATAATTCAGAAAGACTGAACATCTCATTTTTACGTTCCGCTTATCAAAAGGGCGCAAGTTTAGCAAACTACGTTGAAGTTAATGGGTTTATCCAAAATGATAATCGTATTACTGGCGTAACAGCGATAGATAGACTGACTGGAAATAAATTAGATATCCATTGTCAAACAATTATCAATACCTGTGGAGCTTGGGTAAATAAAATTCTAGGTATGGTCAACCAAAAAGAGCGATCGCCTTTTGGTTTAGCTAAAGCGATGAATTTAGTTACTACTCGCCCATTGTTTGAAAAATATGCGGTGGGTATTTCCAGTAAAAATAGTTCTGTCGATCCAAATACAGTAATCAACAAAGGTAGTCGTTTCTTTTTTATTGCTCCTTGGCGTGGCCGATCTATGATTGGTACAGAATATGCAGTTTATAGTCAAGATCCAGATAATTTTCAAATCACAGAAGATGACATAAATCAATTTATTACTGCTATTAACCAAGCATATCCAGGAGCAAAGTTAAAGAGAGAAGAAATTTCATTTGTACATGGGGGGATGCTACCAACAACTAATGTTAATCCTAAAACTGGCGAACCAGTCTTAGCCAAACATTATCAAATTTTCGATCATTCCCAAACTGGATTATTAGCTTTAATTTCAGTAGTAGGAGTTAAATATACCACTGCCAGAGATGTAGCCGAAAAAGTAGTTAATTATCTATTCAAATCATTAGGCAAAAAATATCCTAAGTCAACTTCATCAGTTACAACTATATATGGTGGAGAAATAGAAAACTTTAACGCTTTTTTACAAAATGCTATTCTAGAAAACCAAGCAAAAGGTTTAACAGAATCAACTATTCGTCGCCTAGTTTATAACTATGGCTCTGCTTATCCAGAAGTTATTAATTATTTGGATAATACTGATATTCACTATCAGTTATTAAAGCTGAAATTCTCCATGCTATCCATCAAGAAATGGCTCATAAATTAAGTGATGTAATATTGCGTCGTACAGAATTAGGTAGTTCTGGATATCCTGGAGATGAAATAATTCAATTATGTACTGAAGTTATGAGCAAAGAGTTAGATTGGAATTCAGAAAAATTACAACAGGAAGTGCAAGAAATCCAAAATATTTTTGGAGTTACGCCTGTTAAAATTTGTGTCTAGGAAAATTACATAAAATCTCTAATTTTATTTGATCTAAGTAATTTTATTTCAGTACCCAAACAAAATTATTTACCTATTCATCCACCAAGAAATAAAATAAATTTATGGGCTGCACAGCAGAAGTTATCTTTAGACGACTAAAGCTAGCCTGATATATTATGGCTAATTAATGAAATTTGATATAATAGCTGATGGCTGAATGCTGACCGCTGAATAATTAACTTAATACTTTTTCTTTATATCAACAATTTTTACCTAAAAATTAAAGTATAAAGCATCTCCACTCATGGAGAAATAAAAACAAAAATTTCTTTTAGCTAATCCTCTTCTTTATCGGGAGAGGTAATTATTAATTATTAATTGTTAAAATATGCCATCTCCAATAGCTCACTCAGTTTCTGGATATTTGCTATCTAAATTTATACCCCAAGAATTAGGAAAATATTATCCCTCTCGTTGGTGGAGCTGGGAAAATTTCTATCCTGTTTTTGTAGCTATTTTTGCTGACTTTGATTTTCTGCCTCAGTTAATCACAGGGGAAAGATTTCATCGAGGTATAACTCACACTTTTGTTTTCGCCATTGCTTTTAGTTTCATCGTTAGTTTCCTAATTAGTTATTATCGCAAATCTTCTTTTAAACAACTATTTTTATTTACTTTAGTTATCTATAGTTCTCATTTAGTGCTAGATTTTTTCACTGCAACAAGTGGTGATGGTTTACAACTTTTATCACCGTTGACAGATACATATTTTAAATCAGTAATACCTCTTTTTCCATCAGTTCATCACTCCAAAGGATTATTTCACCCAAGTCATTTTGTATTTATTATTTGGGAATCATGTTACTCAATATTACTCTTAAGCGGTTTATGGCTGTGGAAAAACTATCGCTCTAGAAAATTCTCTGAATAAATCAAGTAAAAATGAATCAAAAAATTATTGCAGATGCTCACATTCATATTCATAAATGTTTTGAAATCGACCAACTATTAAACGCATCTCTAACAAATTTTCAAAAAATATCTAGAACAAAAACCGATATTAATAACTCGTTTTTTTATATTTTCAACAGAAATGCTCGGCGATTTTGAATTTAGTAAATTATTAGAATCTGTTCAAAATTATCAGCAAATTAATAACGGGAAATTAACTCCAACTCAAGAATCAATATCAATTTATGCCACTAATAACGAGAATCAAAAAATTTTCATTATTGCTGGTCGGCAAATAGTAACCGCAGAAAAATTAGAAGTTTTAGCCCTAATTTCAGATAGTGAATTTGCAGATGGTTTACCTTTAGAAACTACTATCAAAAACATAGTATCAAAAAATGGCATACCTGTGTTACCTTGGGGAGTAGGAAAATGGATAGGGAAAAGAGGTAAGATTTTACAAAAGTTATTAGGCGTTGCTGAATGGTAATGATTTTTAGATTAAGTATCAAGGTCAAACATAAGTTTTTCAATTTTGCCTTCAGCTACTTACCATTACATTTCAGCAACGCCAAATCAATCATTGTCTGCCAATACACATCTGGCATCCCGGTATCAAAACATCGCCCTTTGACTAAATACCCAGTCATTCCTTCTGTTTTTTGCAATTTATCCAAACAAGATGTCAGTTGAAATTCTCCTTTTTCCCTAGTATTTTGTTTGATGTTTTCTTCTAGATAATCAAATATTTTTGCCGTTAAGACATACATCCCAAAAACCCCGAAAAATTCATCTTCTTTCATCCCTGCTACATGAAGTTTTTCTCTGGCATAATTTAGGTCTGGTTTTTCATAAATCGTATCTATATTAATTAGACCATCCGCAACTAAGATCCCACTAATAGAACCATAATGATGTATTTCTTTTCCTGGAATAATTCTCACGCCAATTACACTTTGCTTCACCTGTTCGTATATTTGTAAAATTTGATTTGTACAAGATTGCTTTACCTCAGAAGCATAAATATGGTCTCCCAGTAATAGCAAAAAAGGTTGATCTCCCACCCACTCTTTAGCACAAAAAACGGCATGACCATAACCAGCTTGTTCGGATTGAGTTAAGAGAGTAATTTTGCTACCTAAATCTTGTAAATATTGACAATATTCTTTTTTTTCTGGAGACAGCCTTTCATAATAACTAGGGAGAGCTTGGAAAAAATCTGTAAATACTGGGATATCGCTTTTTTGTACAACTATTCCAACTTCCTCTATTCCTCCATTTATTGCTTCTTCAGCAATTATTTGAATTATTGGTTTTGCCCTACCGTCCTTATCAATAATAGGAAATAGTTCTTTTTTCACAACTTTACTGGCTGGAAACATCCGTGTACCAAAACCTGCTGCTGGAATTACAGCTTTTTTAACTTTTGCTATTGATCCTGTCATATATTTTTGATTTTTGGATTAATTAATAGAAAATAAATGTTTTGCTAGTTTTTACAGTTGTATCAATTTAATTTTTAATCAGCAAGAAGGGATAAAAATTTTCACTTCAATCGCAATATAGATACTATAAATATTTTTGAAATTGGATAATATCATCAATCGTTTACTAAGTCAATATTTTTATTTTGATTTGTATATTGGAATCTACTTTTGAAGATTGATTAGATTATAAATATTTATTGTTGAGGTGGGAACAAATACTTTTATATTGCGTCAATATCTAGTTTTACTTGATAAATTTAGAACAGAAAAATTATTACATCAGACTAAGTTAAGGATTTTAAGAGCTTTAAGGATTTTAAATTATAAGCATTCAGGGTGATTTTAATAGAAAAGTATTAACTCTAATAAATAAAGTTGTCATTTTTAACTGCAATGGCTAAGATGATATAGGAAAATAATTTTAAGGGTGCATTGGAGCAGAGAAAAAGTGGAACATTCTCTAGATATTTCTAGTTATGTCTATACGAAATGATTGATTAAAACAGTAATACCTAGAAAATTTGCTAGCTCTGAGGCAAGAAAATAAAAGTAAAAGTAAATCTGGCAAATAAGATTGGTGTAATCTTGACCAATAATTTTTTTGTCAAAAATTAGGTTACTGTGACAAAATTCCAAATTTACATTGATTTTAGTAAGGAGAAAACAAACAAATGGCTCAATTCTTTGGTTCAAACGGAACAGATAACATCAAAGGTACGCAAGAAGATGATATTATCCGTGGTTTCGGAGATGAGGATAAGATTGATGGTAAAGATGGTAATGACTTTATTGATGGTGGAGCAGATGATGATGACCTAGAAGGGGATGATGGGGATGATACCATACTTGGTGGTACTGGTGAAGACAAGATAGATGGTGATGATGATGATGACTTGATTTTGGGTCAAGAAGATGATGATGATATTGAAGGAGGGAAGGGTAATGATAGTATTTCTGGTGGTGAAGGAGAAGATAAGATCGAGGGTGATGATGGCGATGACTTGATTTTAGGTGATGAGGGTGAAGATACTCTCGAAGGTAAGAAAGGAGATGATATTCTTGTTGGAGGTCCTGGTAGTGATAAGCTCCGTGGAAATTCGGGTGATGACATCTTTGTTTATACAGCTCTTGGTGAAGGTATAGATGAAATTAGCGATCTAGAAGCTGACGATGATACCATTGGTCTTCTTGCACAAGTATTTGACCCCAATAACACTCAAGGCATAAATTTTGTTACATCTACTAATGTTGATAGTGAAAATATAGCTACTTTACTGGGGGATTCAAATTTCTTAAATAGTCTCAACATAGATGTAAACTTGCCAACTATTATCTTTTTTGATGAAGACGAAGATGGTAAAAAAGGTACATTAGCTTACCTCCGAGGTAATGTAACTGATATTCTTGCCAGAGTTTCAGTCAAAACAGGAGAATTAAGTCCTGAAAATTTTGAGTATGTAACAGTTAACACTCCGGAATTCAGTGATGATGGTGGTACAGGAATTGATTTTAGCGCTGGAGGAGTTATTAGTGTTGAATCATCTGAACTAGAATTACTAAACATCGATCTGGAAAATATTACAGTATCAATAACTGATGGGAATACTATAGATGTTAATTCTAATTTCTTTGTTCTTACACAAGAAATAGATATTACGGTGCTGCAACAATTGTTAGTAAGTCTTGAATTTAGCACTACAGTTTTATTCTTGTTCAATACAGCAGAAAATACAATTTTAGCTTCCTATGATGGTTCCGAAGTTACCACTATTTCTGAGTATGAAACAGTATCTAACCTCGAAACATTTGATATTGAGGCTAATTTAAACTTTAGCACAGATGACTTTATTAGCAATCAAAATCAAGTATCAATTAGTGTATCTATACTTGAACAATTAGAAGTTACTTTAGAGACTCTAACCAGCGTTGTTATTGGTGCTGATGATGTCACCCCGGTAACAGAAAAATTACTAATTTTTTCAACAGAACAATTTGATGATATAGATATTTTTGCTGAAAGATTAAGCATTCTTGTTGGTAATAATGCTGTTCTAGCTGTTGCCCACATTGAGGGGCAAACTGTTTTACTATTCTCAGATGGTACTCAAGAAGGAATTACTACTATTCAAGAATTCGACCTAATTCTATCTGATATAGAATTATTTAGTAGTGTTAACCTGAGTCTCTTCAATGAAATCGAAGTAACAGCAGAAACAGTATCAGTATCTGCGACAGATGGTTCAGATGAATTTTCTGTTATCGGTATAGCAGAAGGTGGAGTTACCATTGAAGGTTTTGATTCAAACGCAATTGATGTTGATAGCCCAGATATTATCAGATTACGTTCAGAAGATTTTGGTGATCTGACAAATGAAGATTTAACAAGAGCATTAGTTTCAGTATTTACTACTGCTGAACAGGTGGTAGATGCTAATTTTCTTATTATCGACCAAACATTTGCGTCTTTAGAAGAAGTTGAAATACGACTAAGTGAGCTGGAAATAACTGACTCCGTTTTCTTGACTTACACCGATGAATCAGACAATACTGTTTTAGCTTTTTCACGAGAGGGTACAGTTGAAGTTATTGCTAATTTCGCTACTGATGTAGAATTTGATATAGATAATATCTTTATCATAGGTAGCGATGATGATGATGACAATGATGATGGCGATCTAATAGAAATTAATGCTAGCGTCTTACAATCATTGGGTGTCACAGCAGAAACTTTTACCAGCATCAATGTTACTGCTAGTTTGACTCAACAAGTGCAACAAAGTTTCTTGATTTTTGAAGAAGAAACTTTTGCAAGTTTTGAACTTCTGCAACAACGCTTGGCAGTGCTGGTAGGCCAAAGTTCAGTTCTATTATTAGCTGAGATCGAAGGTACTACTCAGTTAGTATTATTCAATGGTACTGAGTTTGAGGTAGTTACAGAAATAGAGATAGAAAATATTAGTGATTTCTCTATTGAAAGCTTAGACTTGTTCACACCATTTGATATCACAACAGAGCAGCTAGAAATTGATATTGACATATTAACAGATATTAATGTCACATTAGAAAATTTCACTAGCATTAGTATTGAGGCTAACTTTAACCAAGTAGTGCAAGAAGGTTTCTTGATTTTTGAAGAAGAAACTTTTGCAAGTTTTGAACTTCTGCAACAACGCCTGGTAAGTCTGGTGGTAGATCGTTCAGTTCTGATATTAGCTAATATTGATGGTCGCACCCAGTTAGTATTATTTGATGGTACTGAGTTTGAGATTGTCGAAGACTTTCAAGTGGAGTTGGAAAATCTTGGTAATTTTGATCTTGATAACTTAGAGTTTGAGGACTTTGATGATGATGATGACGAGGACGATGATGAGGACGATGAGGACGATGAGGACGATGATGATGATGACGATGAGGATGATGATGATGATGAGGATGATGATGATGATGATGATGAGGACGATGATGATGAGGATGACGAGGATGACGAGGATGACGAGGATGACGAGGATGATGGCGATCTAATAGAAATTAACGCCAACCTCTTAGAATCATTAGATGTCACAGCAGATAGTTTCACAAGCGTTAATATTACTGCTAGTTCTACCGCACAAGTCCAACAAAATTTCTTGATTTTTGAGCAGGAAAGTTTTGAGAGTTTTGAACTTCTACAACAACGCCTGGCAGTGCTGGTGGTTGATCGTTCGGTTCTAGTATTAGCTGAGATAGAAGGTACGACTCAGTTGGTATTGTTCAATGGTACTGACTTTGATGTAGTTACAGAAATAGAGCTAGATAGTATTACTGATTTCTCTGTTGAGAGCTTAGACTTGTTCAGGCCATTTGATATTGCAACAGAGCAGCTAGAAATTGATATTGAGGTACTAACAGAACTTAATGTCACGGCCGACACTTTTACCACTGTCAATATTACTGCTGAGAGTACCGAACAAGTTCAAGAAAGTTGCTTGATTTTTGAGTCAGAAACTTTTGCAAGTTTAGAAGTGCTAGAACAACGTCTAGTAAATCTGGTGGTAGATCGTTCAGTTCTGATATTAGCTAATATTGATGGTCGCACCCAGTTAGTATTATTCGATGGTACTGAGTTTGAGATTGTCGAAGACTTTGAAGTGGAGTTGGAAAATCTTGGTAATTTTGATCTTGATAACTTAGAGTTTGAGGACTTTGATGATGATGATGACGAGGACGATGATGAGGACGATGAGGACGATGAGGACGATGATGATGATGACGATGAGGATGATGACGATGACGATGATGACGATGACGACGATGATGACGATGACGACGATGATGATGACGATGACGACGATGATGACGATGACGACGATGATGACGATGATGACGACGACGATGATGATGATGACGATGATGATGACGATACCTCAAATATCAATGTTGTCATCAGTAACTCAGATACAACAATTGTAGTTAACAATGCAAGTCAAAACGTAATTCAGATTAATTCCATTGAGGAAGCTGGTGCTACTATTGCTGGCTTTACTCAATCAGACTCATTATCGTTCAATTCATCACAGTTCGGTAGTTTCACCAATTCAACTTTTAGCAGTACAACTGTCACTCAGTCAAGCACCAATGTTGATATCCAGAACCAAACTTTACTGGTTGTTGAACAACAGCTTAACTCAATACAAGAAGTACAAGCATTGCTAGCTAGTTTTCAAGTAAATAGCCCCGTATTTGTGCAATACACTAATTCAGTAGGTAATACTGTACTAGCATTTGCAGAAACTAGCACTCAAGTAGAAGTTGTTAGTCAGTTTACATCTCAAGTAGAGCTAACTCAGAGTAACTTTGACTTTACTGAAGTAACCACAGCAAGTGCGGGAGCAGTAATTGATGCTAATTTAGTCGATACTATTTTCTTCAATTCTGTAGAAGCTACCAGTATTAGCAACTTTAATATACAGACAGACGTACTTCAGTTTCAAAAAGGAATATTTGGAACTTTCTCTAACAGTACCTTCACTCAGGTGAGTGTAAACGAGTCAAGCACAAGTGTTGCTAATAACGTAGGTCTGATTGAATTGACTCAAGAATTTACTTCCCTAACAGAAGTAGAAACACGTTTAGAGCAACTTGGTGTTAATAATAGTGGTGTATTTGCTACTTACGTTAATGCAGAAAACGAAACTGTGCTGACTTTTTTCCAAGAAGGTAGTTTAGAAATAGTCGCCACTTTTGATACAGAAATCAACCTAGATGTGAGTAACTTTACTTTTGTTGGTATCGCAGGCGGAGATACAGACGACAACCTTGTAGGTAACTCAACTCCAAATGTTCTCAATGGTTTTGGTGGTGACGATACTATACAAGGTCTTGGTGGAAATGATACTCTCCGTGGTGGTGACGACGAAGATTTTATTTACGGAAACCGTGGTAACGATCGCCTATTTGGCAATGCTGGTGATGATACTATTCTCGGTGGCTTAGAGAACGACTTTATGCTTGGTGGAACTGGCAACGACTTGATGAGAGGAGGGCCTGGTTTTGACCGTCTATTAGGTGGAGCGGGGGACGATACCCTTGCTGGTAATACTGGTCGCGATCGCCTCAATGGTGGTGCTGGTAACGACGTACTCACAGGTGGTGTCAGTATTGACCGCTTTATCTTTGCTACTAATGAACAATTTGATGAATCAGATCTAGGTACAGATGAAATCACCGACTTTGTTGTAGGACAAGATATTATTCTGTTGGATAAAATAACTTTTGCTGCTCTTACCAGTGTTCAAGGTGATGGGTTCAGTGTGGCAACAGAGTTTGCAGTCGTTACCACTAATGCAGCGGCAGAAACTTCTAATGCGTTTATTGTCTACAACAATGAAAACGGTAATTTGTTCTATAATGCTAATGGTAGTGCTGCTGGTTTAGGTACGGGTGCTAATTTTGCTACCTTAACTAATAACGCACAAATTAGTGCTGATGATTTCTTCCTGCGTTAACTAGCTATCAGCTTTTAGCTCTAGGTTAAAATCACCTATAGTAGGGACGTTCCATGGAACGTCCCTACTGTGTTTTAATCAAATTCGCTTCAATAGTCGTCATTGCGACGACAGGAAGCAATCTCCTAAACCATTGATATCAAATCCGGTAATATCGGTATAAAAAAGCAGAGAAACCGGCTTTGTATCAAATGGCCTTGTACGGAGGTTTTGCTGACGCAGAGCTTCCGCTTTATATGTCGGCGACAGCCGAAATACGTTTGCGTTAGCGCAGCTCCTCTGTAAGAGGCAGCATTCCGGAACGGAAAGTTGTGCGCCAGGAAAACGCTGCGCGACATGGAAAGCGGAGCATTCCGGAACGGAAAACACATTTTTGTTATGCAACGTCCCTAACATTGACCTCCCACAAACCCGGTTTCTTGTTACTCCAAAGCAAGCAGATTTGATATGAGATTGCTATCCGTTCCGGAATGCTCCCCAAACCTTCCACTCCGTTCCAGTCGCAATGACGCAGGCTATATATCAATTATGTCATTAATCTGGAAAGGCTGTATGATGAAGAAACTGCTGTTAATTTGGGGCTAACAACAGAAACCGAATAATTAGACAAAGCTTTACATAATTAGACAATTCTGCTAATATCATTAAATACTTATCTAACTTATTAGCTGTTGTCAATGAAATCTTTTAAAACCAAGTTAAAAGTTAATAATCAGCAAAAAACAATTCTTGCTAAACACGCTGGTGTAGCTAGGCACGCTTACAACTGGGGATTGCTATATTGTATTAGTGAGTATCAAGAAACCAAA
>JBCDJM010000120.1:0-20048 GCA_038747755.1 Cyanobacteria bacterium P01_H01_bin.35
AGCGGATAAATTGAATGGAATCTCCCAAACCTTGTTCAATATAAACTAACAAAGTTTTGCCCTGAAAACTTGAGCCATCCCACAAAGGTTGAGAGAAATTACGAGAGCCAAAATCTTTCTTTTGCCAACGCCATTCATATTTGTGAAATCCTTGAATAAAATTTCCTTGTTTAAGCAAAATAAGTGCCAAACCAAAGTGAGCATTTGCATGATTTTTGTCTAATTTAATAGCCTCTTGATAATATTTTTGAGATTCCACCAGTCTTCCTAACTCTAAAAATATTTTACCTAGACCATTATATGGTTCAGCATAATTTGGCTTAAGTTCAAGGGCTTTTTGATAATGTTCAATGGCAGCTTCAAGTTGCTGGCTATCCTTCAATGCTAGACCAAGATTACTATGAATTTCAGGATTATTTGGATTTAGTTGCACAGCTTGAGTGAGGTAGGAAACTGCTTCTTTTGCTTGCCCCTCTAAACCAGCAATAACTCCTAATAAATGTAGAGACCGCGAATGTTTTCGCTCTCTTTCTAAGATTTTGTGGCAGATTTTTGTCGCTAATTTTAAATTGCCTTTTTGATAATTGTTTACTGCGGAGTTAAAAAGATGTTCTGATGTCTGATTTTCCATAAGTTTAGCCTAATGACAAAATTTTAAATTAAAATTAGCTAAAGTAGGTAAATTAAGTTTTTAAATTTGTAAGTCTTACTAGAGTCTTTCTCAATGGGCAATTAATAATAATGTTTGCTTAAGTAAATAGGTGTTAAAATTCATAACTATATAACTCAATCTAAATCCACTTAGCTAAATACGCTGGCAGAAACTTGAGTTAATTTACAAACCTTAAATATAGTCATGCTTTTGCAAATTTATATAGTTAATAAACTATCTACCAGCATTAATTTTTGGAGAATTATCCCATAGTCAGACCCAATAATTTAATACTTAAAACCTTATATATATTCAAAATATGTGGTCATCTAGTCAAGGCATTCCCAATATACCCGATATTACCCATCCCCAAGAAATAATTGAACTTGGCAATCAAATTCTTAAGACATCACTCATATTAATTATTCTAACTGGCTTCTTAGGCATAGGAATAGCAATTATCAATTTTTCTATCCGTCATCAGCAAGAATCAGAAACCAAAAATTTGATTAATGAATTAGTATCTCAATATTCGAGTTTACTTAAAAGTTTACCCCATATAATTTTAGTTTTAAGCTTAGTAATAAGTGGATTTTTTCTCTGTTCAACTCTTAGTAATCGTTACCATAATTGGGAACAGGCAAAAATTGCCAAAATTGCTACAGGTGTGGCAGGCAATCGCGCAAGTGGAACGGAGTTCTATCGCCTCGAACAAATGGCTCCAAAAGTTCGTTATATAGTAGAAGAACCATATACATATTATCAGTGGGTGGATAATAAACAGGTTGAAATTAAAAGTACAAGAAATGTAAATAAATATTTGAGTATAAATGCTTCAAAAATTCAGGTAAATATTAACCAAGCACAAGATGTTCAAAATCTCAAATTAGTATATGTTGTAGATTTTGCAGGGGAATATCAAGTTACTAACCAACTGGAAGATATCCAAGAATTTTTCTTTGATATTCGTCCTCCTTATGGTTATTCTTTACTACAAAACTTTCGCATTGAACAAAATAATAAAAGATTAATTCCTACTAGCCCTGAAAATTATAGTTTTCCTTTCAGTTTATCTCCTGGAGAAACTGTCAATTTCAAAGTTAATTATCAAGCTCAAGGAAGACCTCGTTGGATTTATAATGCCAATAATCAACTATTATCAAATTTCCGATTAATAGCATTAGCCAACTTTCCCAAAGCAGACTTTGCTAGTGGCATTATTCCTACCGAAACTATCGAATCAAATGAGGGTCGTAAATTTACTTGGATATTTGATGATAATGTTTCTGTTAAAAATCCTTTTGGAGTCTTTACTGCTACAGAATCAGTAAAAAATACAGGTATTTTACCTCGCCTATTAATATTAGCTCCATTATTATTTTTGTGGTGGTTAATTCTGTTATATTTTTCTATTGCTTTAAGTTTGCGAGATGTAGCAATATTAGGAGGAATTTTCTTTGCTTGCTTACTGACTTTAACTTACCTAAGTCGTTTCATTGATGCTAAATTTGCCTGGAGTTTAATTTCTCCAATTTTGCTACTTTTAGTTTGGGGTTTAGGCTCAAATCGTCAAGCTTCTTTAGCTACAATCATTTGTACTATTAGTGGTGGAATTTTACCTATTTTTGCATTATTAGTTCCCTACAGTGGATTGACTTTAAGTATTGCCGGATTACTTTCTATTGTTTGGTTAGTAGTTCGACATTGGTATGGATGGTATTCTTATGAATAACTAATCTAATTGAATTATAAAGTTTATTTTTTTATCTCAAATTGAATATGACTAATGGATACAAAGGAAATTATTAAATTAGCAGTAGAAAAACTAAAAATATTACCAGTAAACGAATTTGATTTATTAATAATTTACCAACCAAATTTTTTCTGATGCCACTCTGAATCTTGCAAAAGTAATCTCTAAACTTTCTCCACTGCTAGGAAACTTCATTTAGTTTAACATAACTGAATTTTTAAATGCTCAGAATAACTTTCATAAATTTGGAAAATGAAAATGTCAAGACCATGATTTTCCAGATACTATTTTTGAAGGTATAGTTAGGGCTTGCTGATTAATTATGAAAGTATTCACAGATAAAGACTTTAAGATTTTTTAGCCCTTAAAAAGTACCAGCTTTTTGGTGGATAGAGCTGCAAAAAGTTAGTATGCATGAGATGATTATGGCAGAAAAATTGAGGAATAATTTTTCGAGTACCTTCCCTATAATTCCCATTTATCCTGTCTCCTGTCTCCTGACTCCTACCCTTACCAATAAGACTTTTTCAGCAAACCCTAGTCACTCCTACTCCTGGATTTGAAATTAAGATAATGATAAATTTTATGCCTTAGTCAAATCAACAACTTTGTCAAAAAAATCAGCAGTTATAATCAAGCCCCTTGATTAATAGCAGACATTTATCAAGTCTGGTATTACCAACGCCAAAAATTTAGTAAATAACTTTGAATTGAATATAAAGTAAACTATTGCGCAATAGTTAATCTTATATTCAATATGTACTCCTAATAATTGATTAAAATCTAGCAAAAATGCTGGGGAGTTAGTCTGTGCTTTATTTCCCTATAATTTCTAGGAGTAAAAAGGAAATAAGGAAAGTTGACAAGGACTAAACGAAAGACGATGTTGAGGCGACACCCCGTATTTTACTATTCCTTCTTTATGCTTTTCTGTACCATAACCTTTATTCTTAGTCAAGTCATAAATAGGATACTTTTTCGCCAAACGCACAATCAAAGCATCTCGCCAAACTTTAGCCACAATACTCGCAGCAGCGATCGCCAAACACTTACTATCCCCCTTAACAATAGTTTGTTGAGGTATAAATAAATCTCTAATTTCTTGATTCCCATCAACCAGAACTAAATCAGGTTTAGGTTTCAGCTTCATAACAGCCCGCTTCATCGCCAATAAAGAAGCTTGTAGAATATTCAAGCGGTCAATCTCCCGAACAGAAGCCATACCAATCTTACAATCCAAAGCCACGGCCAAGATTTGAGTCGCCAAGTGACACCGACGCTTTTCTGTCAACCTTTTACTATCTTTAACCCCACTACTAGCCAAATGATCCAAAACCTCCTCTGGCAAAATTACCGCTGCTGCCACCACTGGCCCAAATAATGCCCCACGCCCTACTTCATCTACACCAGCAGTTAGAAGTGAGGATAGATCGTCAATCAACTCAGGAGAATTCACCATTACCGAAAAATTAAGGTATATAGCGCTACGCGCTAGGGAGTAGGGAGTAGGGAATAGGGAGTAGCAGACTTTTCAAGGGTTCTAGGATTTAGAAATGTCCTAACCTTAATGCGTAGTGCTATAAAGCCTCTTCATTCATGGATAAAAAAGAAAAAAATTCCTTTTAAGCAATTCTTCTATTACAGAAGAGGAATTATTAATTAGGGCTTGCTAATTAAATCTAAAAGCATGGACAGATAAAGGCTCTTATCCATTTTATGAGGTAAAAAAGTGCTAGCTTTTTACTCTGATGAGGAGGAAAAAGTGAGGATTCTTGGCAGACAACGGTGGAAAAATTGAGGGATAAAATATCCGACTACATCCTATGTAATCTACTATTTCTCCTGACTATAGGCTATTAACTACTGACTACTATAAACAGCAAAGATACTTTTGAGCACCAACCCTAATTATTAATTGTTGAAACCTCCTACGCTCCCCATACTCCCCACACTATTCCCTACTCTCTTTCTTCCGGAGGTGCAGAAGGACGACGGCGACGGCGACGAATTGGTCCAGAATCATCGTTCGGCCCCACGTCTGGATTATCCGGATCATCATCATCATCATCTTCCACATCATCATCAAAATCATCAGCTAGCAGCAAAGAAGGCGATGAATCAAACTGTTCTAATTCCCGATCATCATCTTCTTTGTCATCTACTGGTGATTCATCTTCTACATCTTCTTCCTCGTCTGCTATTGTTTTTCTTAAATTACCCTCTCCTGGTTTTTTAATAGAGATAACTGCTGACTTAGGATTTTTCACCGCTCCCTCCTCTAAAAGTATTATTGGAGAAATACCCATCAAAGCATACACATCCTGCTCATCAGAAGTCATTTCTACCGTCACTATCTCTGGAGGCTCAGTCACAGGTCTAATTATCTCCCTTCCCGAACGTCGATTAGAAGTTGGATATCCCTCTGCCAGGACAGGATACTCCATTCCCGATCCTAACTCCCTTTCCTGCAACTCCAAAGCCTCATCCTGCATACCTTCGCCCACTCCTACCCGACGGCGACGACGGCGACGAGTAGATTCCTGATAACTAGGATGATTCAACAACTCTAAATCCGAGCCATTATTCGCAGGTTCAACCTCCTGATATTTCTGTGTCCCCTCCCAAGATTGGTTTTGGCCAGCACTAACCAAACTTGGAGGAGGAAGGCTCACAGGTCTCATTGGTTCCTCAACACCAGGAGTCCCAGTAACCGCAGACAAATTAACCTCCCCAATAGAAAATTCTGACTCACCCGGCAAATGAAGCAAATGTCCCAACCCATTACAAGTAGCACAAGTACGACCAAACAACTCATATATATTTTGACCTTGACGTTTACGAGTCAACTCAACCAACCCCAACTCTGACAACTGAGCAATCTGAGGTCTAGCCTTATCAGCCCTGAGAACCTGATTAAAATGTTCCAGAACCTGCAACTGGTCTCGCCGTGAGTCCATATCAATGAAGTCAACAATAATAACCCCAGCAATGTTACGCAGGCGTAGTTGACGAGCTATTTCTGTAGCTGCTTCACAATTTGTCCAAAGTACTGTTTCCCTTGCTGTGGCGGAGCGTGTGAAAGAACCAGAGTTGACATCTATAACCGTTAGTGCTTCAGTAGGTTGGATAATAATGTAACCACCAGAAGGTAAATCTACCCTTGGTCTAAGAGCCTCTCGAATAGCTGCATTGACCCGGAAATATTCCAAAACAGGAATCCGATCACTATGATGGTCAATCAAAACTTGTAATGGTTTGCCCCCACTCCAATTCAGCAAGTGTTGCTTGACTCGCTTCACTCCCTCACTAGAGTCCACCACAATCCGATTCACATCGGTACTATACATATCTCGTAGTACCCGTTGAATAAAATCATTATCACGATTTAGTAGTGCAGGCGCTCTGTTGGAATTAGCTTCAATTTGGATTGCTTCCCACTGTTGCTGCAAAACCTCTAAATCTTCTATAACTGCTTCTTCTTCCATTCCTTCAGCCTCAGTACGGACTAATAAACCCATACCCGCTGGTTTGATTAAAATTGCTAAAGCTCTAAGACGATTTCGTTCACCCTCAGAACGAATACGTCGCGATAAATTTACACCCCGTCCATAAGGCATTAATACCAAATAACGACCCGGTAAAGTCACATTTCCCGTTAAACGAGGTCCTTTTGTACCAGTCGGTTCCTTCATAACCTGCACCAGGACCTTTTGTTGTGGCGTAAGTAACTCTGTAATCGCACCAGAGGAGCGCCTCAATCGTAATGGCCCTAGATCGCTGACATGAATAAACCCATTACGTTCAGGGTCTCCAATATTCACAAAAGCAGCATCTATTCCAGGTAATACATTTTCTACAACTCCGAGATAAATATCACTAACTTGATGGCTACCCTTAGCAACCACAAGTTCCTGTATTTGGTCCTCAGAAAATACAGCAGCGATTCTTTGCTGCTCCGCGATAATTATTTGCTTCGGCATTCAATTTCCTCCTATACAGGCTTGCCAACCAAGCCTTTCTCTTTAATAAAAATGTGGCGTTAAATTTTGTTCACCTTATAGTGTTATGTAGGTTACTTATAATGTTAGATGTTAACTGCCTTGCTGTGTAAACTTTAAACTTTTGTTTTTTGGATAATACTTAGTTTGGTGTTGAGTTTTTTTCCGTTTCAGTTCACCCTTACCAAGCCGAATATTTCCATCAACTTGTACAGACTTCCTTACCAAGCAACTAATAAAATTATCAACAACAAAACTAATCCAACCTTTTCTACAAAACTTGATATTTGGCATCAATTCTAAGTTTTTAGAATAATACTCTGCTTTGCGTTCCAGAATGCTCTGCCAACGGGAACTTATAACTAGAGCAATTAATATAATTTATCATCAGGGTAAGGTCTTCTCAACTTAATTAGTTAATTAATTGCAAGCTTTAATTCCCATCTGATTATTTATAATTTGTATACCTTTGTTGCTGCTATAAAACTTTAGCATTCAGGCTAATTAAAGTCTAGTTTTGGTTTTCATTAATCTATCAATGATTCGGGTGCATCTCAATGCGTGAATAAAGCCAAAAATTTATCACTTTTAGGGAACACTTAACTGGGAACAGGAAATAGGAAAAAATATTTTGGCAAATATGAGATGCACCCAATGATTCACTGTCTAATTGCCATTAAAGTCTGATTTTAGCATTGTTTTAGTTCAAGCTCTCTGACTAAATTTTTGATTCATAATAAAGTAATCAATAAATAAATGGACAATTTATCTAATGACTTTAGTATTGGAATTAATCAATTTCTTAGGGATAATCCCAATTATTTACACCACAACTCTCAAGTTTTTTTGTCAAAGCTTAATTTCTTAAATCCATGTAAATATCAAATTATCTCTATTTTTACCGAATAATTAAGGTTTAAAGCCTCTGATGATCAAGGAGAAACAATGAATTTATTTTCCTTTTATGCAATCCCATCCATTTTAGGGAGAGGTCATTATCCATTATCAATTATCAATTATTGAAACAAAGCTAATCTTCTTGCTTTTAATGGAGTAATTTTTTGCTCTTCAGCTTTTGAAATTAGTAGCGCGTCAAGCTTGATTTTGTGGATCAAACAATCCTTAAGAAGCTTATCAACTAAAACTATAAGATTGTCCCTACCCAGTATTTTAGCATAGACACCCTCGTATATTTTGGAATAGAAAACCATAATACCAAATTGACAAATCTTTGGTACAAATATTTAGGTTGCTACTTAGGAGTCAGGATACAGGAGTCAGGAGTCAGAATGAATCAATTTGAGACTATTTTTTATGTTGTAATTGTCTTTCTTGTCAAATCAACATTTACCGTAAAACCTTTTAAGAGTTGTTATTATTCGTAACATTCTTTTTTTAAAATGGTACAATGCCTTATAGAAAAAAGATTCTTACAAATAAGCTAATGGTAATAGGGGTTAGGTCGTAGCTAAATATTAATCTTCTCACCATGACAGAATCAAGTTTGTCAGACTATTAAGTTATGGGAGTTGGTTAATCAAGCTATGAAACCTAAATTTTGACAGATATAAAATTTTTTTCAGTTAATACTCAGGGGATTGCCATTCAAGCATAATCATAGCAATAATCACCAACGCCAAATTATATTTATCCAGGTTACAAGGCCATTATCCACCTTAAGAATTATTGTATGTGATATTGGCCTTTTATAAGTCATGTAGGATTTCATAATCAGCGATCGCCGAAAAATAAGCCCACTAAGATAACACAGCTTAAACGGTTATTTAGGAAAATTCCTTAATATCTTGTCAGCTAAGACTTTCCAGAAAATAAATTCTATTACTTTAGTTGTCTAACATCCCTAATAACTTAGCATTTCCTTCATCAAAACTATTTCAGCTTTGATTACTTAATTATAGTTTCTACTTGTTCAAACTAGAGTAATCTTTTCTATTTCCACACCGATAAAACCGAAGCTTGTTAATAGATTTTCCTAAAACTTTTATCAACCCAAAAACAACTTTTGCCGATGAGTATGCAGCAATTCAAACTCTAGCTTGCTGACTTGTTCCAGCATATAAATTATATTTTGTGGTCTTAGTAAAGTTCCATCATTCTGATAACTTCCTACATAACGAATAATACCATCAGTTTCATAATTCCAATTTGACTCACAATAGCTTGTATGGACATTGTATGCAACATCCATACAGTAAGAATTTAAAGGTGTTGGATACTCTAAAAACTCCAATTCAAACAAGCGATCGCGTAAATTAACAACCTTTACCTTACCCGACTTAGTTTTTTGTTCCCAAAGAATTGATTCCCTATTTTTTATTGCCTCTACCCATCCTTGCCAATTTAGAGTAGAACAGTCATTACCTTCAAATTCTCTTACATTCTCACAGTCTTGTATCAAATCTTTTGCAGAGTCATTAGTTTTTCTGACTCTCAAAATATACTCTGCTTTTTCTAATATCTGAGATAAAGAAGGACTTTTAACTTCTACTTCTTCTACCTTATATATAGGTATACCAACTGGCAATTGACTCTCCAGTTTATTCTGAAATGTTACCACATCTATTATTTCTGTCAACTCAAAATCTACCACTTCCCCTGTACTTGTCACTCCTAGAGATAAAGCACTAGCTGGAATAATCCGTGGACTTGGATGGTATCCTCCCGTAAAAGCAATAGGTATATCACTCCGACGAACAGCACGATCAAACAATCTAGCTAAATCTAAATGACTAACCAAAGCCATCTCTCCTAATTTACCAAACCAGACTCGTAAACGTTGTACCCGATTTTGATTAGGCACAAACTTACCAACAAATTCTGGAATTGGTGGTGCTGGAACCACAATATTATGACCTAGATCGGGACCACATACACCACAAGCAGAACAAGCTGCAAATGAGCAGTCAGGAACAGTCGCTTCTGCCAAAGCTTTCTGTAAATCTTCTTTGAGCCAATTTTTATCAATTCCTGTATCTATATGGTCCCAAGGTAGGGGTTGGTCAAGTAGGGAATTGATTTGTTCTTCTTTCCATATATTAGGATAATTTTCCGTATTTTCAAATACATTCCACTCACCATTTTCTACCTGACGGTACTTCCAACTCAAGTCTGATTCTGCAATAGCATCACTCCATGCAGCAAAAGCTCGATCCAAACTTTCCCACCAAGAGTCCATTCCAGCGCCCTTTTCCCAAGCACGTTGAATTACAGATGCTAGACGGCGATCGCCTCTACCCAGAAAATCCTCCATTGCTGAGAGACGGACATCTGTATAATTTGCCTTTACGCCTTTCATCTTCCGAAATTCGGCTTTTAGTAATTCTTGCTTACGTTTAAATTCAGCGACAGAAACAGAATGCCATTGAAAAGGAGTATGAGGTTTAGGGGTAAAATTAGAAATCGTCAAAGTAACCTGTAGCTTTTTGCGACCTTTTGCTCGGCATTCTTGCTGCAACCAATTAACTGTTTCGGGAATACCCAACACATCAACATCAGTTTCCCCAGGCAAACCAATCATAAAATAGAGCTTAACCTTATCCCAACCTTGGTCATAAGCAGTTTTGACCCCCCGCAAAAGTTCCTCATTTGTCAAACCCTTATTTATAATGTCCCGCATTCGTTGGGTACCAGCTTCTGGAGCAAATGTCAAACTACTTTGGCGATTACCGCCAATAATATTAGCAATATTTTCATCAAATCTATCTACTCGCTGACTTGGTAGAGATAAAGAAATATTTTCATCCTTAAAACGATTTCTAATTTCAGTTCCAACTGCTGGTAAAGCCAGATAATCAGAACAACTCAACGAAAGTAAAGAAAACTCATTATGTCCTGTCTTACTTATACCTTTTTCAATAGTATCGACTATTTGTTCTGGTTCCACATCTCGTGCAGGTCTAGTTAACATACCGGGTTGACAAAAGCGACAACCTCTGGTGCATCCACGCCGAACTTCTAAAACCAATCGGTCATGGACAGTTTCCACATAAGGAACTAAACCTATAGAATAAGCTGGCATAGGAGTTGCGACTCGGCGCAATATTCTTTCTGGCACATCATCACGAACAGGAAAAACTGAGCCATCTTCAGCAATGCGATAAAACTGTGGGACATAAACACCTGGAATTTGGGCTAAGTCTAAAAGCAATTCTTCTCTGGTTAACTTATTAGCCTTCCCTTCCTGAACTATTAATCCAATTTCTGGGAGTAATTCTTCTCCATCCCCTAAAGCAATAAAGTCAAAAAAGTCTGCATAAGGCTCAGGGTTTGAAGTTGCTGTTTGACCTCCAGCAAAGATTAAGGGGAAGGAAGAGTGTGGGGAGTGTGGGGAGTCCCACTTCTGACTTCTGACTTCTGACTTCTGACTTCCCTTGAGTCGTTCTTGCCAAGTCAACGGAATACCAGCCAAACTCAGCATCTCTAGAATATTTGTTGCCCCTAATTCATAGCTAAGACTAAAGCCAAGAATATCAAAATCAGTAAGTGACCGCCTTGATTCTACAGCGAATAGGGTCGTATCTGTGGCCCGCAATTTTTTTGCTAAATCTGGGGCAGGTAAATATGCGCGATCGCATAATTGCTGTGGCTGAGAATTTAAGATATTGTAAAGAATTATATGTCCTAAATTAGAAGCTCCTACTTCATAAACTTCTGGGTAGGTAAGCACCCAGCGTATTTGAGAACTGTCCCAAGGTTTATGAAAAGCACCAAACTCATTACCAAGATAACGAGCAGGTTTGTGGATATCGGGTGTAAGTAAATTCTCTACTGCTAGTGCCACTATTACTACTAAATGTGTGTATTTTATGGTTAGATATATCTCAAGATAGCACCAAAAACTTATGGTGTGAAACTATGATTCAGAGATTTCAGTTATTCTGGCCCCAGGGTCTAAATGATGAATATCACTTTCTCCAATAGTATTGGATCACCTATCAGGGTAAATATCTAGTAGAGAATTTAACTATGTAGAGTTTTTATTTATATTAGCCATGGAACCAAATTGTGTGATTCGGAAACTTGTATCTAAAGCTCTCTATTTTAGGCGATTAACTCCTGAAATCGAAAATCAAATCAACTCTGAGTTGACACGACTTGGCTATATTTCCGATGTAGATTATGAAGCATTAGAGTTATTAATGGAGGAGATGGATGCAGGAAGAATTCAGCTTGTTCCTACTCTGTAAATAATCGTAATTTTTTTTGTGATTTAAAGCTTAAGTCGAATGTAGAAAATTCGATTAACTCAATTGACTGTAAAATTTATCTGTTTTTAGCAGATAGGTTATTATATAATCAATAGTTTACTTACACTATACAATCAATAATCAGAGAAAATATAAACCTAGTAAAATACAATTATAATTGTATTTTTTAGTAGTGTTGCATAAGTAACCATCGATATTAAGAAATACTGATTACTGGGAACAGAGAACAGGAAATGGGGAACAGTCGATTTGCCCAATATTTCTGATAATAAATCCTCTTATCTTTTCTAGAAGTGCCTTCTACTTTCTGTATTACTATTGTTATCAAGCTACTTTCGATCATTTCAGTTATCAGTTATCAATACATCTAAATGAAGCAAGATCCTTAAAATACTGAAGTTGATTTTTTTCATCTGCTATTTAATGACGGGATACTATTGAACTGATTTATTTTTTTGTCACTGGATTTAGTTAGGTCTTATATCCTTTATTATGACTATTTTTAGATTACAAATTTATCTATGTAGATCTAGTTTAATGAGCTTATTTTTCCAGGGTGTTGACTATAAATAGAGAAAACATTATAGGTAGTTAAATAGGGTAAGGTAAATATTTTTTGCAGAAGCTATCTTTCTGGGATACTTACTATATAGTATTCAAAATTATCTAGGATTACTATATCTGAACTCAAAAAATATACAAAAAATATATCTGATAAACTTCAATCACGTTGAACTTAAGTCAACATTCAAGAGTTAGTAGTTTAGTAAGCATTTAGCCCTCAGTAACAGCCATTAGCTATTCTTTTTGGTGCAATTTAAAGGTTTATTCAGCCAGATATTAAATATTACGAAAAGTCGGCTACATTGATATTAAAGTCTATTAAATTAATTTAATTTCCTTAAGCTATAATTGCGCTCGTGCTAAATGCTAATACCTTTTTGTGCCGCATTCTGCCGGAAATGCTTACATAATTTATACTTTAACAATATTAGCAAATATATCAAAGACTAGAATCATTTTACATTCATTTATAACCAGCAAAAATTATCTTAATTATTCCTTCTATACTCTCTCTAAAAATCTAAGTAGTTAGCCATGAATAAAACTAAACTATATAATAAAATATAGAGTTATAGAAATATTTGAAGTTGCTATCTTATCGAATGTCACCCAAATAATTCACTGCTTTACATTCAGAATAAACCACCAAATTTCTTCATCTACCTCACTTCAAAGAAATCCAGAAGAGAAAATTTAACTGGTTATTACTTTTAACTTCTGACTTCTGACTTCTGACTTTTGACTTAATAACACCCCTAACTACTTTTCAAGATAAACTTTCCTATATGTGAATTAATTTAGTTCAGGAGTTAATAGAAGTTATCATGCAGCTTGCCAAAAGGCTAGAAAAAATACCACCTTATCTCTTTGCTGAAATTGACCGTAAACGGAATGAATTAGTTCAAAGAGGAGTTGACATTATCAATTTGGGGGTAGGAGATCCAGACCAACCTACACTAAATCATATTATTCAGGCAATGCATGAGGCAATTCAAGACTCAACAAATCACCATTATCCTCCCTACAAAGGTCTAAAAGAATATAGACAAGCAGCAGCAGATTGGATGAAACGTAGGTTTGGCGTTGAAGATTTAAACCCAGAAACAGAAGTAATTTCCTCAATAGGTTCTAAAGAATCAATTCACAACATTTTTCTAGCTTTTATCAACCCTGGAGATTATACCATAATTCCTGACCCTGGCTATCCAGTTTATAGAACCTCAACATTTTTTGCTGGGGGTCAACCTTACCCAATGAAACTTAGGCCAGAAAATGGATTTTTACCAGATTTAAAGACTATTCCTCCAGAAGTAGCTGAAAAAGCTAAATTATTGTGGATTAATTATCCTAATAATCCTACAGGTGCAACAGCTAGTTTAGAGTTTTTTCAAGAATTGGTGGACTTTTGTCGGCATTACGACATATTGCTCTGCCACGATAATGCTTATTCGGAAATGGCTTTTGATGGTTATCAACCTCCTAGTATATTACAAATTCCTAGGGCTAAAGATGTGGCAATTGAATTTCATAGTTTATCTAAATCTTATAATATGACAGGATGGCGTATTGGTTTTGTAGTAGGAAATAGTTTGGGAATTCAGGGATTAAGTCAAGTTAAATCTAATGTAGATTCTGGAGTATTTAAAGCCATTCAAAAAGCAGCGATAGCCGCCTTTTCCACCACCGAAAAAGACAAGCAAAATTTAGTAGCAATTTACCAAAAACGAAGAGATATTCTTATTAAAGGTTTGCAATCTTTAGGTTTTCCAATTAAACCAACTTTAGCAAGTTTATATGTGTGGATTCCAGTTCCTCAAAATTATACATCTCAAGAATTTGTCACTCTTTTACTGGAAAAATGTGGTATTGTCGTACCTCCTGGAAATGGATATGGAGCATCTGGAGAAGGTTTTTTTCGGATTTCATTAACCGCAGAAGAAGAAAAAATTGATAAAGCATTAAAAAGAATGAAAGATGCAGGTATTACTTACTTTAGGGAATAGGTATTTTCAGTTATCAGTTATCAGTTATCAGTTATCAGTGAACCTCCGACTAAAGTCGGAGGCTTTAAATACTGACTTAAATAGAGTTCGCTGATTATAGCGGTTTTCACAAAGGTAGACTACAAAACTTCTTCCTTCTTTCTTCTTCCTTCTTGCTTTAAACTCAAATCTTTGTACTTTATATTAATGAAAACTGCTATAAATCTTACAGCATTGACATCTAAAGGTTTTAGCCTTTTTAAGTCAGGAAAAAGTACCTAGTTTTCAGCTTTTTATGCTCAAAAAGTTAGGATATTGGGTGCATAATAGTTGAGCAAAAAAATTACTCCCATACACTCCCCTACTCTTTAAAAAAGACTTTTTCAGCAAACCCTAAATATTTCTCTTGGTCAATTTGATATGCCGTTTTACTCCGCAACATATTATAAAGGAGTTATAACATTTCTCAAAAACTTTTCTATATTTACTTGAGCAGGGGAGTAGGGGAGTAGGTAGGGACGTTTTGCTTACGCAGAGCTTCCGCTTTATATGTCGGCGACAGCCGAAATACGTTTGCGGAGCATTCCGGAACGGAAAGTTGTGCGCCAGCAAAACGCTACGCGACATGGAAAGCGGAGCATTCCGGAACGGAAAACGCATTAATGCTCAAGCAACGTCCGTACAGAGAAGCAAACATAATAATAATTAACATTAAACTAGCTAAAATTAGCCCAAACAATGATTCTGATTTTACCGAAAAGTTAATAACTGAAGTATCGCCCAAGTATAGCATTAATGCATGAGAATTGGTATTGGATATTAGAATTTGTGACTTATTCCTACAATAAAAAATTGTAAATTCCACAAATTCTAAAAATCAAACATTTTTTCCTCTTTTTTATTATCTTTTTATTTTCCAGTGAAGTGTTCCCTGTTTTCTGCTCCCTGTAGTAATATTTTATGAAATTGGTAGTAACTATTCAGCACTCAACTATTTATTTTAGTTTGATATCAGAACTTTATTAGTTTAGATAAATTGAATCTTACTATCAAAGCAGACTTTAAAGGTTATATTCATTTAAAGCCATTTTCATTTTAATGTTTAGATAGAGTTTGCTATTTGCGCAGTATTCCGCAGAAAAAGCTGACAGCTAATGGCTTTTTGCTTACAATTGGTATAAATAAAGTTTTGACAAACAAAATATTTAAGTCTTGAAACGATGTTTGTTCAAGTATTTTAATTATTTACTTATAACCAAAAAACTCATTCAATTAATTTTTTATTCTCTAACTACAAATAAATATAGTAAGTCTATACTAAAAATTAACGTTAATACAAAAAACGATGATTGGTCCTAGCCCTGATGGTCGCTCCTATTTATTGGATAATAACCCTAATAATTTTACTGCAGATTTGAACTTACTAACTCCATTTCCAGAAGGTCTAAAAGCTCTAGGTGGAAATGATACAGTAATAGGTTCATTAAACCCTGAACTAATTAATGGCAATGAAGGTGACGATAACATTTTCGGAGGAGGAGGTTCTGACACTTTACGAGGTGGTAGAAATAATGATTTGATTCAAGCTAACCAGGGTAATGATCAAATTTTTGGAGATTTAGGTAACGATACAATTTTTGGAGATTTAGGTAACGATACAATTTTTGGAGGGAAAGATAATGATTCTTTAATAGGAGGAAATGGTAACGATCTAATTTATGGAGACTTAGGAACAGATACATTAATTGGAGGAGAAGGCAATGATACATTTGTTTTGCGAGATTCAGAAAATAATAACAACTTAAATACAGCAGATTTTATTGACGATTTTAATCCTAGTTTTGACAGAATTCAAATACCAAATAACTTAACAGAAAATGACATTCTATTAATAGAAGATTCCCTGACACAAGACACATTAATTCAAAGTCGGGCAAACGGTTTAATATTAGCAAGAATTAGAAATATATCCAATACAAATCTGATTCAAAGTCGCTTGATTTTTGGAGATACTGCAAATACTAATGAACTTCCACAAACTGCTAGTTCTATAATGCCAACCTTTAATAATATTTATGGATATGGTTTAGTTGATGCCTCCGCAGCAGTAGCTAGAGCAACTGGTGCAGGTTCTTTTCCAGATGTTCCTGATGTAGGAGGAAATCAATGGGGACTAGATTTAGTGAAAGCACCCGAAGTTTGGAATCAGGGTTTTCAGGGAGATGGTATTGTAGTAGCCGTCATTGATAGTGGTGTGGACTATACCCATCCCGAACTAACAGGCCAAATGTGGATTAATAGCGGTGAAATTCCCAACAATAATATTGACGATGATGGTAATGGCTACGTGGATGATGTCCAGGGTTGGGATTTTGTCAATGATGATAATGACCCAATAGATGAAGAAGGACATGGAACTCACATTGCAGGGACGATCGCTGCCAAGAGAGATGGAGTAGGGACAACCGGAATTGCTCCAAATGCCAAAATTATGCCCATCAGGGTATTAGACGAACAAGGAGTGGGCAAGGTTAGTGATGGGATAGAAGCCATTCGTTATGCTGTCGATAACGGAGCAGACGTAATTAACCTTAGCTCTGGCGATAGAAATATAGTGATTGGCGAACTTGGAGCCATTAGTTATGCTGCTGAGAGAGGGGTTGTATTTGTTTCTGCGGCAGGTAATGATAGTTTAAGTAGTCCTGATTATCCAGCAAGATTAGCCGTTCAACAGGGAATTGCAGTTGGGTCAGTGCAGCAAAATGGGCAATTTTCTTCTTTCTCTAATGAAGCTGGAAATGAACCTTTAGATTATGTTGTTGCCCCAGGGGGAGATGGCTTTAGTGCAGATGCAGGAGACATTTATGCTCCTGTACCTCCTTCAATAACAGGTAATTTATATGGTTTCCTTGCTGGTACTTCTATGGCAGCACCTCATGTTGCAGGTGTAGTAGCTTTAATGAAGCAAGCTAATCCAACTTTGTCTGTTGAGGCCATTGAGAATATAATTATTGAGACTGCTAACTCTACAGGGGTTACTATATAATTTGGACTACTGAGAAAACAGGCAATTAATGGGACTATTGTGATAATAATGTTTGATTTTTCAATTCAGAGATTTTTATAAAATTCCTACATATAGGCACAGAAATACCCAAGTAAGAGGCAAAAAATCGTCCTTGTCCAAAATTCATCATCTTTTTCACAACCAAAGTTGCCTTCTATTTCGCTATAGGCTTTATGATCAGGACTGTGTGTGGTGTGAAGTGAAGGAGTAAGATGACTGCCGATAGCCAATTCATCTCTGGCAAGGTAATTAGAGGATTTACAGGACGAGCTTTTCAGCCTTTCCTCCCCAGAGATAAACAAAAAAGTCGATTTCTAGAGGGCCTAGAGGTAGGATTTTCTAAACGATTATTTGATATCCTATTTTCTCTATCGGTTCTAATATTGTTTGCCCCTGTTTACCTGCTGATAGCTTTACTAATTGTATTTAGCTCACCAGGCTCGGTTTTTTATGTTCAAGAAAGAGTAGGTAAAAATCGAAAGCTATTCCGTTGTTTAAAGTTTAGAACTATGGTGCAAAATGCAGATGAAATGTTAGGAGAAATAATGGAAACATATCCTCATCTGCGCCAAGAATTTCAGGATAGTTTTAAATTAAAACATGACCCCCGAATTACATGGATTGGTAGATTTCTGAGAGTGACAAGTTTAGATGAATTTCCTCAATTTTGGAATGTTTTGAAAGGTGATATGAGCGTAGTAGGACCTAGACCATTAGTGGTGGAAGAACTACCAAAATACGGTCATCACATGGATAAAATTCTTACTATTAAACCAGGAATTACTGGTTTATGGCAAGTTTCTGGTCGCAATGATATTCCTTATCCTAAGAGAGTTCAAATAGACCTTTACTATGTAAACTTCAGAAATTTTTGGATAGATATATGGATTATGTTTAAAACAATTGGTATTGTTATTTTTCCCAAAAATAATGGTGCTTATTAATCCTTGTAATTATGACTGAGAGATTTCAAATTAGCTGAAGCTATTGTAGGGTTAGAGGTTAGTAGTATTTTGAAAAATATTGCACCTCTAACCAAAACTTATAAGTCTAAATAGTAGATATTTTATTTAGCAGGATAACTACTGTTCATTAATGAATAATGAATAATAGATAATTACCTCTGGTTAAAACCCTAAAGGAATTGAATTATCAGGAAATCATAATTTATTTTTTTCTCCTTAAAATCAGAGGCTTTATACCATTTTGAAAAAAGAATGTTACGAATAATAACAACTCATTAAAAGTTTTATGGTAAATGTTTATTTGCTAAAAAAGACAATTACAACATCAAAAATAGTCTCAAATTTATTCATTCTGACTCCTGTACGGGCGATTTCCGTTTGTCATGCTCCTAATTACGCGGAAAGCGACAGCATTCGGAAAAATCGCCCCTACTTCTCCTGACTCCTAAGCAGTAACCTAAATATTTGTAACGAAGATTGATCAATTTGGTATTAGGGACTTCCAAATAAAAAAATATACAATTACCTTGCATTTATGGGATATAGAGGTAGAGAAACTTTCCAGGTCTAGTTCAAAAATTGGATAATTTATTTTTTGCTATTCCCTTAAACCTTTGGGGATTAATGATCAATTATCCATTGGTAAAGGGGTCAAGTTGATAAATATTAACTAAACAATTATTGGTTATGAGGATCGTTTTAAGTTAATCTAGAAATCTGGGGATAGATATAGAAAAATATTCAACTACCAATAGCTTGTTGGAAACTAAAGCCTGTAGAGAGTCAAAATCTCTTAACAGCAGGTCTGTTAAGGACTATATTAAACAGTAAGTAGGTAGGTGAAAAAATTTACAAGTACATCATTGCAACTGGAGCGGAGCAGAAGGTTTGCGGAGCATTCTGGAACGGATAGCAATCTGAAGGGTTTGAATGCTTTAACATTTCGTTACATAGTGATGTTTATTCGCGCCTACCTACTTAATTGAAGATTAAAGCTGTTCAATTATCTTTCATTTAAGTAAGTTTGAGTCAGTTTCATAAAGGAGATGGTAGAGAGTTAAACTTTAGCTATTGGGCAAAAATCAAAAAATATTTATTGCTTTTATAGTATAAATATTAATTTGATTCTGATGAATATTTCTCTGCTTATTTATCAAAACCAACCCGATTGGTGGTAAGTATAATAAACGTTGTACATAAATATAGTCATATATAGCCAAATAATGTCAAATATCTTTGTTGATTTGTACATGCATAGCTACTAAGTATTTGACAAAATGTAATAACTCTCGACCTGATGTTTAATGATATAATGAAATTGACGCTTAATTCCCGACTAAATAATCAGAAAAATTCCGAAATTATCATAGCCCTTAGTAATTTTAACAAGAATGATTTATGAGATTAGTTGAGAGACATATTATTCAGAAAAATCATCGGTTTTATGCTGAAATTGATCGGCTGTGTTTCTTGTCGAAAAATCTCTATAACTATGCCAATTATTTAGTTCGTCAGTCTTTGATATTTGAAAATACTTATCTAGACTATTATGACCTACAAAAAACACTCTCTACTCAATCCGACTATCAAGCAATGCCAGCTAAAGTATCTCAACAAATCTTGATGATACTAGATAGAAACTGGAAGAGTTTTTTAGCGGCGAACAAACTTTATAAAAAGAACCCATCAAAGTTTAACGCTCGTCCTCATCTTCCGGGATATAAAAATAAAATAAGAGGAAGAAATATTGTAGTTTATACAAAACAAGCTATCAGCAAAAGGCAATTAAAACAAGGAATTATTAATCCTAGTAAAACAGGGATTTATCTAAAAACATTA
>JBCDJM010000121.1:0-19823 GCA_038747755.1 Cyanobacteria bacterium P01_H01_bin.35
CGCTCCCGCTTCCGCGCCGGTTGGAACGCGATCTTGGCGTGCTCGGCGCAGTAGGGGCCGTCGGTGGCTCTGCGCCCGCAAAATGCGAAATTGGGGTCGGCAGGTATGAAACAGCTTTGTATGAAAGATATCTTGAGCTTGATTGAACACAAGCAAGTTGAGTTCGGTCAGCATCCCCTATACCATTTCCTCAGAAATAAGAGCATTGCACCTCAAAGAAGGATTGCTTTTGCACCTTGCTTTGCCTTTTTTGTCATGGGATTTGCAGAACTCAATCAGTATGCTTTTCGAGAAGAACCTACTAACGATCCAATTCAGAAGATTGTTAATGAGCACACCTATGAAGATGATTGCCATTGGCCTTGGTTTTTAGAAGATTTAGAAAAGCTAGGGATGAACTATTCACTTAAGTTTACTAGCTGTCTCAAATATCTCTGGAATCAAGATAATAAGTTCTCACGCAGTACAATTTACAAGCTCTATAAACTTGGATACAAAGCTGAACCTATTCAGAAGTTAGCCATGATTGAAGCAATTGAAGGAATTGCTGATATTTTTCTCGGTGCAACAGCTGAGGTTTGCCAGGAGTTGCAGTCTTTTTCTGATGAGAATTATCCTTACTTTGGACAGCATCACTTTACAGTAGATACCAGCCATACCATCTACTCTTCAGAACTCAAACAGTTCATTGAGAATATTCAAATTCCCGAACAGATAGAAACTTCAGTTCGTGCAGCAGTCGATGAGGTATTTGAGATTTTTGTAGAATTTAGTACTTCTTTGTTGGAATATGCACAGAATTATAGTTCAACTGAATCTTTGAAAGATATGTCACTTTTGGATGAATTGAAACTTCTCAAACAACAATCTCAGGATCTAGTTGAACAAGAAGTCGTTGCATCTCCAACCATAGAAACGGATGCTTTAATGCCTTCAAACTTTAAACCTTTAGGTACTTATCTGCTCGAAGCAGGTTTATTGACTTCGGATCAGCTAACAATTGCTCTGAGTGAGCAGCAGCAAAACCCCTCTCGTCTTGGTGAAATTGTTGCTCAACGAGGATGGGTAAACCAGCAAACTGTCGAATATATGATGGAAAAACTTATTATTCCTGAACGAGAAATTACTACCAAAAGCTTGTAGAGATAAATATTTTTCCCCATGGCAGGAACAAATATATGGTAGTCTTCTATTATCTCATGCCTGCTTAATTAGCGATAGAATTCCGTTCCACTGACGCGACTAAAAAACTTTCTCCCTTTTGATACTCCTAATAATTCTTTTTTCCCACCACTTCTCCCTCGTGACTCCTGAGTTTTGACTACTCCCTAATTATTGATAACTCACATTACTTCCGTCAACTTTTAACATTAAAAGTAGTAGAAAAATTGGTAATTTGAGAGTTATTTACGCTGTATAAATCATCTTCATTAACCTATTGCATTCGTCAAATGCTCAGGCAAATATTTAGAATAAAGACTTGATATAACCAAACATAGGCTGCAGATCCTTCCCTACTTACTAGATTGACCTTTATAATTCGCTTTGAAGTGGCGAATGCAGGTTATAAGTGTTTATCCGGACATGATATTACAACTCAAATTTGTTGTTCTGACCAGAAGATGTAGTGTTATAACTGCAACTGACAAATAACGCTCTTCTGAAAACTTTGTAGGAACTAAGATCCTTAGTTCCTACAATTCTTGCGGATGTATCTATGAATATCTGTTAACTGTTTCAAACTTTGCGCTTGAAAGCTGATATCCCCAATAAACTGACACCTAATCCTAAAAAACTCAATGTAGAAGTAGGTTCAGGAACAGTTTGACTGTATTCAGATTTCAGAGCATATAGAGCTTCATTCCCTATTATTTCATGAGCTACTGTTGTAGGATGAATTGGATCCCAGAATAAGTATTCATCTGGATCGGGAAAATCAACATTACAGGATTCTACAGAACCATTTGCTCCTAAGAAGAAATCTGGGCAAAAAAAAGTTGATACTGTATTTGACCAACTGTCTGTTACATTGGTAAAACCAAACTGACTGGGATTCTCAATTATCTCATCTAAAATAGAGTTAACATCTAATAGGGTGATATTAGCTCCAGACAAAGATTGATCTAACTCAGCGATCGCTAACTCCAGTCTTTGGTTATGCTCATTTGTTAACTGATTCAATGTATCAGATATATCTATGAATGTAGCCAAAGGTGTGCTACCTAATGATGGTAAGTTAGGGATGAGGAAGTTACGAGCGCCTAGATTATATAAAGCTTCAATACCATCGGTAATATTATTAACAGTTGTATCTGGATTAGGAGATGTACCGGAAAGATAATCATTTGCACCTACCCAGAGAGTATACAGTGCATCAGAGTTAGCTGACTGATCTGCCGCTAAAAGAGGGTCAATAAAATTCTCAAGTTGTTGTTCTAAGCCTCGTAGAAGAGGATTAATAGAATTTGAGTTGTCACTACGCGCTCCACCTATAGCATAGTTAGCTCCATCTGGAAAAACAGTACCAGTCGAAAAAGCTGTAGGATCTAAGTCTAAAGATGATGCTAGAAAATCTATCCAAATCGGTCCGTTAGAAAACCTACCGTCAAAATATCTGGAGTCTGGAGCTAGTCCTCCTGTAAGACTAAAAGCATTTCCTGTATCTAAGAGGCTATCTCCAAAAACAAACATTTGGGAAAAGTCTAAATTGGCATTTGTAGCGTAAACTGGTGCAGTGCCTATAGTTATAGCAGATGCAGTTATAGCAATGCTAACTGACACAACATTATTCATTTATTTAAGCCTCATTAGTATAATAAACTGATTTAGTAAGTATAAGTAAAATTCCTTAGAAATGTCAAGTTAGGCTTAATTATAATCAGTAAAATGGCGTAGGAATTAAATTATCTTCCATTCTATTTTCCCGGTTTTGCTTCGTAATTATACTAATTCTATGAGGAGCATAACTACCATATTTTAGATTTTTAGGGAGCAGTAAAATTCTTACAATTACAATAGTTGTAGGGATGCTTGATGAAGCATCCCTACAGTATTTTTCATAGATATTCTAAAGATTGTGATTATATAGCAGTCAAAGCAAAGAGCGTTAAAATTTCTAAATTATCAAACTCACTCAAAGAGTATTTTTGACTGTCTTGAGTGCGTCTTACATTCTGTTCGCGGAGCGTTTACGCAGGAAATGGAGACCTCAGAATTACGCACTCGATGCATGACTTGCGCGTAGCGCTATACTTTACTGTTTCTGCTTTTGTTTATCTTTCTGTTTGAAAGCTGACGTTCCCAGGAAACTTAAACCTAATCCCAACAAACTCAATGTAGAAGTAGGTTCAGGAACATCTTGACTATATTCACGAACATCTTCACTATATTCAGAGTGTAGAAGAGATATAGCTTCATCTGCTACTAACTGATAAAATTTTGTTGTAGGATGAATGTAATCCCAGTATAAGTATCCATCTGATAAGTTTCGATTTAGATCTGCAGGATGAACACAGTCAAAACTGTCGTCGCATTCTAACCAACTGTCTGTTACATTAGTAAAACCGAACTCACCGGGATTTGCAAGTATGTTATTAAAAATAGAGTCAACATCTAATAATGTGATGGTAATTTCAGATAAATCTTCCTCCAACTCAGCGATCTTGAACTCCAATTTTTCGTTATGCTCATCTATTAAATCATTCAATGTATCAGATGCACTCTCACCCTGTTCTGTAGCTTCAGGAAAGAAACCGAATAATGGCAAGTTAGGGATGAGGAAGTCACGAGCACCGTTCTCATATAAATCTATAATAGCATTAGCAATATTATCAACAACAATATCAGGATCTCCATCAGAATCTGGATCTAAAAAAGGGAACAACGATGGCAATGTCTGCCCAATGTAATCATTTCCACCTATCCAGAGAGTATACAGTGCATTAGGGTTAGCTGACTCACCTTCATCTAAAAAATCATCGAGAAAATTGTCAATTTGTTCATCGAATTTCTCTCCACTATCATTTCCACCTCTAGCAAAGTTAGCTCCATCTGAAGACACACCACCACGACCAGGCTTATAATAAGTTAGAGGATCTAGCTCTAAATACGATGCTAGAAGATCTGTAAAAACATATCCGTTAGAAGCTCTACGCTCAAAATAAATCTCGCCGTTGCTAGTTCCGTTTGTGTTTCCTGGATCTGAAAGGCTATCCCCAAAAACAAACATTTGGGAAAAGTCTAAATCGGAATCTGCGTAAACTGGTGCAGTACCCATAGTTAGAGCAGACGCAGTTACAGCAATGCTGAGTGACACAAATTTATTCATTGATTTAAGCTTTACTATCATAATAAATATACTCTACTTAATTATAAATAAGAATTGTTAGTGTTTTATGAAGATTCAGTAAAGATTGGGGGGCCTTTCACTGGTCATATGAAGATTTGATGAAGTTGATATAGGAATTTACATTTTATAGATAAATATTTGATGAAGTAGGCATTTTTTTCTTGAGATGAGGGGTGGGGAGAATTCATAATCCGAAAAGGGCCTTGGTAAATTAGGGTATGATTTGTATTTTTTGGTAATTTCTAAAGTATTTAATATAGCGCTACGCATTAAGGCTCTTGACATTTCTACATCCTAAAACCCTTTATTAGTCTACTATTCCCTCTCTTGGTGCGCGTTCCCTCTCTTGGTCAGCATTCCGCAAGCGAGCTGTCGGCGGCGCGGGGTCTGACCGCAAGCGAGCTATCGGCGACGCGGGGTCGCACCGCTATTCCCTATTCCCTATTCCCTAGCGCGTAGCGCTATAACAAATATTTGAGATTGTTCAATTTTTATTTTCATACCTTTATTTACCAACACCTTTACTGTTTCTGCTTTTGGTTATCTTTCTCCTTGAAAGCTGACATCCCCAGGAAATTTAAACCTAATCCCAACAAACTCAATCTTTGGCAAAGTTAGCTCCATCTGGAGACATACCACCTCTCGTAAAAGGTGTAGGCTCTAAATCTAAACATGATGCTAGAAGATCTGCAAAAACATATCCGTTAGAAGCTCTACGCTCAAAATAAATACTGGAGTTTCGAGTAACTTCGTTTGTATTTCCTGGATCTGAAAGGCTATCCCCAAAAACAAACATTTGGGAAAAATCTAAATTGGAATTTGCAGCGTAAACTGGTGCAGTGCCTATAGTTAGAGCAGATGCAGTTATAGCAATGCTAACTGAAATAATGTTGTTATTCATTTATTTAACCCTGATTATTATAATAGATTCACTTTTTAAGTATAAGTAAAATTCCTTATAAATGTCAAACTAAACTTGAGAATTTAAGCAAAATTCCTTAGGGATACTAAATTATGTTCAACTGTATTTATTCAGTTTTACTTGGTAATATTCAGTAATACCAATTATATAAATATTGGCTGCATAGAAGATAATTTAACAAGGATTTGAGATAGGCCATTTTATTAGACCTCTCCGAAAAAGAGGGAGTAGGCAGTAGAGGAAAATGATTGATGATTTATGTAAAATAATTGATTTTATTTTTGATTCTTGGAGATGTCTATTATAAAAAAATATACTCTTAATTAATATTTTGTACTAATTAACCTCAAATGATATGATATATTGTCGGAAATCTTCAATAAATTATAGAATCTTATTGGCAATAATCTGGGTATTAACTTATGATTAAATCTAAATTGAAAATTTTAATTGTTTTTTTAGGGATGATTTTAGTAGCATTTCCGTCATTAGCGAATGCTAATAATTTCGGAATATTTACCCGAAAACAATCAGATATATATGAATCTAAAATTATTACTTCACAAGCTCCAAACAACTCCCCTTACATTCAGTTAGAAAACTTATTAAGAGAGAATGAATGGCAGGAAGCAGACGAAGAAACATACGATTTGATTTTAAATTTGAGTCAAAGGACTAGAGCTGGAGGCATCAACACAAGAGCAATTAAAGAAAAAATTTCTTGTGAAGAAATTGGCAATATTGACCAACTCTGGCGGAAGTATTCAGCAGATAAATTTGGTCTTAGTATCCAAATATCTATCTACTTAGAAACTGGTAATAACTTGGAAAGGTATAATCCACAAAGTTATCAAATATTTGGCGACAAAGTAGGTTGGAGAAAAGCTAGAAAATGGAAAAAATATGAGCAGTTAAATTTCTCGGAAGATGCTCCTAAAGGTCATTTACCAGTAGCTATAAGAGAACCAGAAGTTACTGTGAATATTCCAGAATTTATGATTACTAAACGTTTGCGTAGGGTACTATATTCTAGGGTTAAAGAATGTGGACTCTAATCATTTATCGGTTATCAGTTATTACTAATATAGAATCCGGGTAATTAGTTATCGTATTGCGGAGGAGTCAGGAGTTATACCATGTCCGGTTGAATAGTTATAAATAACGAGGCAGGAGTGTGGGGAGTGTGGGGAGTGTGGGGAGTGTGTGAAGTGTGGGAAGTGTGGGAAGATTTGGTAATGGTTGAAGATGGAACTTTTTTTTATCACTAATTATCCGGACATGATATTAGGAGAAATATTGGATCTGAACTATTAAATTATATAATTCCTATTCAATAGAAAACTTGTCTTAATGAAGAAGTAGTTTTACAATTACTGTATAACCGGATTTTATATAAAAGGGGTTGGTGATGGGTGGCTATGATTTTTTTTAAGTGTAGAAACCGGGTTTATATAGCAATCCTAAATTGGTGGTAACAAGTTTTATAATAGTTAAAAAAAGCTGAAAACCTTGAAAATTATGACTCCTGTAGGGGCGATTTCCGTTCCGGAATGCTCCGCAAACGTGAATCGCCCCTACAACTCCTAAATACTCCCAAAATACCATAACCGATTAGAGGATTGCTATAGCTGAATGCTTACCTTTTATCTCCGTACTAATTAACTTTAAAGATGTCACAAATAGTTTCAAACTTTAAATGTGAAATAATTTCTTGAAGTTACTGTATAGTCAAAGTTTTGCAGCCCTAAAAATATAACTTTTGACTTTTTAATTTGGACTTTTGACTTCCATAAAAATGTATGGAATGTTGACTTATCAAGATTTACCTATAGAATAAAAAACGATTTTGAAATTCACCAGCAGGAGTGAAGCTTTGAACAACGAAAGTCTGCCAGAAAATTTATCATTAGTCCAGGAAACTGTTGTGGATGAGATTCCTGAAGCAGTGCGAGACCCCCAAAAGGATGAGGAAATTATCCCAACTCAACCTAATAAGAAAAAATGGATTTGGAGTTGGGCGGGAATAGTAGTTTTGGTGGGAGTAGTTACTCTAGGTTTACAAGTTCAATCTAATCTTAACCAAGTTAATGCTTCATCAACTGAAACTGAAACTGATAGTATTGAGGTGGCTAATTCTTCTACTACAGAAACTCCTATAATTGAGCCTGAAAAAAATCCTCTTGCAGATTTGCCTTACTCACAAATAGCAGAAATAGAACTAGCTTATGTAGTTGTTGATAGTGATATTAAATTGCAAATAAATGCAGCAAAAAAGTTTCAGAAAATGCTTTATGCTGCTAGAATTGATGGGATTAATTTAGTGGCTTTGAGAGGATTTATGTCTAAGTCTGACTTGGAAGATTTGGTAAATGAGACTAATACTATAGAGGAAAATTATACAGACAATTTTTCAGTTCTAAGTTATGGGGAATATATAACAGGTTATGCTGTTGATATTGGGGATAAAAATGCACCTGAAACTTACCAAAATGTGGCATTTGAAAATACAGCAGCTTTTCAGTGGCTAAAAAATAATGCTGCTTACTTTAGCTTTGAAATGATACCTGTTGATGAGGAGAAAGGTGTTGGTTATGAACCTTGGCATTGGCGTTATGTAGGCGATCGCCAGAGTCTAGAAATTTTTTATAAAAATCTACCTAATACTATATCTGAAGAATCAGAGTTAGTTCAAGAAAACCCAGAATTAAGTAACGGTGAATAATCATAATTTAGCATCATGGAAAAAATTAATAAATTAGCAATTATCGGTGGAACACATGGGAATGAATTTACGGGTATATACCTTGTCAAAAAATTTGAAAAGTTTCCCGACTTGATTAGTAGAACAAATTTTGAGACTAAAACATTATTGGCTAATCCTAAAGCATTGAAATTAGTTAGAAGATACGTTGATACAGATTTAAATCGTTGTTTTAAAATGGAGGATTTAGAAAATAATACAAGGAATGATTATGAGGGGAGTCGAGCAAAATTTATTAATCAAATGTTAGGACCGAAAGGGAATCCTAAGTTTGATTTAATCTTGGATTTACATACTACTACTGCTAACATGGGCTTAACAATTGTTTTGGCAAATAATCATCCCTTTAACTTAAAAATGGCTGCTTATTTAAGTTTGGTTGAGCCAAATGTGAAAGTTTATAGTTGGATTAATCCAGGAGTGGAAAATTCTTTTATAAATTCTATATGTGAACGTGGTTTTGGCATTGAAGTAGGTCCGATTGCTCAAGGAGTTATCCAGGCAGATTTATTTCAAAAAACAGAAAAATTAGTTCAGACAAGTTTGGATTTTATTGAAGATTTTAATGAAGGTAAGCTACATTATATAAATGAGGATATTGTGGTTTATCAACATTTAAAAGTTGTAGATTATCCTAAAACTGAAGAGGGAGAAATAGCAGCAATGATTCATCCTGAATTACAAGGGAGAGATTATCAAAAGTTAAGTCCTGGTGAGCCAATGTTTTTAACTTTTGATGGCAAAACAATTTATTATGAGGAAGAAAATTCTGTCTGGCCAGTTTTTATTAATGAGGCGGCTTATTATGAAAAAGGAATTGCTATGTGTTTGACAAAACAAGAGAGTATCACAGTTTAATGAAGTCAGAAGTCACAAGTCAGAAGTCACAAGTTGTTTTTGTAATACCAATTCCCAAAAGTAGTGCTATACTTGGGGACTACTTCAGTTATTAACTAATTAGCACAAACATAACCACTTGTTTATTAATTTTAGGTAGGTTAATGTTAATTATTATTGTGTTTGCTTCTCCCCCACTCCCTTACTCCCCGGCTCAACAAAATGTAGAAAAGTTTTTGAGAAATGGTATAACGGGGATGAGTGAGGAACCCTCCAGAAACATTTCACCTAAAAAAGCGGGGTATTAGACCCCATCAATTTTAATCATTTTATTTTTGAGAGATTTAATTTGGATATGAAAGTATTACTGATTAATTTAATTAAAGGCTACAAAATTTTAATTTCGCCAATGTTACCTCCATCATGTCGTTTTCAACCGACTTGTTCAGAATATGCAATGGAGGCGATTGAAAGATTTGGAATTTTTAAAGGTAGTAGAATGGCAGTTATGCGAATTTTACGTTGTCATCCTTTTCATCCAGGTGGTTATGATCCGGTGCCTCCGAAAGAGGATGGCACTACCCACAACTAAAAAGTAAAAAGTTACAAAGTCAAAATTAAGCAATTAACAATGTTCATGTCGGCGACAGCCGTTTGCGCAGCATGATCTAGGAATACAATTAATAATTAATAATTACCCCTTCTTGAAAGAAGGGGATTGGCTAAAAGGAATTTTTTTTATTTATCCCCTTGAAAGGGCAGGCTTTAAACCTTAATTGTTGAATGAATAATTAATTATTGACTATCAACTCTTAATTATTAATTATTAACTCTTAATTATTCGGTAATTTATGACTGAATTTTTGGAGTATTTCTGCAACAAAAACAGTATTCGCCAATCATGTTTCTTAATAAGTTTTAATTCTCCTTGGAGATTAGAGATTGAATGTATCAGGAAATATAAAAAGGGAACAGTTCAATAATTGAAAAACAGTCTCTTAGTGTATCTTTTCAAGATAATGAATTAATAACTCATAGGTGATGGCTGAGAGCTAACTGCTGTTTGTTTATAAATTATTTTTCATTGTTAAAATTTTCTCTGCCACATTTTCAGGAATAGGCATTACAGATAATCTATTTCCTTTCTTAACAACTAATAATTCATCTCCAGTAAATTGTTGTTTCAAATCAGCTAAAGATATTAATTTAGGAAATTCTTCTATAAATTCTACAGAAACAGTTTGCCACCGAGGAGTATTAGGAGTAGATTTCGGGTCGTAATATTTACTTTCTGGATCGAATTGAGTGGGGTCAGGAATGCCACTTTCTAAGATTTTTACTAACCCAATAATGCCAGGAGGAGTAGTATTAGAATGATAGAAAAATGCTAAATCTCCCTGATTCATTTGTCGGAGAAAATTGCGTGCTTGATAATTTCTTACTCCATCCCAAATACAAGTTTTTTCTTGTTTCATATCTGAGATACTGTAAGTTTTTGGTTCTGATTTTATTAGCCAATATTTCATAATTAGGGAGTAGGGAGTAGGGAGTAGGGGAGTGGGGGAGTAGGGAGTGGAAGATTAGGGACGTTTCATGGAACGTCCCTACAAGGTTATCATTTTTTTGTGTGGTTTATTAAATTATCGTAGGGGTTTGGTTTACAAATCCCATTTTTGCTTGGGGAAAGGAGACCAAACCCCTACAGTTTTTTTCACAAATCATTTCATACTACTATATAATTTTACATTCAAAAAATGAACTTAATTCCACCCAGAAAAGCATTAAATAAAGCATATTTGAAGGTCAAACCTAGTAGGAAAGATATTGAAAATTTTAAAGACAATATCAAGTTAATTTTAGAGCAAATTAACGAAGCAGAGTCAGAAGAATTTCATAAAAATATAATTTCCCAATTTTTACAAGAAACTTTCTACAAGCCAAATCATTTTATCAACACTAAAGGGCAAAATGACCTAGTAATTCACAATAGCAAAGACCAGAAAAGTAAGGTAGGTATAATACTAGAAATTAAGAAACCAACTAATACAAAAGAAATGCTCAAGGTCGATAATCTGAACGCTAAAGCATTTCAAGAGTTGGTCTTATACTTTTTGCGCGAACGTTTGCAAGAAAATAACCTAGAAATTAAATATTTAGTAGCTACTAATGTTTATGAATGGTTCATTTTTGATGGTCAATCATTTGAGAAATACTTTGCTCAAGAAAAAAATTTAGTTAAACAATTCCATGATTTTGAGGCAAAAAGATTAACGGGTAAAAAAACTGACTTTTTCTACAGAGAAATTGCTCAACCAGCTATTGAAAATATTAAAAGTGAAATTACGTTTACTTACTTCGATATAAGAGAATATCAAACCTATTTACAAACTACAGAAAGTCAATATGACAAAAAATTAATAGTTTTATATAAACTACTTTCTCCAGAGCATCTATTAAAATTACCTTTTGCCAATGACAGTAATAGTCTTGATCAACAATTTTACGGCGAATTACTTCATCTTATTGGTCTGACTGAAATCAAAAAAGGTAAGAAAAAACTGATTCAGCGTCCAACAGAAAATAAACGAAACCGGGGTTCACTTATAGAAAAGGCAATTTTTCAGCTTGATAGTTTATACAAAATTTATAGACTAGAAAAACCAAAGCAATATGGGGAAAATTATCAAGAGCAACTTTTCAATATAAGTTTAGAGTTAGTGATAACTTGGATTAACAGAATTCTCTTTATTAAGCTATTGGAAGCTCAATTAATTAATTATCATAAAGGGGATGGCTCTTTCGCGTTTTTGAATTGGGCAAAAGTACCAAGCTATCAGGAATTAAATAATCTTTTCTTTAATGTATTGGCTCGAAAATATAGCGATCGACAGGGGAAGGAAAAAGAAGTTTTTGCTAAGGTTCCTTATTTGAATAGTTCTCTATTTGAGCCAACGGAAATGGAACAGCAAACTATATTTATTAGTAATCTGATAGAGGAAAAACTGTCTATTTTTTCTGAAACGGTTCTCAAAGATAGTCAGGGTAAAAAACGTCAAGGTGAACTTAATTCTCTAGAATATTTATTTGAATTTCTCGAAGCTTACGATTTTAGCAGTGAAGGTTCGGAAGCAATTCAAGAAGATAATAAAACTCTAATTAATGCTTCTGTATTGGGGTTGATTTTTGAGAAAATTAATGGTTATAAAGACGGCTCATATTTTACTCCTGGTTTTATTACTATGTATATGTGTCGTGAAACAATTAGTAGAGCCGTGGTACAGAAGTTTAACGATATTAAAAATTGGAATTGTCAAAATCTTGAACAACTTTATGACAAAATTACAGATAAAAAGGAAGCTAATCAAATTATTAATAGTTTAAAAATTTGCGACCCCGCAGTAGGTTCAGGGCATTTTTTAGTTTCTGCTCTTAATGAAATTATTGCTATAAAAAGCGAATTGAAAATTTTATTAGACAGAAAAGGAAAAACATTGAGAGATTATCAAGTCGCTGTAGTTAATGATGAGTTAGTAGTTACTGATGATAATGGAGAATTGTTTGAGTATTACCCGAATAATCAAGAACGTCAACGAATCCAAGAAGCCATTTTTCACGAAAAACAGACAATTATTGAAAATTGTTTGTTTGGGGTAGATATTAATCCTAATTCTGTAAAAATTTGTCAGTTACGGTTATGGATAGAGCTGTTGAAAAATGCTTATTATAAAATGTACGGAGGTTCTATGCAACGTCCCTACGAGTTGGAAACTTTGCCGAATATTGATATTAATATCAAGTGTGGTAATTCTTTGATTAGTCGTTATGGTTTAGATTCTGATTTACGACAAGCTTTAAAGAAAAATAAATGGAATATTGAAAGTTATCGGAATGCTGTGCAAACTTATCGCCGTGCTGAAAGTAAACAGCAAAAGCGAGAAATGGAAAGGTTGATTCAGGATATTAAAGGTAATTTTACAACAACACTTCAAGGAATAGATCCAAAGAAAAAAAAGTTAAGAAATTTAGAGTATGAAGTTGATGATTTGGTGAATAAAAATCAATTGTCGTTATTTGAGGAAACAAAGGCTGAAAAAAAAGCTAGAGAGAAGAAAATTGTTAAATTGAATAATCAGATTGATAAATTAAGACTTGAAATTGAAAAAATAGAAAGTGGTAGGGTTTATGAAAATTCTTTAGAATGGCGATTTGAGTTTCCCGAAGTCTTGAATGATAATGGTTATTTTGTTGGGTTTGATGTGGTTATTGGTAATCCGCCTTGGGGAGCAAAAATAGAACAAACACAACTACAACATATCAAAACTATAAATTCTGATATTATTGTGAGAACTATAGATTCTTTTATGTTTTTCATTAACTTAACTTTCTCCCTCAAATCAAAATTTGGCATTATTTTTCAAATCATTCCAGATGTTATTTTATATCAAGTTGACAATGAAAGGTTACGCACAAAAATTATCCAAAAATCCCAATTAGAGATAGTTATAAATTTAGGAGATGGCATATTTGAAGATGTCTCAAGACCTGCTTGCATTATACTTATGACATCTAATATAAGTAATCTTTCTCTGGTTGGTGAATACTCTATCGGCAGTCATAAAAAATTATCTAATCATTTATTAACTGAGGTAAACACATCATCTTTTCTGACAATACCTAATCAAATTATTGCCACCAAAAATATTGATGGCTATTACATTCTGAATAGATACCAAAAAACAAAGCTACAGGAATTAATAGATGATGATGGTATTCAAAGAGGAATTACTCCTTCTTTGCAAAAAGCTTTTATCGTTGATCAGGAAAGTATCAGTAAATTTTCACTAGAAAAAGACTTTATTTTTCCTGCTGTTACAGGTGGTAAGGATGTCAAAAAATATATAGTTTCAGATGTTAGTAAAAAAATTATCTACACCCGAAAAATAGATCCTCCTGAATCTATACCAAAAATTATCAGCTATCTCCAAACTTTTAGAAATCAAATAACCTCTAAAGAAGTCAAAGAAGGTAAACACCCTTTTTGGTCTTTGAGCCGACCTAGAGATAAAGAATTATTTCTGAAAACAGAAAAAATTATTGGCGTAATTACTGGAGACAGAATAATAGCTGCATTAGATATTAATCAGATATTTCCCACAGATGGATTATACGTTATGGCAACTAATGGAAGCTGTTCAAATAAATTTATTGTTGGAGTTTTGAACTCAAAGTTATTGACATATTTTTACAGATTATTATCAATGGAGACTAATAGAACATTAGCTCAAATAAAGCCAACAATTTTAAAGGATTTGCCGATTGAATTTCACAATCAACAAATAGTCAGACAAATTGAGTCTATAGTTGACAAAATTATTACTACCAAAAAATCTAAAATTCATCCTGATACAACAGAATTAGAAACACAAATAGACAGACTGGTTTATCAACTTTATCAATTAACAGAAGCAGAAATTAAAATAGTGGAAGAAACAACAACCTAGCTCAAAAAATTTATCCAAAAATATGAGATTTATAGGAGTAGAGAAGTTGCATAACAAAAATGCGTTTTCCGTTCCGGAATGCTCCGCAAACATGCTGCGCAGCAAAACGTCCCTACAAGGTTATCATTTAATGACTTAATAGCTGATAACTGATAACTGATAACTGATAACTGTTTATATAATGTCTTTCCGTTTCTGAAACCAAATAGTTAAACCTAAATAAATCAGGGAATGTAAACATAAAACTCCCCAACTTAAACCTAAATTTTCCCAGTTAAGATTATAAACATCTGAACCTGAAAATGGTAAAGTAACGGTACTTCCGTCTGGTAATTTAGTTGCTTCTGGCACCATTTCATTAACATTTACCAGTGCTCCATAAGCAGCTACAGACCAACGACTTAACATTACCCAAGAAAATTTACTAGCTATACCTGTCATCTCAAATAAAACACCAGAAAAAATAATCTGAGGCAACAATATTAAGGGTAAAGCACTATTAGCTTGAGAACCATTTTTAACAATAGAGGAAATCATTAATCCCAGACTAATACAACTTATTAAAGTTAAAAAAGTAGTAATACTAACTCCTATTGACCATGAAATTAATTCTGGCTGTGGATTTTTAAATCCCAGGATAATTACTCCTGCTATTAATAGAGTTTGGCAAATTGCTAATAATCCTAAAACTATTACTTTTGAACCTAGATAAGCAAATAATCCTAAATTCACCAATCTTTCTCTAATATAAATAGCTGATTCTTTGACTATTTCTTGCAACGAACTAGAAAGACCAACCCATAAACAGGCACAAGTAAATACAAATAATACTCGCAAGGCTAAAGGAGCTAAAGTAGGTTCTGGGTCGCCAATTAATGGATTTTTATCTCTAACTGCAAATAAAATTAAACCAATACCAATAGGAGCAGTTAATAAAGCTAAACCTAAATTAATCGAGTCGCGGAAAATTAATTTAAAATATCGTTGGATTAAAATAAATAGTTGTTGCCAAAAAGAAGCTGGTTGTTTTTTGGGAGGTAAGTTAGTAGGAGATTTTAAATTATCAATACTCAGATGATTGGAAATATAATGCCGATAATATTCTGATTGACGAAAATTATTTACCCATTCATTGACATTTTCATCACTTGTTTCTAGTTCATTGTAAATATCAGCAAAGTCACCAGTATTTACAGAGAAAAAAGTTAGAGCTTCTCTAGAAGAACCAAAATAACATAAGCGCCCACCTCTACCTAAAAAGACTACCCTATCGCAAATTCTAATATTAGCTGTGGCATGGGTAACTAAGATAATTGTTCGTCCTTGATTTGCCAATTTTCTTAATAGCTGCATCATTTTTTTCTCTAATCCTGGGTCGAGTCCAGATGTCGGTTCATCTAAGAAAAATAATTTCGGTTCTGCTAATAATTCTACGCCAATACTTACTCTTTTTCTTTGTCCTCCACTTAATTGACTAACTAATACATTTCTTCTCTCTGTCATCTCTATTTGTTCGATGGTTTTTTCGACTACTTCTTTAACATTAATATCTGGGGGCAAGCGCAATTTTGCAGCATAAGTTAAAACTTCCGATACTGTTAATTCGGGATGAATAATATCGTCTTGAGGAACATAACCAATTTGAGTCCGATAAATATTAAAATTATTCCTTAAATCTTCACCATTAATATAAACTTTGCCTTTAGTTGTAGGGTCTATTCCTAATAATGTTCGCATCAAAGTTGACTTCCCAGTGCCACTTCCTCCTACTAAAGCAACAAACTGCCCCGGTTCGATCGCGAAAGAGATATCATTTAGCAAAACTCGTGGTTTCCCTCGTTGATCTCTGACTATTCTATAGAGGCGATCAGCATCAAGACGAATTTGGTTGCCGGGATCAAAGACTTCCAAGTTATCACCACGACGAATGAGAGTAAAAAGTCCGATTTTAATCACCGCTCCGTCAGTCAAAACAATAGTATTTTTAACCCGCACCTCATTGACAAAAACACCATTTGTACTATAATCTCGTAAAATGTAGTTACCCTTACCATTGGGTTCAATGGTCGCATGACGACGGGAAACAATAGAAGCATTTAATTCTAGATTGGCATTAGGATCGCGACCTAGTAACACCGATCTATCTTGCAAAGATATTGAGTGCCTTTTTGGCAAAGATGCTATAGCTACAGGATTATTTGGTTCAAAATATCTGAGCAGGATTTGGTTTTGGGGGTCGAGACCGATTTTGATTTCTATGCCATTTTGCAGCAGATGACCTTCAGATGGAGTAATGCGGGTGCGGTCGAGAAATAATCCGTTTGTGCTTGCTCGATGACCATCACCATCATAAATATGGTAGCGATCGTCAACTTTCTGGATGAGAGCGTGATAACTAGAGATAACTAACCAATCTGAAGGTACTACTAGATCGGCACGGAGGCGATCGCGTCCTAATATATGACGGTCTTGTGTTAGTTGGAGAGTAATAATTTGGCCTTGGTTATTTAATTCTATATAAGGATTACTATCTAAAAGAGTAGTTTGACCTATTTTGTTAGTCATAATAATATTAGATTTTAGATTTTTTTGTATATATTGACAAAAACTATTTATATTTAATCAGAACTGGGGAAAATTTTCTAGTTTAACTTACTATTTATAGCTATCAGCTATCAGCTCAAGTAAAAACTATTGAGTGTAAATAATTTCAATTTTATCAATGTCATAAAACTTTTTTCTATTTCTAGATTATCTTAATTTTAGGATAAACCAGATATTATTTTTGACAGAAAAATAATAGCAAATCAAATAAATTATTAAATTATAATTTTTGCTGGTAAAGGTAGGTTGGGTTGAGTAACGAAACCTAACCTAATAAACTGACACCGCTAATCAGTGTGGGTTAGATTTTGGGGTTGGTTTATTTTATCTGATGGTTAAATTCATTAATTTATAATAGAACCAACCCCTACTATTCCAACATTTTAGATTTGTTGGCACTAGATTTACTAAAAATTAACTAAAATTCAATGGGCTTGGAGACCAAACCCCTACTAAAATATTACAACTTATTTAGGATTGTTATAATAATATCATTCATTATCCCTAATAATATAATATCAAGTTAAATACATGATATTATGTGTTGGGTTTCGTTCCTCAACCCAACCTACATTTACTAAATTATTAAATTATAAAATAGGCAACAGGAAGTAAATAGGATGTATAATTAATTTTGCTTATGAACTGATGTGTTTGATTTCGTTCTTCAACCCAACCTACATTTACTCATTTACTTAATTTTCAATGCAAAAAAAACTATCTATAACTACTCTCTGTATTTCCTTATATCTAATTGGATGTCAATCTCCCGAACCAAAAATAACATCTCCGACTCCCGAAACAACCCCTTCCCCACAAGTATCACAAGTATCAATTGAAATTCCCCAAAAACCCTTAACATTACCTCCAAATAATCCCGAAAAAATTGCTTCTACTCAAACACAAACATATCTCAATAGATTAGCAAATCAAGGATTTTCTCAACAAAATCAAGGAATTTGGATACAATCAAACGATACTTTATTAGCAAATCATCAAGGTATAATACCTTTACCAGCAGCATCTATTACTAAAGTTGCAACTTCCTTAGTCGCCCTAGAAACCTTCAATCCCAACCATCAATTTATCACCTTAATTTCTACAACTGGAAAAATTGAAAATGGAGTATTAAATGGAGATTTAGTCATTCAAGGAGGAGAAGATCCATTATTTGTTTGGGAAGAAGCGATCGCTATTGGCAATTTATTAAATCAAATCGGGATTCAAAGAGTTACTGGCAATCTAATTATTACTGGTAAATTTTACATGAACTTTGAATCTAATCCTCAGACTGCTGGTAATTTACTAAAACAAGGATTGAACAGTCAAATTTGGTCGAGAGAAGCATTAACTCAATATCAAACTTTGCCTCCAGGAACGCCAAAACCTCAAGTAAAAATTGATGGATTTGTAGAAGTTTCTCCTGCTCCTCCTCAAAATATCAAACTATTAATTAGGCATTATTCTTTTCCCCTAGCTGAACTGGTAAAAAAAATGAATCAATATAGCAATAATTTAATGGCAGATATGTTAGCTGAAGCTGTGGGAGGTTATCAAATAGTTGCGGCAAAAGCTGCTGAATTTACCGGAGTACCAAAACAAGAAATTCAATTAATTAATGGTTCAGGTTTAGGAGAAGAAAATCGGATTTCTCCTCGCGCAGCTACGGGAATGTTTCTAGCAATTAATAATTATCTTCAGCAATACAATATGAGTGTGGCAGATGTATTTGTGATAGTTGGCAAAGATAAAGGTATTTTAGAACAGCGGAAACAACTTCCAAATTTTGCAGTAGTTAAGTCAGGAACTCTAAATTCTGTTAGTGCTTTAGCAGGAGCTTTACCAACAAAAGAAAAAGGAATTGTTTGGTTTACAATTCTGAATAAAGGAGCTGGTGTAAATCAGTTAAGAAGTCAACAAGAAATTTTCCTAAGAGATTTGTTGAACAAGTGGGGTGCCGTTCAGTCATTGCCACCAGAATTAACAGCTAATCCTGAGAGAAAAGCTAAAACTTCTCGCAGTGAAATTATCAAATAGGGAGTAGGGAGTAGGGAGTAGGGAGTAGGGAGTTAGGAGTTAGGAGTAGTAGATGTAGGTTGGGTTGAGGGACGAAACCCAACAACAATCTTTCTCCCGTACGGACATTGCATAACAAAAATGGGTTTTCCGTTCCGGAATGCTCCGCTTTCCATGTCGCGCAATGTTTCGGTGCATTACCCTTTCCTAGATCGTGTTGCGGATTCATGTTGCCCAGGGAAACGCACCCTACTCGACTCCTACTCGACTCCTACTGTTGGGTTTCGTTCCTCAACCCAACCTACACCTACTGGCAAGAAGCCGGCTAATTTGAGGAGTTATTTCCAGGGGAAGAATCTAGTGCGCGATCGCCTTTGCTCTGGAAGAAACTATAAAAAATTGAAGGGTAAATGTCCAAATGCTTAATCACTAGGAAACTGAGCCAGATATTCCACATAGCTATAGTTAAGCTAGTAGCGATCGCTGCTCCAATGGCACCAAAGATGGGAACCAATACTCCATTTAAAACAATATTAATTAAAGCAGTATAACCAGAAATAAAAACCGCTTGATTTTGATGACCTGTCATTATCAACAAAGTACCCACAGATCCACATAAAGCACTCACCAGTTGTCCTAAAACTAAAATCTTTAACTGCCAGTGACCAACGACAAAATCTGACCCAAAAAGCCCCATGATAGGTTGAGCAAAGATAATCAAAATGCTAGCAACAGCTAGGGAAAACCAGGATATCCAGACAGTCACTTTAAAGACCAACTTTTGTAACTCCTGGCGATCGCCTTGCACATATAAAGTAGTAAAAGTAGGAGCGA
>JBCDJM010000122.1:0-19697 GCA_038747755.1 Cyanobacteria bacterium P01_H01_bin.35
ATAATTTCCTCATTTGCCTTTTCTCCAAGTCTCACTACTGGTAGAGCACTACCTTTTTCTTGATTCATTTATTCCTCACTTTCTATCAATTCAGGGAATAGGTATGGAGGGAATAGGGAATAGAAAAAAAAACTAAATTATGAGCTTTGAGGCATAATAGTATAATTCCCTCATTTGCCTTTTCTCCAAGTCTCACTACTGGTAGAGCACTACCTTTTTCTTGATTCATTTATTCCTCACTTTCTATCAATTCAGGGAATAGGTATGGAGGGAATAGGGAATAGAAAAAACCTAAATTATGAGCTTTGAGGCATAATAGTATAATTCCCTCATTTACCTTTTCTCCAAGTCTGACTACTGGTACAGCACTACCTTTTTTTTGATTCATTTATTCCTCACTTTCTATCAACTCAAGGATAACATCTAAACGAAAATTTTCTACTAAATTTTTTAAGCCGTTAATTAGTTTAACCTCTGTTTCAGGAATTTGCTGAATTAGCTCATTTATCTGATGCTCATTCATAGATAATGCAGCAAAATGTAATTGTTCTAACCATTCATCAGACATCATACTTAAAGATCCTTTTGTAAGTTTTGTTTTAGGTTTTACAGCAATATAATTTGATGGGCAATTTTCAGACAAATAATTTATTCCCAAATGATTATCTAACTTTTCTAGTAATAGATTTACTGAAAAAGGTTTAGCAATAAAATCATCACAACCAGCAGCCAAAATAGCATCACGATTTTCATCAAAAGCATTAGCAGTTAAAGCAATAATAGTAGTAGCTTTACCCAAGGTTGTTTGCTTAATAATTTTAGTTGCTTCATAACCATCCATAACAGGCATAACAATATCCATAAAAATTAAATGTGGTTGCCAAGTTTCCCAAAGAGATATAGCTTCTTCACCATTCTCAGCAATCTGAATTTGAAATCCTAAAGGTTCAAGTAATTCTAATAATAATTGACTGTTTTCTTTGACATCTTCAACTACTAAAATTCTATAACTAGGTTGATTAGTTTCTAAGCTTACTATTTTTTGTCGATTAGATGATGTTTCTTTTTCTCGTATTTCTCTTAATTCTTCAGGCACTTTTGCAATAATTTCAAAGGTAAAATTTGTGCCTTTTCCGACTTGACTACTAACAGATATTTCACCTCCCATTAACTGGATAAATTCACGACTAATAGGTAAACCTAAGCCTGTTCCTTCTATTGATTTTCTACCTGTAGTAGTTTGCACAAAAGGCTCAAACAAAGCATCTATTTCTGACTCTTCAATTCCTGGACCAGTATCTGTAATAGCAAATTTTATTTTGCCTGAAGAATCACTATTACATACTGATAAACTAATTTTTCCTTGGGATGTAAACTTGATAGCATTACCTATAATATTAATTATAATTTGACGCAATTTTCCTTCATCAGCAGTAATAATTTGAGGTAGGTCATCTGCTAGTTCAAATAATAGCTCTAAACCTTTTTCACTTGCTTTTAAATTCAGTAGATTTTGCAGATGTTGCAGAAAATCGTATAAATCAAATAAATCTTCCTTGAGTGTAACTTTACCAGCTTCAATTTTAGACATAGATAAAATATCATTAATCAAATTTAGCAAATGCTCCCCGCTATGATTAATAATTTCTATTTGCTCAATTTGATCCGCATTTAAAGAATCATCACGCGCCAACAATTGACTAAATCCTAAAATTGCATTTAAAGGAGTACGCAATTCGTGACTCATAGAAGCTAGAAAATTACTTTTAGCAAAGTTAGCAGCTTCTGCAGCTTCTTTGGCATTTTTCAGTTCAATTTCTGCTTGTTTATGTTCAATAATTAAACCTGTTAATCTTGCTAAAGATTCAAGTATTTCTAAATCTCTTGTTTCTGGCAATTGCTTCTTGCGAAAATACATCACAAAAATACCGACAACTTGCTCTTCTCCACCAGAGAAAATTGGTTCCAACCAACAAGAATGCAAACCAGCAGATAAAGCTTGTTGTTTCAGACTTGCACATTCAGGAGAATTAACAATATCCTCAATAATTACCCGTTGATGAAGATTAATTACTTTACCAAAAGAACAAAGATTTTGGCAAGGCATTGATTCTATACCTTGCAGCCAAACTTGAGGAAAATTAGGTGCTACAAAAGGATGTAAATATTCACTATTTGGTTCTACTAATAGAATTGCAGAATTTAGTAATGGTAATATTTTGTCACTTTGAGTTGTTAATTTCAGTAAAATATCATGCAATGATTTACCTTTAGCTACCATTTTTAGGGCAGTATTTTGTGCATTTTTTAATAACTCTTGCTGCCGACGCTCAGTAACATCAATGGCAATAGAAGCAAATCCAAGAATTATTCCCTCTGGGTTTAATAAAGGTGTATTATACCACTCACACACAATGGTTTTACCTGTTTTAGTTAAGTTTTCAGTAATTATGTAGGTGTGACTCAGAGGCATTTCAATTATACTTTTTGCCGAAGCATTACTATTTTCAGGAACTATCAATTCTAATCCTTTCTTACCTATTATCTCTCTAGAAGTGTAGCCAAAAATTAATTCTGCAGTATGATTCCAAGCGACAATTTCCCACTCATCATTCCATTCAATTACTCCAACTGGAGTATTTTCTAATAAGAATGAAAGTCTTTGTTGGGAACCTCTAAGTTTTTCCTCTGCTTGTAAACGTTCTAATTCTGCTCCGACTCGTGTCGCAAAAATTTTCAAAATTAATTCTTGAGAGGAACTAAGATTCATTGGTAAGACATCCATCACTCCTAACACACCAATAATTTTACCTTCAGAGTTATATAGAGGGATACCCCAATAACTTTCTACACCCAATTCAATTAACAAAGGATCTTGAGGGAACAATTGTTGTAAGGACTCTGGATAATGACAAATTTTACCCTCCAATACTTTCTCACAGGGAGCGTATAGCGAGGAAGTAAAAATCTGACTTTTTACTTCTGAACCAGTCCAACATGCTCTCACTTCCAGGATATTTTTTGATTCCTTTGATTCACTAATGCAAACATAAGGAACTTGTAAAAATTGAGCTATATTCTCAACACAAGCATGGAAAAAATCGTTACCTGTATGAGTTGCAGTTCCTTCAACAATCAAACGCAAAGCATCTTCCCGTTGTTTTTGCTCTGTAATATCAATGCCAAAAGATTGAAATTCAATGAAATTTCGATTTCGATCTATAACTGGTTGATTTGTCCAACTCAACCATCGTAGTTCTCCTGCAGCAGATGTCATCTGAATTTCTAAAGTTTTTGGATTCATTGATTCCATCTGCTCCTGACTTAGTTCATCCTGTATGAATGGGAAAAATTTACTGCCAAATACTTCCCTGGAAGACTTACCAAAAAACTCACAGTAGTATTGGTTAACAAATGTGAGTGTACCATCCGATCTCCACCTACAAACCAGTACACTATCCTGCGACTCTACCAATTCTCGATAACGAACTTCACTTTTTCTTAAAGCTTCTTCTATCTTTTTACGATCGCTAATATCCTGATGAGAAATTACCATTCTCTCTGGAATACCATTGTCATCCCAAAGAGCTTGTCCGTGAGCAGAAATCCATTTATAACTACCATCTTTACAAACTGTGCGGTATTCAATACTGAATTGTGGATACTTTTGCTTAAGGTACTCATCTAAAGAATTGGTTGCTCTATTATAATCATCTGGATAAATACGACTGCACCATTCATCATAGTGGGATTTAATTTCATATTCCTCATACCCCCATATTTCCTTTAACCTTGGTGAAATAAAGGCGTCATTAGTTTGAATATTCCAGTCAAAAATCCCTTCATTATTACCTTTTAATACTAACTGCCAACGTTCCTCACTTTTTTTGAGTGATTCTTCTACCTGTCTTCTAATTTGGATTTCTTGCTGGAACAGTTGATTTTGCTCCCCTAATTCTTGTAGTCGTTGTTTTTCCTGCGCCAGAAGATGTGCTTGAGCAATGGCAATACCTACTTGAGCTGCCACTGCTTCTAATAACTCTTTTTCTTGTATTGTCCAATAACGCATATAACTACATTGATGTAGACGTATCGCTCCATTAGTTTTACCTTTATAGGAAGTTCTAATTGCGATTATTGACTTAATATGAAGTTCCTCGCATAAAGGCAAAACTCCTTTAAGCATAGGTTCAGCATAAACATCATTAGTAGCGATCGCTAAATCTTGTGACAACATCAACTCAGCATGATCATTACCTAATATAGGTATTTCTAAATCAGAGATTGAATATAGATTAGAACTTTCATAATGAGCAACTATCGGAATTCTTGGTATCGGAAATTCTTTATAAGTATGAATCAAGCAACGATCTACATTTAGAACTTTTGCTATTTGAATTGCTGCTGTTTCATATACTTGCGCTGGTTCTAAGTCAGAGCGAATTTTGTCAGTAATTTCTCTGAGCAATAATGCTTGTTGTATTTGTTCCTCTAGGGAAACTTTGGCTGTAAAAAGCTGCATTTCTCCAGCTATGCGGTGAGTCACATCAACCTGTACAGCTATATAGTGAGTTAAGTTTCCCGAGTCATCATATACTGGAGAAATTGTGATTTCATTCCAAAATTTACTACCATCCTTGCGCATATTTTCTAATACTACTTGGCATCTTTTCCCCGCAGCGATCGCCTTTTTCATTTCCTGTATTTCTGATTGATTTGTATCGGTATATTCTAAAAAAGGATAATTTCTGCCAATAACTTCCACTTCTGAGTAACCCGTAATTTTTTCAAAACCTGAATTAATATATATTATTGGTTGATTATCTGAACCTACATAAGAAATTACTATTCCTTGAGGTGCGGTAAATATTGCTCTTTCTAATAATTTTAAACGTTCTTGTTGGTAATGACTTTCTGTGACATCTTTCATTGTTAACAAATAAGCTATTTTATTTTCCCAAATTATTTCTCCTATCCGAGTTTCTATAAATATTAATTTTCCTAATTTTTGTCGAACATATATTTCCGTTTCATTGCCATTTATCAAAGGCAAACCAATCTCTTCTCCTATTAAATCTGCTGCTGATTTTTGCCATAATAATTCTGTTGCCTGATTAACAAAAACTATTTCACCTTCTCTGTCAATAATCATCAGACCTTCTGACATATTACTAATAATTGCCGATAAATGTTTTTCTGTATGTTTCTTAATTTCTATTTCCTGCTGTAGTTGCTGATTTTTTTCTTCTAATTTTTGATGCAGTTTTATAATAGTGATTTGAGCTTCTATTCTTGCTAATAATTCTACCGCATAAACTGGCTTATTAATATAATCTATCCCTCCAGAGGCAAATCCTTTTACTTTTTCATCAATATCGGATAAAGCACTTAGGAAAATCACAGGTATATTAGCAGTTTTAGGATTAGCTTTTAACTGTCTGCATACTTGATAACCATTCATTTCTGGCATCATCACATCCATTAATATTAAATCTACTCTATTAGTATTTGCAGATTTTAATGCTTTTTCACCAGAATTTACCTGAATTAAGTTATATCCTTTCTGAGTAATAATATGAGAAATAACATATAAATTATCAGGCTGATCATCTACTACCAGGATTGTAATTTGGTTGTTGTTCATAATTCAATTATTTTTAGGTGTTGATGGATTATAGTCAAAGTTAAGTTTATTTATAATGAGGTATTGAATACAATTAAATAGTTGTGCTTTTAATAATTTCCTAGTTGAGAGAGGGAATAGAAAACAGGGATTCAAGAGAATATATAGTTGATTTTAGTTATGAACTTATATTTTATTCTATTATTATATCAAATAATTATAAGTATCGTGCCAAATAAATTTTATAGCTAAACAAGGGAATAGTATGTTGAGTGGTGTAATTAATTTTTCTTCGGTACTTATTTTTTCTGTATAGCGTACCCATTAAGGTTAGGACATTTCTAAATCCTAAAACCCTTTATTAGTCTACTATTCCCTATTCCCTATTCCCTATTCCCTAGCGCGTAGCGCTATATTAACTGAAATAATTAAAAAGGCGATAATTTAGATTATCGCCTTGACTAAAAAATTAGAAATTAAATCTCTAATAATAGAGAAAAAATAATTTTCAACGACTGGTTTTATCCCTTTGTTGACGCCTGCGATCGCGCCACTCAGAAGCAGTTAAATATATAATTCCGACTGTCACAATTAACATTAATCCTGATGCTGCAATAGCCATGATGCTTATTACTGTAAATTCCATAATTCCTCCTCTTCATTAATGGATAATGGATAATGGATAATTAATAATTAGAGAATAATTGATAATTATAACAATCCTAAATAGATTGTAATATTTTGTTGTAGGGGTTTAGTTGACAAATCCCTTTTTAGCTTGGAGAAAAGAGACCAAACCCCTAAAGTTTTTCTCACAAATCATTTAGTATTAGTATATAGCAATTTCCATGCTGGTGAGGTACAAAATTCTAGGTTTTAGGGAACACTTAACTGGTAACACTTAACTGGGAACTGGGAAATAAGGAATAGAAAAGAAATTAAAGATAGGTGTACCTCATAAGCTTGAGAAACGCTATATAACAATTCTAAATAGGTTGTAATAATTCAAAAACTCTGACAGCAAACTCTTTTCAGGGGATTGCTATAGATAATAATTGATAATCAGAGATAGTTTTCATTATCAATTATCCATTATCCATTGCAGATAACTCTTCTAAGATTGTAAATCTAACATGATTAATTGCCAAATTACCAATTGAAACTTCTTCCTTATTAACAGGAACTCCTTTATTTTTCATAACTTCAAACTTAATTCCTTTACCAATTTCTACATGATACCAAGCCAACCCCATAAAAAACCTTAACGGATAAGGACCACCTTCCTGTAAATCATCAGGGTTTGACTCCATGGGAACCCAACCAAAACCAGGTAAATAAAATTCTAACCATACATGATTAAATTCTGGTTCTAAAGGCACACCTTTCCTATCAGCAAAAGCCGGACATTTATAGCGACCTACTGTACGACAAGCAATACCATTTAATCGTGCTAAAGCTAACAGTAATCCTACATATTCTCCGCAAGAACCAATACCTCTTTCCAGCACAATATCGGGAGTATCAATCTTAGCTGTTACTCCATAAGAAAGTTGATCGTAGACATAATTACGAATATTTAGAAGTTGAAGTAATATATTAGTTTCTCTCGAAACAGCATCTTTTGCAGCTCGGATAACTATCTCTTTATCCATTGCCAAATTATCATTATCTACCAAATATTTTTCTTGAAAATCTGGAGGAGTTTCCGCAATATTTTCTACATTAAAAGGTTGAATTTGGTACTTAATTGCCCTCACTTCTAATAAAGCTTTCCAACCAAATATTCGTCTTTCACTTTGACGCAATGGTTGAAACCGAAAAACAGCAACTTTTTGACCATCTTGAATTTCTTCAGTAAAAGGCATTCCTATAGGAGAAATTTCCCTAACTTTTTGACGATGAGTTTCTGAAGGTAAAGCAATACGCCATTCTACATCTTCTAAAAATATTTCATCTAATGGTTCTAATTCTTCAACATAAGACATCTCAATTAAAAAACCATTAGAAACAGCATATTTTTCCTGTTCATTGTAATAAAAATAAAGAGGATGTATAAAAGTTCTATCGCGCTTAGTCAATTCATACTGTTTTTCCGAATTGGGGTCATCCCTAATGTAAAGTTCATCTCCAGAATAAGCAACATAAAGTTGTCTTTCCCCTGTAGTAAAATTGCGATAAAATGCTAATCCAGTTGGAGACTCAAAAGGAGTAAGTACGCTAAATTTAACCTTACCAGTTCCCCTTTCTAAACAATAAACAGTTTGCTCTTCGCGATCGCAAAGCCACAATTCTTCATCCTGTACCGTAATATTTTCAAACCCTATTCCTGGAGCATAAAACCCTGTAATTTGTTGTTTAGTATCTTTATCAAAAACTATAATTTTACCTAATTTTTGACAAGTTACATAAACAGTTGATTCCCAAACAGCAATTCCATCAGCAGCATAAGGTAAAGTGAAAAAATGTTGCCATCTTAAACGTCCTTCTGATAAATTACCAATAGCATTCAGACAGAAATAAATTTTATTTTCCCATGTCAACCAGAGAGTATCTTTCCAGATAGAAATACCAGTAACATCAATAAATTCATTAGTCTGATAAGGATTAATAACAGTTGTATTATCTGTTTTTGGGTCAATCTTTAGCAGAAAACCACGGTTTTTGTCAATAGCATAGAGAGTCTCTCTAGAAAAGGCAATACTATGCAGTGAAGCTACTCCAATTGGTCTAATAGTTCGTGGCCCATAATTTTGTTTTTGGGTACTCTCAGATGATTCAAAATTCATGTTAAATTCAGAAGAAATATTTTCAGAGAACATACTTAAGTATTGGTTTTCTACCATACAATTATTGACAAAATAAAATAGTTTGTGCTATTGCTTCAGAAAAAACTTATATTTAAGTAGGGCTTCCTGAAAAAGTTTTTTAGTAGTGGCAGAAGTCAGGAGTCAGGAGAAATGGGAAATTTAGAGGAGGTAGTATGAAGAATAGTCCCTTGATTTTTCTCTAAATATTGAGCAAAAAATGCTAAATTTTTGCACCTTTTTGACCTAAAAGTTCGTACTTTTTCTAGATATAAAAATGCTAAAAGCTTTATATGTAAAGGGTTTTATATTTAATTAGCATAGCAATAAGTATTTCCTGCGAAATGCTGTGCAAACAGCAATAAGACTCTGCTTTTGTAGTAAGATTTAATTCTGGCTCAATTAATAAAGGTCTTATCTAAAACAAAAGTTCAGCAATTAAAAATGTTCATGTCGGCGACTGTGGATACAATTAATAATTAATAATTACCCCTTCTTAAAACGGATAGGATTGACTAAAAGGAAAATTTTTGATTTATCCCCTATCCAAGGAGAGCCTTCAAGGTGTGAATTGTTGAATGAATAATTAATTGACTATCAACTATTCGGTAATAGTCAATAGTTGATAGCTGAGAATTGAGTAATTTTAGATATAAAAATATTGATTTTCTCTGGGTGTTATTCAATAATTTTAAAAACAAGTAACTATCTTTTTTATAGTAAGTAAAATCAGACAATACCTAGATAATAACTATTGCAATGTTAAAAATTATCGCATTAATTCCTAGTACATTTATAATTATTTGCCTATTAACTAATCAAGCTCTATCCAAAACTGAAGATGTGGATAAATTCTTGAATAAAACTTCACTAACAGCTAATAAAAGCAAGATTTCATTATTCAAAAAATCTAAATTTACATCAGAATTAACTCCAAAGTTAATTCATAAACATCAACATAAAAACCTTAATCGCAAAACTTTAATATCTCAACTTAGGAAAAGAGAAGGAATAAAATTAATTGCAGGTGGAAAAACTTATCCCAGAAAAAAAAATATTAAACAAATACAAACATTAACTCAAACTTTACCCAATACAGAAGAAACTCTTACTTCCCATGAAGTGATTAATACTGTCACTCAAAGCCAATCAATTTATGCTCAAAATTCTCCAACAAATCCGCCCAGAGTACCAAATAGTCTACCAGAAAATCCCCGACCAGAGCCAAATCGCGATCGCTTCCTCCAACCCCTTCCCCAACCAACTCAACCAGAAACACCCAAAGAACAAGAACTACAAAAACCACCACCATCCCAACCTCTGCCAGATGAACCAAATCAAGAAATTCCTGTCCAGAGAATTTTAATATCAGGGACTACAATCTTAACCCCAGAAGAAATTAATACCCTCGTTGGGCCACTAGAAGGACGTTTAGTCACTCTATTAGAACTTCGGCAAGTAGCAGATACAATTACCGAAATTTATTTAGAACGTGGCTATATTACCTCAAGAGCATTTTTACCTCCCCAAACTATTACCGAGGGTGTAGTTAAGATTGAAGTTGTAGAAGGCATTTTAGGAGAAATTCAAATTGAAGGGACAAAAAGATTACGAGACCCCTATATTAAAAGTCGGATACGCCTTGGGGTGGGAAAGCCATTGGACACTGCTAGGCTAGAAAATCAACTACGGTTACTTCGCTCTAATCCTTTATTTGAAAATATTGAAGCTAGTTTGCGAGCTAGTCAAACACCAGGGGAGAGTATTCTTATTGTTCGTGTCACAGAAACAGATCCCTTAGAGTTAAGCATGAACATTGATAACTATTCTCCTCCAACGGTAGGTTCAGAACGAACTGGTTGGACTGCACTACATCGCAACTTAACTGGGCGGGGTGATTTTTTTGTGGCATCCTATAACACCACTAGAATTTTTGATGATGAATCAGATGTCTTTGACTTTATTTATAATTTGCCTATCAATGCCATGAATGGTACTTTGCAGGTAAGAGCAGCACCTAACAGTAATAGAATTGGTCAAGATTTTGAGGATTTGGATATTAGTGGCTCAACAGATGTATATGAGTTTAGTTACCGTCAACCTATATTGAGAAATCCTAGACAAGAGTTAGCTTTGTCTCTGGGTTTGACTTATCAGCGTACAAAATCTTTCCTTAATGATGAACTTTTTAATTTTGCCAATCCAGATGATACTGAGGATGATGGTATTAATAGCAGTACAGTAATTAGGCTGGGACAAGATTATATTCGTCGAGATCCACTAGGTGCTTGGGCGTTGCGATCGCAATTCAATATTGGTACTGGTTTATTTGATGCTACTGTCAGGCAAGATCCAGAACCTGATGGACATTTCTTTAGTTGGCTAGGCCAAGTACAAAGGGTACAAAGATTAAGTGCTAGTCATTTATTGATTGTCCAGGGAGATTTACAATTGTCCTCAACTCCTGTGTTGCCATATCAACAATTTATTATTGGTGGTGGTTTGTCGTTACGGGGCTATCGCCAGAATGTTAGGTCTGGAGATAATGGTTTTCGATTTTCTATTGAGGATAGAATTACAGTTTATCGGGATGAGTCTGGTTTGCCATTGATACAGTTTACTCCTTTTATAGACATTGGAGCTGTTTGGAATGATGGTAGTAATCCTAGTAATGATTTTTTACCAGAGCAAAGATTTTTGGCCGGAGCTGGAATAGGTTTGATTTGGCAACCTGTGCCACAGGTTGATCTACGTTTGGACTATGGCTTGCCTTTGATACATATAGATGATCGTGGTAATAATGCTCAAGATTCTGGATTTTATTTCAGTGTAATTGTTCGACCGTTTTGATTGAAGAAGGAGTCATTTCAGTTATCAGTTATCAGTTATCAGTTATCAGTTAAGACCTGCCTCTGGCTAAACCATCGGGATTGAAATACTGAAGTTGATTTTTTTTCATCCCCTTAAAAGGGGAGACTTGAGACCTTCTTTTTTGGTCAGGAGTAGGGGAGTAGGGGAATATTTTTGGTCAACTATTACCGAATAATTAAGGAAAAAAGCCTCTAACTCGCCGTGGAGAAACAATAAATTTATTTTCCTTAAGAGCTGAAAAACAGGTACTTTTTCCAGTCAGCTTTCGATGAACCTTCTTAAAGATACACAACTACAGATGAAAAGCTTTAAGAATGTTTATTAATCAAGAATTAGGTAAAGACCATCTATATAGCGTTCAAAACCATAACGTTATAGTTTTTTAACTCTATATATAGTACGTTAATGTTTTTGGTCAACTATTACTCCTCTTTAAAAGCTGAGTACCAATTAGTATTTCTATAAAAACCTACTTGAGCTAATCAAACTTTTTGTTATAAAAATTAACCTTAATTAATTATTCACCTTAATAATTGAATTTACTAGAAGCTCATAATTCAATACTCAAATTCAACTTGATATAAATTATTGCTCTGCTGATAAAATCTCAAAGCATTTACCGATAAAGGTTTTAGGCTTTTTAGGTATTTAAACAGTACCTGGTTTTTAGTTGTTTATACTCAAAAAGGAGCGTATTTTTGGCGCATAGTTGGGCAAAAAAATTACTCTCCTCTCCCCTACTCCCCAGCTCCCCTGCTCCCGAAAAAAGACTTTTTTAGCAAACCCTAAATTCTAGTCTCAAAGTCTCTCATAACTTAGATTTCAGAGGCAAAAGTTTACTTGAATACCAAGGTGATGTCCATATTTTTTAATATTGTTACTGTTTATATGTATATATATAAACAAAATATTGAATAATGACTAAAATTAGACTAATTATTCTTATGGATACAAAAAATAAATTTTAGAAATAATTGAAACTAAATAATTACCTTTAGAGCAATTTATAAATTTTTACCCCCTTTTCTTTGTAGTCAAGTTAGACCATAATTCCATTGAGAAGCCAAAAAAATAGATTTATAGCATTAAGCAAATAAATAGGGCATTTTAGTTACCAGTTATTCAGAGATTACTTCTGAATTCTGAGTTCTAAATTTTGAATAGAGAATTATTTAGGAGAAAAAAGTGAAACTTTCAGTATACGGAAAAGGTGGAATTGGGAAATCTACAACAAGCTGCAATATCTCAGTTGCCTTAGCCAAGCGTGGTAAAAAAGTTCTACAAATTGGTTGTGACCCAAAACACGACAGTACATTTACCCTTACCGGATTTCTCATCCCTACAATTATTGACACCTTGCAAGAAAAGGACTACCATTATGAAGATATTTGGCCAGAAGACGTCATATATAAAGGCTATGGTGGTGTAGACTGTGTAGAAGCAGGTGGACCTCCCGCCGGAGCAGGTTGTGGTGGCTACGTTGTTGGTGAAACAGTAAAACTACTCAAAGAATTAAACGCCTTTGACGAATACGACGTAATCCTATTTGACGTATTGGGCGACGTAGTTTGTGGTGGTTTTGCAGCTCCACTCAACTATTCCGACTACTGCATGATAGTTACAGACAATGGCTTTGATGCTCTATTTGCAGCTAACCGCATCGCCGCCTCTGTGAGAGAAAAAGCTCGTACCCATCCCCTACGTTTAGCTGGCCTGATAGGGAATCGTACATCCAAACGTGATTTGATTAATAAATATGTAGAAGCCGTACCAATGCCAGTGCTGGAAGTCTTACCACTCATTGAAGATATTCGAGTTTCTCGTGTTAAAGGCAAAACATTATTTGAGATGGCCGAAACCGATCCTTCTCTGCAATACGTTTGTAATTTTTACCTAAATATCGCCGACCAAATTTTAGCTCTGCCAGAGGGAGTAGTACCCAACGAATCTCCAGATCGTGATTTATTCTCCCTCCTATCTGACTTCTACTTAAATCCCAGTAAGCCTCAAGTTATGTCAGAGGATGAAGAGCTTGACCTGATGATGGTTTAATAGATTTAGCCCTTCTCAGGATAAGGAATGTAAAAATCATGGTTTTCTTTCAACAATTATCAACGTCCCTCAAACAAAAATGGTTAGAGTATTACCAAAAAAATCGTCCATGGTTAATACTCCACATGACAGAACAAAATACGGTCCAAACTCCTGATGGAGGTAGGAGACCTGTATCATACCTTATCCTGGGAATTCTCAATGCCCTGGACCCAGAATTAGAAGCATTAATGTTGCCTTTCTCTAAACTTAAGGCAGATGCAGATAGTTTAGTAGAGGTTTTAGGTTTAAATTTTGACCCTGACATTGCTATAGGCGTAAAATCTGGTTCTCCCTTAGATAAATCAACTCCTATATCCCCTTTGGATGCTCCAAATGAAGATGCTCTGGAGTCACCATCAGTAGATCAGCCACTTATGCCAGATACAATTGAGGATTCTAATGATTTAGGTACAGCAGCAGCAGCAGCAATTACTGGAGCTGCTGCTGTAGCTGGAGGAGTAGCATTAGCTGCTGGATTAGATCAAGATTCTGATGATTTACTTGATGATGACCAAGGTGAGTCAGACTTGGAACTGGAAAGTGATGATGATTTGGATATGGGATTAGACTCAGACTCAGAAGCTGATGATGATTTGGACTTGGATATAGACTCAGCAGCGGATGAGTTGGATATGGAATTAGATTCTGGCTCCGAAGCTGATGATGATTTGGATATGGGATTAGACTCAGACTCCGAAACTGATGATGATTTGGATATGGGATTAGACTTAGACTCCGAAACTGATGATGATCTTGATCTTGGAGAAGATAGCTCCGATTTTCTGGCAGAAGATATTCCCGATCCATTTGAGGATACATCGGCTAAGTTAGACGAGTCAGGACTAGATGAGCTTGGTGATGACGATGTAAATCTATTTGGTGAAGATTCCACAGATGAAATTGGTGATATAGATCTTAGCGACTTAGGAGATGATAATCAGTTTGATGATTTGTCTTCTGATGATTTAGGAGACTTGGATCTTGGCCTGGACGGAGAAGACTTAAATTTAGATGAAGCTGATCTAGATTCTTTAGCAGGAGATAAAAAGTCTTCTAATGATGATGATCTCGAAGGGTTGTTGGGTTAAGTACCACAAACATTGATTATTCTAAAACTCAAAGGTTTTGCCAATTCCTACGGCTAGACTCAAAGATAGAATATCCAAGATTAGATGAAGAATATGGAAGATTCTTTATTCTTTCATTGAAGTCATTTGGTATTTTTGCCCGCGATTAAATTTTTGAGGAGCAGAGTTGTCCGTGGGAAAAAGCACTTGCAGAAAAAGGTTCAAAAATACTCTAACAAACTCCATCACCCCCCAAACTCCATCACCCCCATTTCCCCTACTCCACCTCTATTTTTAAATAGATTCCAAATCGTTTCTATAAAAGTGCTAATAATTGGTATCTGAATACAGACTGTAAAGTTCCTAAGCCGACTTTGTATGAGAATTTTGAGGAATCTCCAAAATTTCTTTGATCGGTTAATGAAGAAACCTCTCAACACTGATTTATCCCTTTTTGTAGTAGGAGTAGGAGTTTAGTTACTAAACTCCTACAATTAATCCCTGTAATACCAATTCATTTTAAAGATGTCGCAAATATAGTAGTTAAACTTAAAATGAGACATTATTTTCGTCTGAAACTTCCTCATAACAAGAAAGATTTGTCTCAATCTAAAGTTAAATGACTATAAGTTTCCAACTTTAAATATGAAAGATGTGAAAAAGCTTCCTGAAGTTACTGTATTGTCAAGATTTTGAGTTTATAAAATCTAACTTTTAACTTCTGTGAAATGTTATAACTTTTGTCTAGGGAATAGTCAATTTTTGCATTTGTAACTACTGATTTTTTTCCAAAAAATTTTGATAAATAGGAGTATTTTTTATGACTAATGCTGTTCAATCTGAAGCTTTAACTTTTGAATGTGAAACTGGCAATTATCATACCTTTTGTCCGATTAGTTGTGTATCTTGGCTTTATCAAAAAATTGAAGATAGTTTCTTCTTAGTAATAGGTACTAAAACCTGTGGTTATTTCCTACAAAATGCTATGGGAGTAATGATTTTTGCTGAACCTCGTTATGCTATGGCTGAGTTGGAAGAAGGTGATATTTCAGCTAAGTTAAATGACTATGATGAATTGAAGCGTTTATGTTTACAAATTAAGCGTGACAGAAACCCCAGTGTGATAGTTTGGATTGGCACTTGTACAACTGAAATTATTAAAATGGATTTGGAAGGTTTGGCTCCTAAATTAGAGTCAGAAATTGGGATTCCAATTGTTGTTGCCCGTGCTAATGGTTTAGATTACGCTTTTACTCAAGGGGAAGATACGGTATTAGCAGCAATGGCAGCTCGTTGTCCGAAACAAGCTCCAGAAATGGAAAAAGAAGAGAGAAATGGCATCCAAAAACTATTAAGTTTTGGCAAGAAAAAAGAGGAAGTTACTGCGGAAGAATCAGAATATATTAATCATCCACCTTTAGTTTTATTTGGTTCTTTGCCAGACCCAGTTGTAACTCAATTAACTTTAGAATTGAAGAAGCAAGGAATTAAGGTTTCTGGTTGGTTACCTGCAAAACATTACACGGAATTACCAGTTATTGAAGAGGGATATTATGTAGCAGGTGTTAATCCTTTCTTGAGTCGTACCGCTACTACTTTAATGCGGCGTCGGAAGTGTAAATTAATTGGTGCGCCATTCCCGATCGGACCTGATGGAAGTAGAGCTTGGATTGAGAAAATTTGCTCTGTTTTTGGTATAGAACCTCAAGGTTTAGCAGAAAGAGAAAAACAAATTTGGCAAAATTTAGAAGAATATATTCAGTTAATTCGTGGTAAGTCTGTCTTCTTTATGGGAGATAATTTATTGGAAATTTCTTTGGCTCGTTTTTTGATTCGTTGTGGGATGACTTGCCCAGAAATAGGTATTCCTTATATGGATAAAAGATATCAAAAGGCTGAGTTGGAAATGTTGGAAAAAACTTGTCAGGAAATGGGTACGCCTCTACCTAAAATTATTGAAAAACCTGATAATTATAATCAGATTAAAAGGATTTATGAATTACAGCCAGATTTGGTAATTACTGGTATGGCTCATGCTAATCCTTTGGAGGCGCGGGGTATTAATACTAAGTGGTCTGTTGAGTTTACTTTTGCTCAAATTCATGGGTTTACAAATGCTCGTGATATTCTGGAGTTAGTAACTCGTCCTTTGCGTCGAAATAATGCTTTGAAAGATTTAGGTTGGGATAAGTTAGTTAAGGAAGAAGCTAAGGTTTAATTGACAGATTTTTGGGGATTAAAAATTCTTGAAATGTAGACTTTAGTTGCCAAAATAGTAGGGTGGGTTTGGCTTGCTCTACTAATTTTTTTTTGAGAGGAAGTTCGAGACAATTATAATTTTATTGACAGATTTTGTTATATAAAAAATGCTGATAATTTTGGCAAAATTTACCACGGACTCGGAAAAATACTTCCTGATAGTTTGAGGAATTTACTACTTTTCTGAGACTGGCAACTAAAGAGATAATTTTTCAAATCTAGTAATTTTGGTTGAGGGGAGAAATAGAGGTTAATTCTCATTTTATCCAGAAACTTTGTCACAGATAATTTTGGCAAAATTTACCACATCTTCAAAAAAATACTTGCTGATAATTTGGCAAATTTACTAATTTTCTCAGACTAACAGTTAAAGAGATAATTTTTTAGCTCCAGTAATTTTGCTCGAAGGGAAAAATAGGAGGTAATTCTGATTTCATCCACAAATTTTGTCACAGATAATTTTGGCAAAATTTACCACCTCTTCAGACAAATACTTGCTGATAATTTGGCAAATTTACTAATTTTCTCAGACTAACAGTTAAAGAGATAATTTTTCAGCTCCAGTAATTTTGCTCGAAGGGAAAAATAGGAGGTAATTCTGATTTCATCCACAAATTTTGTCACAGATAATTTTGGCAAAATTCACCACCTTATCAGAAAAATACTTGCTGATAGTTTTGGCAATTTATTAATTTTCTGAGACTGGCAACTGAGGAGATAATTTTGTCGCTCCAGTAATTTTGGTTGAGGGGAGAAATAGAGGTTAATTCTCATTTCATCCAGTAATTTTGGTTGAGGGAAAAATCAGAGGTAATTATCATTTCATCCACAAATTTTGTCACAGATAATTTTGGCAAAATTCACCACCTTATCAGAAAAATACTTGCTGATAGTTTCGTGATTATTGAGAATGAAGCTGTTAAATTACTGAGTTAGTCGTTTTCAGAAGTCTCTCTATAACTAGGTTTGAGATACCTGAATCCTTACATACAACTCGACATCCTGCAATGCATAAAACAAAAACAATTGATTATATTATTTTACTAAAAGGAGATGTGACTTTGTTACTAGATGATGATGAAGTTCAGTTAAAACCATTTGATGTTGTGGTTCAACGAGGTACTAATCATGCATGGGTAAATAATGGTAAAGAACCTGCTCTTTTTATCGCAGTTCTCATTGATAGTGATTTAAAAGATTAACTTATTTAATAGTCTTTTTAAGATTTGGTAATAGAATTACAGTGAGTTGCTTCTCTTTTTAAAAGGTGACAGCAACCCTTAATTATAATTAGGGCTGGCTGATTAAATATAAAACTATTTACGGATCAAGGTTTGAGCAATTTATAGGTATGGAAAAATTACCTGCTTTTTGGTTTATAAAGCCGAAAAAGTGAGCATTTTGAGTAGACTATGACAGAAAAATCACTTTTATAGCACTACGCATTAAGGTTAAGACATTTCTAAATCCTAGAACCCTTGAAAAGTCTGCTACTCCCTCTCTTGGTGCGCGTTCCCTCTCTTGGTCAGCATTCCCTTGCGTCTTACGCCGACGCGGGATCTGACCGCTTGCGCCTAACGGCGACGCGGGGTCGCACCGCTATTCCCTACTCCCTACTCCCTACTCCCTAGCGCTATACTATTCTTCCTCTTACCTTCTCTATAATTCCTACTTCTCCTGACTCCTCCCTTACCCATAAGACTTTTTCAGCAAACCCTAGTTATCAATAAAATACCATTTATATTCCCAAATACTTTTATAGCTTTTAGAAGCTATAAACCTATTTTCACAAAAATTTGTTTAAGTCTAATTTAACAAAGATTTAGTAGTATAAAAAATTCTGATTATCTGGCAAAAATTTACTACTGACCGACAAAAATTCTCTAAGGAGGCTTTCTAGTATTTACCAATTTTATTTGACTGGAATATTAGGGGATAATTTTCTATAGCTACTAATTTTTGCCGACGAGGGGGAGTCCAATAAAATTATCATCTTATTTCACAGATTTTGCCACAGAAAAAATGCTGATAATTTTGCCAAGATGTAAAACTAAGTCAGAACACTATTGCCGAATATTTTTTTGCCTTGACTGATTGTTTTAACTAAAAAGGTATGAGCAATTATCGTCTAATCAAACAAATATGTACTTCATTAAATCAATATTTATTAAAAAATTTAGAACCAAGCGATCGCTCCAATATTTCTAAATTGCAAACGATACTTGAGGTCAACTATATAAATATAAGTTTTACTAATCTATATAAGCTTTAACATTGTTTGTACAAATAAAAAAAAATCTATTTTTTCTGAATTATTACAAAATATTTCACGAGCTTGCGTTGTTTCAGCGATTTGTATCATATTCTGTACATTAGGGTATGATGCCAATGTTGTATCTAAAATAAAAATAACTTCTTTTAAATAAAGCTAAAACCCAGTATTTACGTTAAAAATCTGCTAAATACTACAATTTGCAGCTAGGTAACTACAAGCTCAAAAAAACAAATTTTCTATAGGTAAAAATACTTGAGTAATTATAGGTATTGACAAAAAGTAGAGGAAAATCAAGCAAGCTAAAAAGTTTCAACTTTGGCATAGCTCCCATATCCTGTCAGTAATAGCAGAAAACATACTGCCCGAAGTCTTGCGGTAAACTATTTAAAGAAAGGATGATATATGTTGAAAAATCTATAGGACTAAAACGAACTATGACATCTTATGCTACTACTACTGCCAGGGCAGAAATGAGTGAAATTAGGCGTCTAAAAGGCTTATTACCGCCAGAATTACAAAGTTGGGTAATGGTAGAAAAGTCCATTGAAGTTAATCCCCCACTAATTCGCAGTGAAGAAATAGGCAAAGACCAAGTAGAAATATCCATTGACCTAGCACGTTGGGAACAACTAGCATTAGACCAACGTAATTTATTATTCTGGCATGAAGTGGCCAGAATTCAAAACGATACAATTCCTAGGGAT
>JBCDJM010000123.1:0-19682 GCA_038747755.1 Cyanobacteria bacterium P01_H01_bin.35
ATCAAGACGAATCGTAGCCACTCCTTTTCATTTACGCCAACGCCCTTTCCCGTAGGTTTTATTTAATCTTGCTAAATCGCGAAATAATTTTACCGAATAATTAATAATTTAATTAAATAATTAAATTATTCAGCTTTGTTAGCCTCCCCTTTTAAGGGAAAAAAAATAAATTTTTCCCTTTTAGTCAATCCTCTCCCTTTTAGGGAGAGATAATTATCCATTATCCATTAATGAATCAGTAGTCATATTTTTAATATGATTTCTCAACCATTCATTGACTAAAATTTGTACGTCAATTTTTCTCTGTTCAGCAATTTTAGTGATAAATTGTTCCACATCTGGTTCGAGATAAATGGAGTAATGAAAGTTAGCATCGGGATGGTAAAACTTGCCTTGTTCTGCTTGGGAAAAGTCATATTCTGATTTCATAATTGCCTCTGTTGATAAACTTGAGTTTCAGTTAAACTAGCTTTACGAGCTGAAATAATCCTAATGAGATAGGAGGATTTATTAATTTCTTTAAAGTATGGACAACAACCCTTAAAATACCCGTTTCATCTAAGCCTATAGTAATCCATCTATCTTCATCTTGACTATGTTCTTCATCGTAGATTGTTAATTGATAAGGATCGTTGAAAACAGTTGATGCCAAACGAAAATTTAATTGATGTTTACGAATATTTTGTTTTTCTTTGGCCAGATTCCAATCAAAGTTATAATCCAAAGCAATGTATCATCGTAAATTAAGTACAAGTCTATTATAATAGAAAATCTGGCTTTATTTACTATTGTCATTTTCTAACAGCTTGTAGTTAGATAAATATACTAATCCTCAATAATTTGTGAGAAGAAAAATTGTAAGGGTTTGGTTTCTAAATCTCTTTTTACCTTGGGTTTACTCTCCAAATCCCTACTATAAAATAGTACAACTTATTTAGAATTGCTACATAGTAAAATTTTTTTTTTAGTCAACCCTTTAATTAAAAACTAGAGGTCATTGTTAATTATTGTGCTTACCAAAATAATGAAATATATTAAATTTTTCAACCCTACTCTAGAAAAACTAAAACCCAAAATTCATACCTGGTTAAAATTCCTAATAATTAGACTCAAAAAACAATTCAAAATAACCATCTTAATTTTAGCAACTTTCCTGACTATTTTATGTATATTAATCCTACCTGCACAAACTCAGGAAAAACCTGTAACTATCCGAGTATTAATACAAGCTCTAGAAGCTAGTTTCTGGGAACCAATTCAAGCCGAATTTAACAAAAATAACCAAAATATTAACCTCGAAATTATCAAAGGTCCTAACGATACTAACCTAGTAGAAGATTTATATACATCCTCTTTTTTACTAGGAGATTCTCCTTATGACTTAGTTTATATGGATATAGTTTGGGTGCCAAAATTTGCTGCTGCTAATTGGTTAAAAGACCTTTCAGAAAAAGTCGATATCCAACAATTACAAAAAATATATTTACAAGGAGATGTTGCAGGTGGAATTTATCAAAATAAACTCTATCGAATGCCATTAAATTCTGGTGGAGGAATGCTTTATTACCGCACCGACTTATTAAAAAAAGGTGGATTTAAACCCCCTAATACCTTTGCAGAAATAATCAAAATATCCCAAGAATTGCAAAAACAAAGATTAGTTGAATGGGGTTATGTTTGGCAAGGTAAACAATACGAAGGTTTATCAGCAATGTTTATCGAAATTCTGGAAGGTTATGGTGGTTTTTGGGTAAATTTAGAAACAAATGAAGTAGGTTTAGATAAACCAGAAGCGATCGCGGCAGTACATTTTTTACGCCAAACTATTAGTCAGGGAATTTCTCCTCCTGGAGTTACTACTTATGCAGAAGAAGAAACTCGTCGTTTATTTGAAAGTGGCAATACTGTTTTTCTACGTAATTGGCCGTATGTTTATCCATTAGCATCAGCATCAAAAATAGCTGGAAATTTTGATATTAAACCAATGGTTCATGCTCCTGGAAAAAATAGTGGAGCTTGTTTAGGAGGATGGGGTTTAGGAATAGCTAAAACTACAAAACATCCAGACGAAGCTTGGGAAGTTATTCAATACTTCAACCAACCGGAAGTACAAAGAAAATTTATTTTAGAAACAGGATTTGTTCCCGCGAGAAAATCACTTTTTAACGATTCTATCCTGGTAGAAAAATTTCCTTACTTACCAAATTTATTCCCAGTAGTAAATAATTCTGTATTACGTCCGCCTATTCCTCAATATGCTCAAGCATCAGATATTTTACAACGTTATTTGAGTGCTGCCCTAACAGGTTCCCGTACGCCAGAATCAGCAATGAAAGCTGCAGCTAGAGAAACTCGTGTTTTGTTGGGAGAAAGAAGGAGTCAGGAGACAGGAGTCAGGAGACAGAATTAATTTTCTACAGTTCCTATACCTAAATTTTTTTTATTGAAAAATTACTGTAAATTAGAGTTTCAGTCAGGTATATTAATAGCAGGCAAGATGCCCGCACTACAAATATTTAAACGTTAATATTTGTACCTCACATACCTGAAATATGCTGTGAATTTTTGTCTATTAAAAGGTTACTATAGCAGTTTTTTACTTTAATCTATGAGCTACAGTTTTAGATCTCCTGCCCGCCCCCCTTAAAAAGCTTGGAGCCTTCAAAGTCCCCCTTTTTAAGGGGGATTTAGGGGGATCGTAAATGTACTTCATAACTGTAGAAATTGCTATCCTTCAAAGTCCCCCTTTTTAAGGGGGATTTAGGGGGATCGTAAATGTACTTCATAACTGTAGAAATTGCTATATAAATTTGAATTTCAATATGGGTAAAGGCTCCAAATTTGGTAGGGGTTTGGTGACCAAACCCCTACGATATTGATATTATTTCCTGAAAAAAATCTATGAAAAATTCCCAAACTACTTCTATTACTAACTCCCTTGAAACCAGAGAAAAATTAACAGGATTGCTATTAATTACACCAGCTATTCTCATATTACTATTTGTATTTGCTTATCCAATTGGTCGCGCTTTTTGGTTAAGTCTATTCACACAAAATCTAGGCACAGAATTAAAGCCTATTTTTTCCGGCTTAACTAACTACAACAGAATCTTAACTGATGGTCGTTTTTGGCAAACTTTATGGAACACAACAATATTTACAACTTTCTCAATTTTCTTAGAATTAATATTAGGAATGAGCATCGCTTTAATATTAGATAAATCATTCCGAGGTAGAGGTTTTGTTCGTACTATTAATCTCATTCCTTGGTCATTACCAACTGCAGCTATTGGGTTGGGTTGGGCGTGGATTTTTAACGACCAATTTGGCATTGTAAACGATATACTTCTCCGTTTAGGATTCATTCAAACTAATATTACTTGGTTAGGCGATCCATTCCGAGCAATGTTGGCAATGATTATTGCTGATGTTTGGAAAACAACGCCATTTATTGCGATTATTTTATTGGCAGGTTTACAATCAATTTCTTCTGATTTATATGAAGCTCATGCTATTGATGGCGCAAACCCAATACAGAGTTTTCAACAAATTACTATTCCACTATTAATGCCACAAATAATAATTGCTTTGTTATTCAGATTTGCTCAAGCATTCGGCATTTTTGACTTGGTACAAGTAATGACAGGAGGTGGGCCTGCTGGAGCTACAGAAACAATTTCTATCTATATTTATGCTACTATTAGACGTTATTTAGACTTTGGTTATGGAGCTTCCTTAGTAGTAGTAACATTTCTATTATTAATTTTTGTAGTAGCGATCGCTAGCACCGCTGCGCGGAATTCAAAAGTCAAAAGTAACGTTTAAAATTTAGAATTTAGAATTCAGAATGCAGAATTGGTAAATTTATCTTTAATTCTAAATTCTTTACACCGACACTGCAGAAACCGGGTTTGTTGGAGGTTAATGTTATTATAGGGAGCATTTAATACAAACCCGGTTTCTATGCTTTTTTACACCGACACTACCGGATTTGATATAAAAGAGGCAAAAACTCCAAATTTGGTAGAGGTTTGGTAACCAAATCCGTACGATATTTCATTGTACCAATACTAACGGATTTGATATAACTTGTAACATCAGGAATCAAAAATGTCTGTAGCTAAAAAATCATCATTAAAAAATAAATCGCCAATCAAAATAGGCAGAATAATTCTGTGGATAAGTGTGGTTTTAACTGTAATATTTTGCCTCGCTCCTGTTTTATGGCAATTACTAACATCTTTCAAAACTAATGAGGCAATATCAGCAGTTCCTAATGTCTATTTTCCCACCCCAAACCAATTAACTTTTGAACATTATCTCAGTCTCGGTTGGGGTTTTCTGGGCTATATTTTTAATAGTGCTTTTGTTTCTATTATTTCCACAATTATTTGTTTAGGAATAGGAGCGCCTGCTGCTTATACTTTGGCACGATTAAAAATACCTGGTGAAAATATTATTATTGCCTGTGTTTTAATCGTTAGTCTGTTTCCCTATGTGTTGTTATTTTTAGGACTGTTAGAAATTATTAGAGCTATTGGTTTAGGTAATAATTATATATCCCTAATTATTCCCTACACAGGCATTAACTTACCTCTGACAATTCTGGTTTTAAGAAGCTTTTTCCAACAGTTACCAAAAGATATAGAAGACTCTGCCAAAATAGATGGTTACAACACAATTTCTATGTTGTGGAATATTGTTTTACCTCTTACAATTCCAGCATTAGTAACTACAGGAATTTTAACCTTTATTTTTGCTTGGAATGAGTTCATTTTTGCTCTCACTTTTATTACTCGTTCAGAAATGTATACTATTCCCGTTGCAGTTGCTCAACTAGGGGGGACTTCCCTGTTTGAAATTCCTTATGGAGCGATCGCAGCGGCAACAGTGACGGGTACATTTCCTTTGGTGATTTTGGTATTAATAGCTCAACGGCGAATTGTTCAAGGTATTACTGCCGGTGCTGTTAAAGGCTGAGATAGGAATTGAGAATTGAGAATTGAGAATTCAGAATGCAGAATTGGGAAATTTCAAGTTTGAATTTAGAATTAATATTTCAGAGTACAATTAGGACACTTTAGTCTCTAATAGGAATTTTGGTTAGTTTCAACCGAGGAAAACAGGTAATGCTGTTTGTAAATGGGTTCGTGTTTCAATCCCTAATAGGAATTTGGGTTAGTTTCAACCTGCATCTAATTCAGATACCCGAATTTTTTTGTTACTGTTTCAATCCCTAATAGGGATTTTGGTTAGTTTCAACATCTTAAAGCTGCTGGAATCTGAGGTAGATTATGTTTCAATCCCTAATAGGGATTTTGGTTAGTTTCAACGTACCTAAAAGGTTTTTTATTGCTAATTAGAGTGTTTCAATCCCTAATAGGGATTTTGGTTAGTTTCAACTAGAGCTGCAATTTGTGTAGCTAATTCAGTCTCTGTTTCAATCCCTAATAGGGATTTTGGTTAGTTTCAACGATATACATATTGAGTTAGATTTCTTATTTGTCTGTCGTTTCAATCCCTAATAGGGATTTTGGTTAGTTTCAACTATTATCATTATTATTATCATCAATAATTTCGGGTTTCAATCCCTAATAGGGATTTTGGTTAGTTTCAACAAAGTTGCAGATATTTATTATGAATATGGTTTTGATGTTTCAATCCCTAATAGGGATTTTGGTTAGTTTCAACGGTTTATTTAAAGACTACTTTAAGATGTATAAAGAAGGTTTCAATCCCTAATAGGGATTTTGGTTAGTTTCAACCAAATTTCATCTTCTAAAAAATATCCGAGTCCGTGTTTCAATCCCTAATAGGGATTTTGGTTAGTTTCAACAAAATGCAATTGAAAATTATTAGGGTCTTCAGTTCTAGGTTTCAATCCCTAATAGGGATTTTGGTTAGTTTCAACGATTTTCAACCATTTGGTCTAAAGGAATTATCTGCTTCAGTTCTAGGTTTCAATCCCTAATAGGGATTTTGGTTAGTTTCAACAACTGAGTATAACGGACTGTATTATTAATCTGCTTATGTTTCAATCCCTAATAGGGATTTTGGTTAGTTTCAACCACTTTGCCAATATTTAGCAAGAGAATTAATCGTGTTTCAATCCCTAATAGGGATTTTGGTTAGTTTCAACGCTTACAGAATTTTTTTCTACTTCGATATTTTCTTGGGTTTCAATCCCTAATAGGGATTTTGGTTAGTTTCAACCATATACTTGGATTTATATTATTTAAGGTTCCACAGTTTCAATCCCTAATAGGGATTTTGGTTAGTTTCAACAGTTATAGGCGGGATTATTGCAGTAATAGCAGCAAGTTTCAATCCCTAATAGGGATTTTGGTTAGTTTCAACCGCAGGGTTCTAGAACCCAAGCCATATTTAATTTTCAAGGTGCATTTGCGCGGGACATGAATAAATATAGCATTTCCAGTTGCAGCTTGACAATAGGCATTCTCAAAAAATGGCCACAACCATTGCCACATAAGGGTTTGCAAAACTGCGCGAATCCCCTTCATACCCTTTCCTAGCTCAAACCCTTCCCCATACTCAACCTCAGCCATTTTTTTTCACCTCCTCTCTTGTACAGCTACCTATCCGCGCAAATAACCTAAATTTTATTAGCCTAATAATTCAAAAATGGCCTAATTTTCCTGCGATTTGAAATTCTAAATTCTAAATTCTACATTCTACATTTCCCAAGCTTTCCAAAATGTGTAAATAGCCAAAATTACCAACAAACTGCGAAAAGCAACGCTCACAACTGAACTAGGTAACTTCGGCAGAAAACGAGTGCTAATTTGAGCGCCGATCAAACCCCCAAAACCCAGAATCAAACCTCCCACAAACACAATATTACCATTCAAATAATGACCGAAACTCGCAGAAATAGAAGTAACAACAATTACACCTAGACTTGTTTGAATAGCAACTTTAATAGGTTCTCCCAGTAAAAGAATTTGCAGAGGTACCATAATAACCCCACCACCAACCCCAAATAAACCAGCTAATAACCCTCCTGTTCCCCCAGTAATAATTCTAGCAATAGTAGGATTTACCTTTTCCTGTTTTTCACTATTATTTTCAGTATCCTTTTGTTTAGCAATAACACCCTTGCGGAACTCGAACAGATAGATATTAATCAACATTAATAAACCAAAACCCAACAATAACAAAGTAGAGGAAAATTGTTCCGCCAAATAAACCCCAACTTGAGCAGCGAATAATGCTGGCAATGCCAACAAAATAACTTTTTTAGGTGTAATGTAACCCATACGCCAATTTTGTAGAGTACCGGAACTCGCTGTAATAGTAATAGCTAAAGCGCTAGTTGCAACTGCTTGTATAGGTTCATATCCCAAAGCTACTAACAGCGGTACCATAACTGTACCACCACCAATGCCTAAAAATCCAGCCAGAATACCCGCAAAAATACCACCTATACCTAAAATAAACAAATCTGTTGGAATCATTATTATAAGTTGTTTTTAACTAAAGTTAGACATATAAACTTTAGTTCAATATAACTGAAAATAAGTCAGAAGATATATTATGTCTGGTTAAATAGTTCTAATAAAAGCTCGTAGTAGGGCTTTAGCCCGAAGATAGATAGGGCTGAAGTCCTACTACAAACAAAAACTTTAAAAGCTCGTAGTAGGGCTTTAGCCCGAAGATAGATAAGGCTGAAGCCCTACTACAAACGATCGCCTAATTATCCAGACATAGCAATTGCTAGAGAAGTATAATTTGATATTATATCTAAAATTGGTGGTCTATTGTAATTATTTTGAAGGAGTGAGTAGTGGGAGCATCTTACTCCCATGAAGCGACGTTGTTCATCTCCATTTGCTACCTTGTTAGGTATTGTTGATCCCTATCTACCATTACGCGAGCAGAACCACCCTAAAATTAACAACCCTTACAACAAGAAAGAAACAATTTAAAATTATGGCAAAACTACAATTAAAAAATCTCAGAAAACAATTTACTCCTAATGTTATTCCCGTTAAAGACATAAATATTGAGGTTGAAGATGGAGAATTTTTAACTTTATTAGGACCTTCTGGATGCGGAAAATCAACCCTACTACGACTCATTGCCGGTTTAGAAACACCTACTCAGGGTAGGGTAATAATTGGCGATCGCGATGTCACAAATCTAGCACCAGGAAACCGCAACATTGCCATGGTGTTTCAAAGTTACGCTCTCTATCCTCACATGACAGTCTTTGAAAATATTTCTGCTTCCCTCAAACTCCGCAAAATACCCCCAGATGAAATTCAGCAACGAGTCAGTGATGTGGCTCAAAAACTAGATTTAGGGAACTTACTAGCTCGTAAACCCAAGGAAATGTCTGGAGGACAAAGACAACGGGTAGCATTAGCTCGTTCATTGGTAAGAAACCCGGAGGTATTTTTATTAGATGAACCCCTGAGTAATTTAGATGCGTTATTGCGAGAACAGGTACGAGCAGAATTAAAACAGTTATTTAATTCTCAACAAAAACCCGTAGTTTATGTGACTCACGATCAAACAGAAGCAATGACTTTATCAAGTAAAGTAGCAATTTTATCTGATGGTTATTTACAACAAATTGATGCTCCCCATCAAATTTATAGTTCTCCAGCAAATAAATTTGTTGCAGGTTTTGTTGGTAGTCCGCAAATGAATTTACTGACTCTTAAATGTGAAGAAAATTATGCTATTTTGGGAGATTGTAAAATTAATTTGCCAGATTTTTCTATCAGAAAAAAACAAATTATTATGGGTATTAGACCGGAAGATATCCGTTTTTCTTCTACTGAAAATTTAGGGATTAATATTAAAGGAAAAGTCATATTAGTGGAGGATTTAGGTAAGGAAAAATTATTAATTTTACAGATAGAAAATTCAGAGCAAAATATCAAAGCTTTAGTTCCTTATCACCAAAATTGGGATGATTTAGTAACTTTAGAATTACCAACTAAACAAATTCATTGGTTTGATGTAGACTCTGGCGATCGCTTATTCTAAGCATGATGGCGTTGCTGAATACTGGGATGATTAAGGCTGAAACGGGGAAACGGGGAAACGGGGACACGGGGACACGGGGACACGGGGACACGCGGACAGGGAGATCATGCTCGATCCTTTCTAATCAGGACTTACGCAAATTATTAAACAATACGCTATCTGTGGGGGCGATTCGCGTTTGCGGAGCATTCCGGAACGGAAATCGCCCCTACTAGATATAGCGGTTATGCGCAAGTCCTGGACTTGATTAAATTTTGAATTTTGAATTTTCACTTTCCAATAATGCTGTTGCTGCTGTCACATCTACAGGTCTAGAAAATAAATATCCTTGACCATATTCACATCCTAAATCTTTCAGTTGAGCCAACTGTGCCTCAGTTTCTATCCCCTCTGCTACCACATCCAATCCTAGACTATGAGCTAATGTAACAATAGCTCGCACAATCTCATAATTTTCCCCATTAACTCCCATATTTGTCACAAAAGATTTATCAATTTTCAAAGTATTAATAGGGAAGCGATGCAAATAACTTAGAGATGAATATCCTGTACCAAAATCATCAACACTTAACTGCATTCCCAACTCCCGTAGATGAGATAAAACTCTAGTAGCAGATTCAGCATTATCCATAACCACACTTTCTGTGATTTCTATTTTTAATCCTTGAGGATCGATACCTGTCTTTTGCAAAATACGTTGAATTTGAACAATCAAGTTAGATTGGGAAAACTGTTTCCCAGAAATATTAACAGCTATAGTTAGGTTAGTTTGAGAATAAATTTGCTGCCATTCTTGTAGTTGACGACAAGCTTCCCAAAATATCCACTGACCCAGAGGAATAATCAAACCAGTTTCTTCTGCAATAGGAATAAACTTTACCGGAGGAACCATACCCCGTTCAGAATGTCGCCATCGTGCTAAAGCTTCAAACCCTACTAAATTGCCTGTAGATAGAGAGATAATTGGTTGATAGTTGAGTAAAAAAGTGTTGGAAGTAGGGCAAACAAATTCTTCGAGCATCTCGACTGTTTGGCGTAAGTCACGCTCTAACTGCATCATTTCTGTAACATAGCTGTGCATGTCAGGGGTGAATTCCAGATAACTTCCAGGGTTTTGCACTTTAGCTTGATCCATGGCAATATTAGCATCTCGCAGTATATCCCCTGCCCATTTATAATCATGGGAACCTATAACAATACCGATACTAGCAGTAATAAAGAGTTTATGACCGTCTAATTCTAGAGGTTGAGCGATCGCTGTTTGGATAAGATTTGTTAAACCAATCGCATCTTCTTGATCGTGAACTTTCTCCAAGAGAATCACAAACTCATCACTACCTATTCGTGCTACCGTATCTCCTGAGCGTAAACAAGTTTTGATTCGTTGAGCAATTTCAATTAATAGCTTGTCTCCCATGGAGTGACCGTGACTTTCATTAATTATCTTAAATCGATCTAAATTAATCGTAAGTACAGCAAACAAATCAGAAGGATTTGTGTGTGTGTGTGCCAATGCTTGCTGTAATCTATCCATTAATAAAGCTCTATTTGGCAAGTCTGTAAGGCTATCATAAAGAGATTGACGTAGCAGTTGCTCCTCTGCTGATTTTTTTTCTGTTATATCATGGCAGTTAATGACAATTCCCTGAACTGATTCATCATCAAGTAAATTCATTACCATAGCTTCAAATATACACCAACTACCGTTTTTATGGCATATTTGATATTCGTCTAATCCCCGGCGCATTTTCGGATATTGTTTGACCCCTTCTATTACCTGTTCTACCCACCATCTATCATTGGGGTGAATTAACTCTAATACAGATTTGCCAATTAATTCTCTTGAAGTGTAACCTAAAATTCGTTCTTGAGAGGGACTAACATATTGATAAATGCCATTACTGTCTAAAATCTGGATAATATCTGTGCTATTTTCGATTAGCGACCGGAATCTTTTCTCATTTTCCCGTAGTAGTTTCTCTGCTTGTTTACGTTCTGTAATATCGGTGCTAACAGCAACAAACCCAGTAATTTTATCTGTTGTATCTCTGATTACATCTATCCGCATCAAAATCTGGATAATTTGGCCTGTGCGATTTTGACAGCTAACTTCTCCATTCCATGAATTTCCGCTCATCATGCTGTCAGATATTTTTTGAGCTACTCTTTTATTTGTTATCAAACTTAGTAACCCACCAATAGCATTTACTTGTGCTACATTTTGATAATCAAAAAGTTCAGTAAATGCTCGATTTTGAAAAATATGATTGCCATCAGCATCAGTCATACTAATCGCTTCACTGCTACTTTCTATCGCCTTCCCTGTCAGTGCTAGAGCTGTTTCTGTTTCCCGAAGTTCAGTAATATCAATTCCCACAGTACACGCTGCTTGACCTTGGTTATATTTTTGAGCAACTATGAGAAATTGGCCTACCGCTGAACTTGTTTCATGAACAGTAACGGTGGTATTAGTAGCAAAAAAATTGCGAACAAATTTGGTAAATTCTGTATCATCTCCATTCAAAAAGCCGATATGTTTACCAATAAACTCTTCAGGAGCCATGTTGAATATTTTAGCTAAATGCCTATTAACTCCTAAATAATGTAAATCTGAACTAATCCAAGAAACTAATCCTGGTATTGCTTCTAAAAGTGTTTGTAAACGCTCGTCTACTTCCGATATTTCTAGTGACGGGGATTCTTGTAATTTATTATTAGCATTAATAACTTGAATATCATGGGGAACTAATATAACTTTTTCTTTATTAACTGGATAAATACTGGCGTTAAATTTCACCTGTTCTTCTCCTATTTGAGAGTTATATTCAATTTCTACTTGACGATTTGTTTTTAAGCAAGTTTTAATATGATTACTCAAAATATTTTTCTGAGTATTCTCAATAACTTGACGGATCTGAACTTTCAGGGGGTTATCCTCTGAAAAGGATAATTCCCCATCTACTGGAATACTTTCTAGAAAGCATCCTGTTTGATCCAACACCCAGATACAAGTATTCATTAAAGCAAACATAGAATCCATAAAGAGTATGATTTTTGCTTCAATTCTAAGTCATTTAATTTTAACTAATTAACTAACTTAGAGTTGATAATGCTGATAGACATCATTCAGCTAGAGAATTACAAAAATTTATTTTAACATTAAGTTACTGCCATAAATAAGATGTTATACTAAATACCAATAGCTTTAAGTCTAATCACCTTTACCAATTAGTAGAAGGTTTATAGGTAATATGAGAATTTTCTTAAAATCAGTCCTTTTCCAATTCAAGGTTTTACTAGGAGCAGTTCCTCTAATTGCTACAACATACACTATTCGTATATTAGTGCAGCCTACAGCAAGTTTTGCTATCAGTCAAAACAGAAATAATTTATCCCTAGTAAATACACTTCAAGTATCTACTCAAAACATATCACAACAAAGTTATAATGTCAATAAAAATAACTTAAAGTTAAATCCTACTAATCATTTCATTCTCTCCGAAAATCAAGGGATTAATACTTCTCAAAATTCCCAATTGAAAAATTCTTTTAATTTTGTTCCAGCCCAAGATAAAGGAGTAAATTTTCCTAATCAATGGAAAACTACTAACACAAGTAATAATTATCAATTCGGAATTGAAAAAGTTAATAAGCCCCAACTCGCAAAACCAGTCAAGCCTATCAGACCGCGACCCCAGCCAATATTAACAAATGTTCTGATGCAACCTGTCGCACCTGCACCAGTCAATCTTACTGTACCAAGACCTCAGCCAATATTAACAAATGTTCGGTTGCAACCTGTCGCACCTGCACCAGTCAATCCTACTGTACCAAGACCTCAGCCAATATTAACAAATGTTCGGTTGCAACCTGTCGCACCTACACCAGCCAACCCTATCAGACCAAGACCTCAACCCATATTAACAAATGTTCTGATGCAACCTGTAGCACCTGCACCAGCCAACCCTATCAGACCAAAACCTCAACCTATGTTAACAAATGTTCTGATGCAACCTGTCGCACCTGCACCAGTCAAGCCTACTATACCAAGACCTCAACCAATGTTAACAAACGTTCTGATGCAACCTGTAGCACCTGCACCAGTCAATCATATCAGACCAAAACCTCAACCTATATTAACAAACGTTCTGATGCTGCCTGTAGCACCTGCACCAGTCAATCATATCAGACCAAAACCTCAACCTATATTAACAAACGTTCTGATGCTGCCTGTAGCACCTGCACCAGTCAAGCCTACTATACCAAGACCTCAACCAATGTTAACAAATGTTCGGTTGCAACCTGTAGCACCTGCACCAGTCAAGCCTACTATACTAAGACCTCAACCTATGATCAAAAATCCCCATCCTGTGCCACCTGCAGCACAACCAATAGTGAAAAAAACCGATCTTGTAAGACTCACACCCCAACTACAACCGACGATCGCAAATCCTCATCCCATACCACTAACAACCCAACCAATAGTACAAAATCCTCATAATTCTATGTCATCTGCAACAAAATTACCCTCAATAAAGGAATAGGAAAAAGGCAATAAATGTGAGAATAGGGATGTTCCATGAAACATCCCTACAACAATATTGTATTTATATGAGCTTCTTATTCTTGAGTAATTTTAATTACATAAGGATAATATTTATTTCTTTGGTAAGAACCTATCCAAATTTCATAAGTACCTGAAAACCATTGACCGATAATTCCTGGATTTTTTCCTTCAAAGTCATCATTACACCAACTACCTCCAGGACCTCTAATTACTAAAGTTGTATCTTCACTACTTTTAACCTCAAGTTTCATAGATTCAAAAAAGCCATTTAAAATTATTCTATGATCTGGTTCTTTATCAATAAAACCTACACATGGTCCTGTTACAGTGTTTTCTCTACCTGTTGTTTCTTTCGCAGATATAGGTCCTCCACTTAAACCTCGAATAATCATTCGATTTTGAGGAGATTTTGGATATAAATTAACATCTTCAAATATAGGTGTCAATTGTAAATCTTGGGAGAAAACTGGGGTGGTTTTCTGCATCCCTGCTAATGAAAACAATACTCCTAAAAATAATATCGTTTTTCTAAGTTGATTTCTATTCATTGAGAGTGCTGTTTTCCGATTTTCGATAATAAAGTCATTTCAGTTATCAGTTATCAGTTATCAGCACCTAGCAGCTTTTGCCAGAGGTTTGAAATACTGAAGTTGATTTCTCTTGGTCGGTTGGATATGGGGTTTTGCTCCGCAACATACAAAGCGTTTTGCTTCGCACAACTCCGTTAACGCTTCGCGACATGAAATGCGGCTCTGTAAGAGCGGGTTTCCTCGCCATCCCATCCTACGGACTGCTCCGCAAACCACCGTTTTTTCATCCCCTTGTAGAGCGACAGATCGTGGCGCAGCCAAGGGGAGGCTTGAGACCTTATTTGCTGGTCAAAAACTTCTAGGGGGAATATGTAATCATAAATTTTTATGTTTCACTTTATTTGTTTAATTTCCCCCTTTTTTTTGAGTATGTGAAACTCTTATTTAAGATTGCTTACCAACAATTTCTGCTTTGATGTCTTCAATTTTATCTAATAATTCTTGCCGATTAGATTTTCCCAGCAAATAACGGTAAACAAACCAAACAGCATATCCCATCCCAATAAATTCAAAGCTAACTGATAGAATAGGAATTCCTTGTAAGGCTTGTAGAAAACTAATAATTAATGTCAAAGTTAATATTGCTAAGGTTAACGAACCAACTACTGTAAGCTGACTTTGATATTCTTGATAGAATTGGCTAATGTAGTCAGGAAAGTTAGAAAAAATATTGAGCAATTGTTCTTTAATTTTATTGAATTGTTCAATATCAATGGTATTATTAGTTTCTGTGTTTACAAGTTTTTGGTCATCTAATATGGGAGTTTTAACCTGAACAGCAACTTTTTGTTCTGTGGTTTCTGCCGCAGTTGTGGGAGTTGTTGGTGTTGCTGGAGTTGAGGCTTTGCTATCTTTTTCTACTTTTGCTTCAGTTGGAGTCTTAGCTACTGCACCAGTTGTTGGAGTTACTAATGATGGTGATGCTGAGATTTTCCTCTCTTTTTGTACCTTTGGTTCTGCTGGAGTCTTAGCTGCTGCACCAGTTGTTGGAGTTGTCGGAGTTGCTGGAGTTGAGACTTTACTCTCTTGTTCTACCTTTGGTTCAGTTGGAGTCTTACCTGCTGCATCAGTAGTTGGAGTTGAGACTTTACTCTCTTTTTCTACCGTTGGTTCAGTTGAAGTCTTAGCTGCTGCACCAGTTGTCGGAGTTGTCGGAGTTGCTGGAGTTGAGACTTTACTCTCTTGTTCTACCGTTGGTTCAGTTGGAGTCTTACCTGCTGCATCAGTAGTTGGAGTTGAGACTTTACTCTCTTGTTCTACCGTTGGTTCTGCTGGAGTCTTAGCTGCTGCACCAGTTGTCGGAGTTGTCGGAGTTGCTGGAGTTGAGACTTTACTCTCTTTTGCTACCGTTGGTTCAGTTGGAGTCTTACCTGCTGCATCAGTAGTTGGAGTTGAGACTTTACTCTCTTTTTCTACCGTTGGCTCTGCTGGAGTCTTAGCTGCTGCACCAGTTGTCGGAGTTGTCGGAGTTGCTGGAGTTGATACTTTACTCTCTTGTTCTACCTTTGGTTCAGTTGGAGTCTTAGCTGCTGCATCAGTAGTTGGAGTTGCTGGTGTGGCAACTTTACTCTCTTTTTCTACCGTTGGTTCAGTTGGAGTCTTACCTGCTGCATCAGTAGTTGGAGTTGCTGGTGTGGCAACTTTACTCTCTTTTTCTACCGTTGGTTCTGCTGGAGTCTTAGCTACTGCACCAGTAGTTGGAGTTGCTGGTGTAGCAACTTTACTCTCTTTTTGTACCGTTGGTTCTGCTGGAGTCTTAGCTGCTGCACCAGTAGTTGGAGTTGTCGGAGTTGCTGTTTCTACTACACCAGTACCTTCACTCTTATTAGGAGTAGTTTCTACTTTCTTAGTTTCCTCAATTTCCTGATCTAAAGATTTTTTGAACCTTAATACATCAAAACCCTTTTGATGCAGCAGTAACCACGACTGAATTAAATCTGGTCCTTGCATTGCACCTGTTAAGGATGCTCTTAGCGATCGCATCACAATCCCTTTCTTTACCTTAACCTTCTGAGTAACTTTTTTAATAGTTTGCTGTGCATCATTAGATCCTAGAGCTACATCAGCATTTATCATTTCTAGAAGAGAATTAATAGATTTAACAGAATCTTCATTCTGCATTTGCTTTGTTGCTGCTTCATCTAGTTCTACAGTAGGAGAGAAGAATAATTTACTCATTTCCACTGCATCTGTGAGGCGAGTCAAACTTGGTCCTATTAATGCTGTTAGTTCTTCTAACCAAGAGCGATCGCCTTTGGGGTCTAATTTATATCCTGCTTTTTGCCAGATGGGAATTAATTTATCTGTTAGTTTTTCTACTGGTAGACTATGTAAATATTGACTGTTTATCCAGTCTAACTTATCCCAGTCAAACTTAGCTCCTGCTTTATTCACCCTTTCAAAACCAAACTTTTCTCCTGCTTCTGTTAGAGTAAATATTTCTTGTGTTGCATCTGGAGGCGTCCACCCAAGCAAACACATATAATTTGCAAGTGCTTCGGGAGTAAAACCCAATTCTTGAAAATCAGAAATTGAAGTTACTCCATCTCGTTTTGACAATTTTCGTCCTTCTTTATTCAGAATTAAAGGTGTATGACCAAATTCTGGCATTTTCCCTTCTAACGCTTCATAAAGTAATATTTGTTTAGCTGTATTAGCAATATGGTCTTCACCCCGAATCACATGGGTAATTTTCATATCCATATCATCTACTACCACTGCCATATTGTAGAGGGGTTGTCCTACTTTCCCTCCTCCTGCAGCACGGGAAATGACCATATCTCCGCCTAAATCACTTCCTTTCCAAGTTACTTTCCCCCGGACCATATCATTCCAGGTAATTATCCGATCATCATCTATTTTGAAGCGAATTACAGCTTGCCTTCCTTCGGCTTCAAAAGCTGCTTGTTGTTTAGCTGTAAGGTTGCGGTGACGGTTGTCGTAGCGGGGTGCTTCTTTTCTTGCTTTCTGAGCTTCCCGCATTTCCTCTAGTTCTGCTGCTGTACAATAACAGCGATAGGCTAATCCTTTATCTAATAAATCTTGAGTTGCTTTCTGGTATAGTTCTAAACGTTGGGACTGATAAGATGGTCCTTCATCCCACTCTAATCCTAACCAAGTTAGTCCCTCTGTAATATTTTTAGTATACTCTGGACGGGAGCGCTCTAAATCTGTATCTTCTATTCTGAGGATAAATTTTCCTTTCTGGTTTTTTGCAAATAACCAGTTAAATACAGCAGTTCTGGCTGTACCTATATGTAAATTTCCTGTTGGGCTTGGGGCCAAACGAACTCTAACACTCATATCAATTTCTATTTTAGTTTTTTGTTTTTAGATTTTTTTCTACTTCTGGTTAAATCTGAGAAGATATATAATCTACCAGAGTGACGTAAAAATATCTAATTTTGATACTGACTTGATTTCCTACTTTTACCATAAAAATTAGGATTTCATCAAACAGTAATATTGATGAGATTTGTTATGAGTGTTAAGTTATATATTTTACGGGACTGACGGGGCTCGAACCCGCAACTTCTGCCGTGACAGGGCAGTGCTCTAACCAATTGAACTACAGTCCCTTATTTTTCAAGCCATAAACTATTATGGCGTTTTCTATTTTATTTGTCAAGCATTTCTCTAAATTTTTTTGCATCTTTCTCTTTCTTTTAGCCAAAAACTTTACTATATAAGGCTTGAAAATTTTCATTTTTTTTTGATTCAGGATTAGAAGAGAAATCCTCCAATGTCTTTTTTAAACTTTTGAATTTTGAATTTTGAATTTAATAGCTAGAGATTAGTGCTGAAAATGAGAACCTGAGTCACTTGTAGGGAGTTAAAATTATTATCGCTGACTAAGATGAGCGATCGCCGACCATCTGCAAATTTTGGCCCAAAGGTCATTCCTTCAATATTGTCTGAGATTAATTCTAGATTGCTGAAATCTAAAAGTAATTCTTTTTGTCCGGGAGAAATATTAATCAATTGAGTATTTAAGCTATTAATTTGTTGAATATTATCTGCATCTGACAAATCAACTTTAAATAGTTTAATCACATTTCCAGTGTCTAGAGAAAAAGACCTTTCTAGACTTAAAAGATGAGTATCATCTAAGGCTATTAGTTCTACTAAACCATTAGTTTTAAAACCACCTAAACTATTAGATGTAGCAGTAATAGGTTCTGTGATATATAGAAATTCTTTTACTGGCTCACCTTTAATTAAATCATACTGTAAAATTCGACAAGGACTCCCAGTAGAAATATTTGCTGCTGCGCCATCTTGAACTAAAGCATTTTCTGTGGCTGTGAAGAGATATTTTTTGCTAGGAGTAATAGTTAAATTTTCCAAAGCTAGATTATTTCTAATTCCACTATCAGCTTGTATAAGAAACTTTTCAGGAATTGGCAAATTTCGTAGTTGTTTCCCTGCCAGAGAAAATTCTCTAATAAATGGTTGTATTTGACGTTCTCTATCTCCTTCAGAAGAGATAAATAAATTAGTTCCAGTAAAAGTAATTCCTTCAGGATCAAGAGTCAAAGGAGGAAATGATTTACCTGTTTCATTTAATAAAGTTATGACATCTATAAAAGTTACAGTTTCTTCTGAAATTGTCTCTGACTCTAAGTCAATTTTTAGAGTATAAAATCGGGCTGGTGCTTTACTACTACGGTCATCAGAAATAGCATAATAAATTTGTTGATCTGGATTATAAGTTATGCCAGAAAGTCCGCCAACTTCTGTATTTTTAAATTTTAAACCTGTGGGAAAATTTACCTCTCCTAAAAAAGTTATTTGAGGAATAGTCGCTTGAGTCATTGAGTTAATAACTATGGCTGTAATTAGAAAAATAACTAAACAAGTAACTAAGCTAAAAATTAAATATTTATATCTTTTATTTTTTGGATTTTTCATATTGGCTAATTATTATAGCAATTGTAAATGATTTGTAAAAAAAATGTAGAGGTTTGGTCTCCAAACTCATTCCTATAGTTGCAGCACATTTTTACTAGAAAATATTAATAACATTTGACTCCTAACTCCTCACTAACACAAAAATATTACAATTGAAATAGGACTGCTATAATAGGTTAATCCTTATAGCAGTCGAAGCAAAGGTTAGGACAGTTATAAATCCTGAAACCATGTGATAGTCTACTTTTCCCTGTTCCCTGTTCCCTATTCCCTTTTCAAGTAGCGCTATACAAAAAACTCTAGGGGTTTAGTCTCTAAACCCAAGGAAAAGTAGGATTTGGAAACCAAACCCCTACGATAAAATGTTACACTCTATTTAGGATTGCTATAGCTAATAGCGTGTTAATTATTCTTATGTGTACGGACGTTGCTTGAGCATTAATGCGTTTTCCGTTCCCGAATGCTCCGCAAACATGTTGCGCAGCAAAACGTCCCTACCTCCTCCCCACACCTCCCACAAACCCGGTTTATTGTTACTCCGAAACAAGCGGAGAGAAAAAAGAAAAAAATTATTTTAGCCAATCCTTCTATTACAGAAG
>JBCDJM010000124.1:0-19626 GCA_038747755.1 Cyanobacteria bacterium P01_H01_bin.35
AAATTAAATCTTCATCACACTAATGGCTTGTCTCAAACTCTTTTCCATTATGGATTTACCACGGCCAAATAACTGTGATTGAACGGCCTGGTGGTGTTTAGAGTGAGTGATTGCTCCTGAGACTGCTTGCACAGCAGAATAGAGCGTACCTTCTATTGCTGGCATTTCCTCACAGGTTTTGTTGTAGTGATCGATAACGTTTTTCACCACCTGCAAGTCCCATATGCTGGGTTCGGGTAGACCGCGCTCTAAACAAACTTTTTGCTTTTCTTTGAACTGTGCTGAGAAAACCTGTTTTAGGTAGTCTTCAAATTTGTGGCGAGGTAGGTTGTACTTTGCCATTTCCCGATACACATCCATTCCATCGTTGAAACAGCGTTTTTGGAAATCAATCAGGTCTTTTGCTTCCTCTGCTTTGGCGCTGACATTGCCAATGTGTTTGATACGGAAGTTCTTCTTATCAAGCTGAACATTGCCCTCAAAATCATCTCGTCCGACTGCCATTGATAAAGTGTTGCGACAAACAACCCGCACTGGTGTTAATATAAAACCAATGCTGCCGTTTCCTGAATGATCGTTTTTGAACAGCAAATAAGGTTCAATTAGGTCGCCACTGATAACTTCAGCAGGTTCTACCATTATCTTGCAAGTAATGGCGATTTGCTTCCCTCCTGCAAGGCAAATGGCTGCATCTATTATCAAGTCGCCTCTTTCGATAAACTCCTCAAGCCAGCGAAAGGCTTCCCAGTTCTGAAATACCTGGTAAGACTTGTGCCTTATGGCAAAGACTTCATCAGTATCTTGCCTTACTATCGCTTCATAATCTGATATGGGCTTAGTGTCCCCTTTTTTGCTTCCCACGCGACAAATAGCCTGCTTCGTTACCTTCCAGTCTAAGCCTGCCTGTTTAATGGCCTCGCCTGGTGATAGAGGCTCTCTGATTACTTTTCCAATACCATGCCAAGCTGGGGTAGTCAGAAATACCCCAGAAGTAAATTGATGTGCCATAATGAAAGTTAGTTAATTTTTAGTCCAAGACCAATTGCTTTGCAATCGGTCTTTTTTTTGTACTTAGATCATTCTAATTTTGTACTGAGATCAGTATAACGCAACGGTTGATATTTCGTCAACCGTTTTTGAGAAAAATATATCAATATGTGTAAGCGATAAAATATTACTTAAGAGTTATAGAACTCTATTCCGGTTAGCGATAAAACTCCCTTCTATTTCGCGATCGCACATAAGTTTGGCTATTAGCAGTTCAGTGGATGACTTCTTTCCAGATTCAGTAGCAATAAGTGGAAGAAATCTCGTAAGATGAAGTGAAAAGAGCTTTTCAGGATAATTAGATTTGTTGCTTCTGTTGCGTGTACAAAGCTCTATCATATAATATATTAAACAGTTCCCAAATCAATCTGGAGGTAACTATGTCAGAACAATTGACACTTCTGCCCCATGAATATCCAGACACCAGTAATATGATTCTGGAGGATGACACTCCCTTGGATAGTTTTATTAATGAAAAACAACAACGTCTACTTACAACTGTATTTTATAGCGGTGCTGAAATACCTATAAATGCTCCTTTTCTCGTTGCTGCTAATGTGGGTTTATTTTCTTATGTCGGAGATTCAGGAATTGTACCTGATGTGTTTTTAAGTTTGAATATTCCTGGTGGCGAACAATGGTGGAAACGTAATGTTCGTTCTTATTTATTCTGGGAATTTGGCAAGTCCCCAGATGTAGTAATTGAAATTGTTTCTCCCACTCCAGGCAATGAATTAGGAAGTAAATTGACAAAGTATGCACAATTACGAATTCCTTATTATGTTGTCTACGATCCATTGCAACAACTAAGTAAAACTTTTCTGCAAGTATTTCAACTTCATGGTAGTTCTTATATTCCTAAAAATGATGCTTGGTTTGCTGATGTAAATTTAGGATTAACTCTTTGGAATGGTGTGTTTGAAAATCTGAATGGTACTTGGTTACGTTGGTGTGATGAGTCGGGAAATGTGATTAAAACAGGAGATGAAATAGCAGCAGAAAAAAATCTTGAGATATCTCAAAAGGATACTCAAATATCCCAAAAAGATGCTGAAATATTCCAAAAGGATACTCAGATATCCCAAAAAGATGCTGAAATATCTCAAAAGGATACTCAGATATCCCAAAAGGATGCTGAGATATCCCAAAAGGATACTCAGATATCCCAAAAGGATGTTCAAATTAAACAGGCGTTATTATTGGCAATTGAAATGGGATTGAAACTCAAGTTTGGTGATGAATATGTGGGGATATTATCTGAAATTTCAGGAATTAATGATGTGAAATTATTAGAGAGAATTGTTACTCAAATTCCCCAGATTTCCTCAATGGATGAGTTGCGAAAACTATATTCTGAATAGCTCAAAAATACGAACAAGGAATGCTTAGTATGGGAGCAATATGCTCCCACTGCTATGTCTGATAACAAAAATAATTACAAATGTGGGTCAGTGTGGGGAGTGTGGGGAGGAGTAAAAATAAGAATAATAAACATTAACTGGGCTACTATTATCAAAAAAGTGATTTTATCTGTGTTAATTACTTAATAATTGAAGTGAAACCTAAGTATAGCAATAGTTTTGGGAATTGGTATTAGACAGATTTGGAAAAACTAGCTTTTCTAACCGGATTTGGCATGAAATATTAAAAATTTTCCTACGTAATACTGAAGTTGTTTATTTCAGACAAAGAAATGTTCAACCTTGTGGGATTAATCTCTGTGCTGTGAAGAGACTAATTCAGTCAGGACTTACGCAATGGCACTAAATAGGGTTTGCTGAAAAAGTCTTTTAGTAACGGTAGGAGTCAGGAGGAAAGGGAATTATAAAGGAGGTAGTTATCAGTTATCAGTTATCAGTACCTCCTGTTAAACCAGGAGGCTTGAAATACGGAATATTCTTTTTTTCTCCCCTTAAAAGAGGAGGCTTGAGACCCAGAGTTTTCGGTCAGAATTGTCCCTTAGTTTTTCTGCCGTTGTCTGCCGAAAATACTAACATGCATGAGCTAGACATTGGGAAAAGCTGGTACTTTTTTAGAGAAAAAAAGGCTATAACCTTTATTTGTCAACGCTTTTATATTTAATCAGCAAGCACTAAATATAGTTGTTATACCAAATTGATAAATGTTTGCTACAAATAGCTAGAGGATTTTTTAGGACTCAGGAGTCAGGAGTCAGGAGTCACATGGGAATGGCTTCGATACTGTTTTTTAGGTTGGAAATTATCTTTTTTGTCAAAGGGATATCTCCTGTAAGGTCTTTTTATAGCTCTTATTATTCGTAACATTCTTTTTTCAAAATGGTATTATACCAATTTAATAAAATAATATTACAAATTTTTCGGGATATAGCATTACTATGCACGAAATAGAATCAACATTTTTGTCAATCTATCTATCACTTTCTATTTCTCTGAATCAAAATGTTTTTCTGTTGTACTAATAAGATCTTTTGCTAATCGCTCGCTAAATCCCACCACAAAAGACAAAGAAAATAGAGACATCCATCTTTGCTCTTGCCTCTTTTCGTTATCAAGTTCACCAAAAGCAATAGGAATAATTCCCCCCTCTAAAATGGCAAAAATTAAAATACCAAATGTACCTCCGATTAGAGGCTTATAAAAACCAACTAAAATAGGAATTATCGAGTCTTCATATTGGTGATTGTCTTCAGATTGTTCATAATTACTAAGTCTAGATAAGATACTAATTATGCTACCTAGAGCGCCAGCAGTAAAACACAAATTTCCTAACCAAACTGTCATTTCAAAATCTTTGACATACATATCTGATGAGTCATTTATTCTGCTAGAAATATCTGATGAAAGAAGTCCTCTTGACTCTAGAAAAGTTTCTAAATTATTGCTTCCCGACAATAAACCCAGAGGGGCAAAAATGTATAATGGAAGTCCTATGATTAACCCTAGTAAAATTTTGAGAATAATCTTAGAGGTAACTTTTCGATAAAAATTAATAGGTAAAGCTAGCCAAAAATTTTTAATTCTTCTGATTCTAAATTCTCCATCAATTCGCAGTTTTTGAATCAGCCGTCTTTGGGGGTGATGCTGAAAAGATTGAATGGCAATACTAAGATTAAATACTAAATTAGCAACTTCGGATTTTTGGTGACTATTTTTAGTTAATTTTCCAGATAGATAGAGAGTTTTGATGTCTGAGAGTAATATCAAAACTTTGGCAATTTCTTCTTGATTTTCTTCGCTTAATTCCTGGATAAAATTAGAGTCAGTAATTACCTCGTTGATTTGAGCTAACAAATCATAAACTTTGCTATCTATTTCATCAATAACCGGAAGATAATGTTGTTCCTCGGAAACTGCCTTGTTTTCCAAGGAATTTAATTCAGAATTATTAAAATCATGTTTTGGCTGAATCATATATAATAGATAAAATAGATAAATAAGAATTAATGCAATTAAGATTAGGTTGGGTAGAAGAATGTCGCTTGCTTCCTACCCAACATTCATATAGCAGAATCTACAAGTTGTCTAATCCTGTTGATTTACCTTTCACAGCAAGAGTGACTCTACCCCATCCTGCTTTTTCTCCCTCATAGACCCAAATTTGTTTTAATAGAGAAAAACTGTAAGGATCGTAAGCTGCTTTTTCCCCTACCTGATAGCTATCGCCCGAACCGCACCTAATCCCATAGGGATCGTGTATGAAAATTTTCTCTTTGTCTAAGTCAAATCCCGTAGCTACAACCATGTGTCCGCTACCTTTATATGCCATACCCATAACTACTGGATATCCTGCTTGCAAACACCGGATTAAATCTTCTATTGAAAGTTCATAGGAAAAATAGGTTTCTACTTGAAAATCTTTTAAAGCTTCAGTATTTGCTTGATTACTGGTGGTATCGCCATATTTCGCTAAGGTTTCCCCATACATACTCTCAAATTCATGATAACCCTCTGATTCAGCTTTTTCAACAAGTTCGGGTCTGAGGAAGGCTAACAACATAGAACAAGAAGTTAGGTTACATTGTCTCGCACCAGAACCGAAATGGTCCGTATCATTATCTAATTGAGAGAAGTAGGGAACATTGAGTTTTTGGAATCTTTCATTTGTATTTGTTGTTTCTTTGCTAAGACCAATAACTTTTTTAGCTCTTTCCCAAAATTGCAGGTGATCGCTATAACCATTGAGACCACCATGAATCAGACGGGTAACTTTTTCAAAGTCTCCTTGGTCTGCACACTCATTGATATTTCGACTTTGCCAATACCAAGCTGCCACTGCTGCATTCGTATAAGGGTCTTGAACAGCCATTTCCGGTTTGTCTTCTAAAGGCAAACTCAATTCTTGGCCACATTGACGATAATTAGCTCTACCAGTAAGAGCTGATTTATAAAGTAAATCTTAAGTTAGCTAGTCGCCTAACCATAAGGTGAATTAAAGAGCCATAAATCATGGCTTCACTTACATCTGAATACACCTCATAATCTTTGCTTAAGCGTCGAAATCTATTCAACCAACCAAAAGTACGTTCAACAATCCATCTCTTAGGTAGTCGCTCAAAAGTTTGGGCAGTTCTTTTTATTACTTCCACTCTAACGCGATACTGCTGACGCAACGCTCCGCGAACGCCACAAACTTGCTGGACTGCACTCGCAAAATTCTTACCAGAATAACCCTGATCTACCCAGAGCACCTCTAATTTCGACAGCTTATCCCTGGCTTCATTAAGTACTACGACTGCTCCTAATCGTTCTGAGGCATTCGCTTCGGTTACCAAAACACCTATTAATAATCCTTGGGAATCTACTACAATGTGACGCTTACGCCCCTTAACTTTCTTGCCACCATCAAAACCGTATACCTCCCCCTTTTTTCTGTTGTCTTGACTGACTGAGAATCAGCAATGGCAACAGTTGAGTCTTCATCCCTATCTATCTCTATTCTTAATTTTTGGCGTACTTTGTCGTGCATCTGTTGCCAAATACCACGCTGTTGCCATTTTTTGAAGTATCTGTATGCTGTGCTGTAGGGAGGAAGATCGTGAGGCATCATTTCCCACTGACACCCAGTCCTTTGTACATAGAATATAGCGTTGAAAATTTCTCTGAAATCCACTTCTAGAGGATGGCCAAATCCCTTGGGTTGAGGTACTAAAGGCTTAAGTATTTCCCATTCTACATCACTCAGGTCACTTGGGTATGGTTGACGTTGAGGATTTGCGATCGCAGGTAGACGGCTCATTAGTCACAGTTTGGCTTAACTATAATTAATAGTAACACCATTATTGATTTGGAAAAACTTTCTTTAGATTCTCTTTATAAATCAGCTCTAAGTTGAATTAGACCTCTTCCTTTATATCGTCTGCCATCTCCTGGTTGGGTGTTACCTAAATCGCCTCTTCCTTCATAATCTGCACCGCTAGCTATTTCTTCTTTATAATGGAGAGAACCACTTTCATGGGCAATTTGCGCAATAAATGCACAAGCTCTTGCTGGTGTCGCTAAATTAAAATTATGTATAACTTGATTGAGGGGAGCGACATATCGACGAATATCCTCATCAGCAGCATCGGGAATAATTGCTTTGAGATTTTCTAGAGTAAAGATATCTGAGTTATTAGATTCTGTAGTTTTTGCTTGATTTTCCCAGGATAGCTCCCAATGATCGGAGAAAATATACCAGGTTCCTGCATTGTAGTTGAGTTCAACTTGGTAATGACCTTGTTCTGCGGGAGAATATTTGAGAACTTGATAAGTTTTCCCTTTGGTGACTGATGTTTTCTGAGTGTCAGGGAGTTTAGAAGTTTGAGCTACTGCTTTTTTGAGAACAGTTTGACTAATTGCTTTGATAGTTTCCATTTTTATAATATTTCCCTCATTGCTTTCACTACAAATAGAAAGCTTATAATTGCTTTCATTAATTAGACGTTTGAGGAAGCAAATTTCTGAATTATTTTTTTGTCTAAAATTCAGAGAAACTTCACCTAGATGTTGTATGCTCAGGAAAAGTAACTTCTGATGTCAGATCAAATCTGCTAGCAATGGAAGTGTTATAAGAAACCGGGTTTGTGGAAAGTAGATGTTAGTATGGTGGGGCATTAAATACAAACCCGGTTTCTCTGCTTTTTTATAGCGATACTACCGGATTTGATATCACTGTCTCACCAAGAACATTTCCTCTCATTACAGCCAGTAGAAAGTTTTTTCATCTTATTTGCCACCCCCCCGATAAAATATTCTCTCAACTCCTTTCGTAATATGTTTCGTGCTTGAGAAACGCGCTTGCAGACATTATCGTAGGAAATATTTTGTTTTTGGGCAATTTCTTGATGAGACAGTTGCTGATAAAGATGCAGGATAAACGTTTCACGCATTCTCGTCGGCAAATTATCAATAGCACGACGAATCACAACACTTTTTTCTTCTGCTTCTACTGAATAATCTGGCCTCTCATCCAATGAAACCAGTCTTTGCTCCTCAGCAGATGCGTAATCTTCGATATTATCAACTCTATTCGCACCCCGAATGTGTTCTCGATGAAGATCCACACAGAGGTTATAAGTCAGTTTTGTCAGCCATGCCTTAGAATTATAAATTTTTGCTGCATTCTTTTGCTCTTTCTCCCAAGCTTTGAGCATTGCCCGACTGAGTGCGTCCTCAGCATCAGTTCGATTCCCGCCCATCCACTTGACACAGCAAGAATAAAGATAATTTTGATATTTTAGCCATTGCTGCCAGAACTCTTGGTCTGTTTTTTTAGCACAATTTAGACCCAATGCACTAGCTGAAACTACTTTGAGAGAACTTGATACCATAATAATCAGCCCTTAAATAAATCTATAAATTTGGAGGAGAACTATAATTTCAAGGGAATGGGTAGCATTCTTGGGAATTGTATGTTAAAATTTAATTAGATTATCTACAGCACTTTTGAGGATGGTGAGGTAAACTTTATTAATTCTCTGTTGCCTATTGCCTATTGCCTAAAGTCCTAAAAATTTGTACTTCACTAACTCCGAAACTGCTGTAATCATTTCTAAAACGCTGATTTCTTCCTAGATATTGCCAGCAGAAGTTGACGAACTGTGAAATATCTAGGAAAATCTAATTTATTTAATTTATTCCCAGTGGGAATCGTAATCTTGGCTTACATTTTTCTTCTGTTACTACCAATCACCCTGAAAAAATATCGCGATCGCTAAATAAGTTTATTTGTATTCTACATATTTCCTGAGTAATACGATGTCCAGATGATTAGTTATTGTCAGTCATTGCGACTGGAACGGAGTGGAAGGAAGCAATCTCAGGGGTTGTGCGAGATGGCTTCCTCTTGTCGCCATGACGACTTTTAGCCTGATTCTATATCATATCCTAATAAACATTTTTAACCATCTTTATCGTTAGGGGGTACAAATCCTCACCATCTGCACGGTGCATGAATTGGTTTGGGTTGGGAATCCCCACGAACGTTGATTCTGTCTCCTGACTCCATCTTCAAACATTAACTCTAGACCATCGACACTTTCTGCCAAAAGCATTGATAATTCTGTACTCGTTCAACGTAGTATATTTTTCCTTTTCTCCATCGGGAAGAAGTCTATAACCTTTAACTTCAAATTGAGGAAGATAAAGGTCATTATCTAAGAAATCAAGCATTTTATTCAATTCACCAGGTTGCCATAAATCTTTGGCTTGCTGACCAACAATTTTACTCATTGGTTGGTTACTATTAGCAACAATGGCAGCTTGGTTCATCCAAATAACCTCGTTAGTATTCATGTCAGTGATAAACTGCGGGTTAACCTCGCCGTAAATTTCAATTAGACTTTTACCTAGTTCTTTAATCATTATTTTTTTTCCTATAATTCTGATACCTCGTTTTGCCCCACTCCAGATGAGGCGAACCTCACTCCACTTAGTAGCTAATAAAATAAACCAATCTTCATGTTGATTGTAGATAGCAATTACGTCTTCTTTCCTATAAGAAAAGGGGGCGATAAAGACGATACCCTGTCTAAATACGGCTTCAGTCCATCCATTCAGGAATTGAGGCTGATTACCTTTGATATTTTTACTCATCTGCATTGTGTTCTGGGATTGTATCTGCACCCGGCGTTGCACAATTAGGAATGATAAAATCTGAAAGTAAATATTTTTGGATAATTCTTTCCTCAATATATGTACAGTTGAAAATTTATTATCATTCTTTAATGTGCAATTTCATGCACCCTGTTTAAATACAGTTTTTATCCATCCATTGATAGAGATTTCTTGCCAAAAGATGGTTATAGTAGATGTTTGATTATTTTCAGAGATGTCTATTCAGGAATTGAGGCTGATTTTCTATCTTCTTCCTCATCTGCATTTTTTTCTAGGATTTGATCTCCATAGACTAGATCGGGTAGCAATTCCTGATCGTAATCAATGTATTCACATATTAGGCTGATGTCTACATTGTTTAAAGTTTGGCCGGAAATTGATTTGATTATCGCCTTTTTCACGAGGTCGTCCAAAGCAGGATCGGAATTATCAATTTTGGCTTCAAGAGTTTTTATCCGAGCTTGTTGTTCTGCTAAAGCTTTTTTATAGTCAAAACTTAATTCATGCAGAACATCATATTCTCTACTCCTGGCTAATCCGCTCTCTATGTAAAACAGGGCCAGACTAACCAAAGTTCGCTCTTCTTGTAAAGCTCTTTCCTCTAGCTGTCTATAGGTTCCTGCGGACATAGTGACAGATATTTTTTCAGACCTTGTTTTTCTATTACTATCGATCATCAGGTGTTATTTGACTGCTTTATAGAACTAAAAATAATAATAGACTCTAATTAACTGCTAAAAGCAATTATTTAATAAAACTTAATATTTGATTTAGAACTTAATTTTTGGGACTAATAGGAACCTATGGAGGTCCAAAATATAGATTGAGAGTGTGGGGAGAGGGGGAAGTGTAGGAAGTGTGGGGAGAGTGGGGAGAGTGGGGAGAGTGGGGAGAGTGGGGAGAGTGGGATGATTGAGGCTGACACGGGGACACGGGGATTATGGTTGATGCTCGGGCGACAAAATCATCCCGCAACCCGTGCAATGCCTCCAAAGATATACGCAGGGTTTCTATACAGGGCTTTTCAGATGGATAAACTACATTGGCACAATTAAAAGTAGGGACGTTCCATGGAACGTCCCTACTGTCGTCTACTGAAATGAAAACCGCTGTAAGGGAGCGATCGCTCCCTTTTGTTGCTGAGGTAAAAACAGTGGTCCAAAAATTCAGAAATTACTTCAGGGAGTTTTTTATATTTTCTCCGTGATGACAACGAGTTTTGGTCCTTGTTGTTGTATGGTGTAAATATTTTTTAGACCATTTTTTTTGATAAAAAAGCTTGATATATCTATATATATAGATTCTAGTTAATTTGAATGTGGTGTTTAATACTGGATAAGATTTAGCGATCAGGGTCTAAAAAACTGGGACAAAAAGTTTACATCTTCATACCAATACCAGAACTATTGTTAATACTATTATCAATACTTGTATTAGAAGGTTCTATTCTGTTTGGAAAAGTAAGTGCAACTACCTTTGCTCCTGTGAGGTCGAGAATTTTGTTAATTTTGAGCAGTATTTCTTCTTGGACTAAGAGAGATTCAGCTAAATCTCTAGTTAGGATATATGCGAAGATATCAACATCAATTATCTCATGACTCAAACTACCAATACTAACACTTTCTTCGGAAAGTTTTGGATGTTGAGCAAGCATATTTCGTAGGTTTTCCATGGTTTCTCCTAACTCTTCGTGAATGCTGTCATAGCTCAATGAAAGTGTCCGCTCAAAAGAATATTTGTCACGCTGACTATGATTGACAATTTGCGATGTGGACACTACTGTATTAGGGACATAAATCAGCTTGCGGTCTGGCGTGCGAATCAATGTTGACCGCAAACCAATATCTTCAACCGTACCGATGACACCACCTAATTCACAAAAATCGCCAATCTTTATTGGGCGATTCAAAAATAAGCTTAAACCACCTACTACATTTTCTATATATGGTTTAACTCCTAACCCAATAGCAATACTGCTAATTCCAAAGCTAGCTATTATTGGTTTAACGGCTATGCCAATTTCTTGGCTAGTGGTGTAAAAAACTATGAATCCCGCTAAAACCCCTAACAAACGAACTCCATTACGAACGATGACTGTTTCAAGGGATTTATTTTCTTCAGGCATATTGAAGATAATAGTCGAACCAATGGCATTGAATACCATAAAAGCGAACCAAGCTAAAACACCACCTTGGACAACAGTTGATAATTTTAGTAGATTTTGTAGGAGTGTGCCCGTGATATTAATGTGTTCATCTATCATAAATTCCCAAAAGGTAATCATCCATAATGTCAAAGTTGGTATTAATAATCCCAACCATGCTTGTTTGTTAGGATTAGCGATCTTAATATATCGTTTGAGTAAAAATTTGACCCCAAAAATCGTAGCAAATCCTATCAAGGTCATTATAGTCAGACTAAACCATTGCCAGAGGGTTTGGCCATAAAACAATATAGTCTTTTTCCCCCTTGGTAACCATCTATACCACTTAGGAGGTAGGAGATGGCCTGGTGTAGTGATATAGAATCTGTAGAACCCAGGAGATGTTTTCCAGGAATTGAATTCATAGTAGGGATATTTTTCGATCAATTCATAAAATTTGCTGATACGATTAACTGTTTCGGGGGTAAAGAGAAATTCATTGACATTGAAACCTTCCTCAACTAACTCAATTGCAATCTCACTTCCTGGAATTTCCCAGTGCGTTAGGGATTCAGATAAAATATCTTCTTGACTAGGAATCATATTGGCTTTAGGTAATTTAAGGCGATCCAATATTTCCTTCAGCATTAATGCAGATTCTGTACCAATATCTTGACGATTAATTGGGGGAATATCTGCAAGATTTAAGGCATCGATCGCCCTGCGTAGAGCCTTGTTTGCTTGATAGCCTTTTTTCCGCACTGCCTGAGAATGCCATAATCCCCCCTCTTTTTTTGACTGCTCTTGAGCTTCGATAATCAGTGTATATGCCTCATTCATATTATTCATAAATCCTGAGATAGTAGTACGGGGACTATTCGTGGCAGGTGGCCTTAGTGGGTTAACCTGTGGGCTAATGCTAATGACGGCATACTGAGTCAGGAGAATTATTATTAAAACAGTGAGAACTTGTAAAAGGAGTTTTTTTATGAGTCTCATGTTGATATCTATAGCGATCGGATGGGTTTCTGAATTTTTCTAATTAGCAGTGGTTTTTTCTAGGTTTATTGATGGGATTAAATGAAAGAATACAATATAAGGGAGCGATCGCTCCCTTTTGTTATGGATATGTTGGGGGCGATCTGCTTTTAAGAATTATCCCAAGCTTTAGGAAAGCATATCAACTTTTTTGCCTAAACAATGTACAAAAGCTCTTTGGCGATCCAGCAATGCTTCCTTGTTAGAAAAGGCATTAAAATTATTGAAATAATCATTGGTGCTGGAGGATGCTTCTTTAACTATTTTGCTTACACTCTTCTTGCTATTCCTGTATTGGGTTAAAGCATCTGAGTTTTTCATTTGTCCTAAATTTACTATTTTATCATTCCAAAAAATTTCGTTCCAATTGTCATTGGATATTATGTTGTTGTAGTATTTGAAGTGATCGCGTAAATCTTTTCCTAGCATTCCCTCGTGCGCCATATCAGCAATATGCACATAGACATTAGATATCTCAGGAGAGGGAGAGTTAGAATCCTTAATCAAGCTACCTCGCTTCGTACCAACTAAACGATCTGCATAACACTCATAGTTAACCTTTTTTATCTTCGACTTGACAATAATGTGTATCTCCTTGTTTTTCTTGCTCAGGAGTTCGACGATGTTCGCATTTGCAGTAATAATTTCTTCATCTACACCTTCCTCGTTAGAAAACCAATTCCGAATCAACGCCAGATTCTTATCAGCATTTTTTGAAACTGGATCTAGCAACACGATACGTTTGAGTTTTTCTGTTAATAAATCATCAGATAATTTTGATTCAGATAATTTTGATAGGGACTGGATTGCTAAGGCACAACCTCGACTATGTGCCAAAATAAATACATTTTTATAATCATTGCCTTGTTTTTTTGTCCATTCCAAAAAATCTACAATGAGTTGTTGTGAAACTTCTGAAAAACTATAAAAAGTTTCTTTCTGCATTCCTCTTGCATCTGAATCCTTAGTGTAGTTGGCGTGGCTCCAGTTTACTTTTTCAATTGTTGTCTTAAGTTCTTTTAAAACATCATTGTTTTCTAGCGACGAGCGTAATTTTACTTCTAAAGATCGCTTATCGCCAGTAGGAGTGCCTTGTAACCAGTTTCCATCTAGTTTAGATAGTTCTTGGTTGTTTTGATTATTAGTTGAAATAAAACTAACATTAGGTTCTATCGTGAGTAGATTAATTTGTAAGACGTCAACCGAAGCGGTTGACAAGTCTTGATATGTAAATACAGTTTGGGGTTCTGATTGTGTTGTTCCACCAAAAACAATAAGAAGGTTATTAGCCATGCTATTCTCCGTGTCAATTTGTGATTGTGATTTGATGCTCAAAAAGCAACAGCGAGTCCTGTTTGGTAATATGATCGCGATGGGCATAAATTACTGATTTTAAAGATGGATATTCCTAGAGAAACTTTTGCGCCCTTAACTTTCAGTATTTCAAAACAGAGATTGATTGAGTTCCTTTCTCGCTTCTATAAATAAGACGCTCATGCTTCCCAATTTCTGAATTTTTTGAGTGAAATTTTCAGAAAAAAATTTTTTTCAAATAAAATTCATAGGCTGACAGGGAAGCTAAAAGATAGATTAGGAATAAGAATTTTATTATCTACAGAAGTTCAATTGCCTAATTTCCATAACGTCTGAGTTCTGAAAAAAAATTCTGGACTTTATTTAATTCTCATTCCTTAGAAAAAACTGTCTCGATGCTTAATGAGAACCGATAAACTTTTGAATAGCCTCTCGCACTGGAACCCTTGGCTTCTCATAATAAACATCCCCACAGTCAAGATAACATTCAGCAGAATCGATCAGGTCTTGACAATTATCCGGATCGTCGATATCTTCATTTATTTCTTGATACTGCTGTTTTTTATCCCTAATATATCTGTTATGAGGCTTTTCTAGTAGCTTTCTGACTCTACCGGGCTGTTTTTCCCTTGCTAAACGGTCATTGAGATCGAAATCCAAACGGAGGATATCGCCCCCTACACTGTCTAGAATTTGGTTACAGATATCTTCTGAATTTTTCGCCGAAGGATTGAAAAATGTCTGGTATGTGCTGCACCCAACCGAGTAAACCCCATTCTTTGATTTCTTCATAACTGTAGGGACAAGTTGTATTGCCAGTGCCGATGGAGAGTACTGCAACATCCTTCAATTTTAATCCATTATTTTTTTCCATCCATAAGGCATGAGCGATCGCCACTAAAACAGGATTATTGGCCGATACTCCTCCATCAATATGAGGCAGACTTTCCTCCTCGTTATAGGGCAGTTCATAAGGGGGAAAAAACGTAGGAGCCGAAGCTGAGGCAGTGCAGATTTTCCATAATTCGATATTGTCATACCATACTCCTGAATTCGGGGGGTTATTAGTAAACCAGGTTGTATTTCGGGAATAAACGTCATAAGCAGGAATCAGAATATGGGGTTGCGTTATCTCGCTAATCTTTGGAGAACCCAACTCCTGGTGAATCAATTTTTTCTGCAAGATTTTAGCCAAACCCCGCTCTCCCTGTTCGTGGGGATATAAGGCATAATTCCCCATCATTTTTCGCAGTATAGTAGAAGGCCGGAAAGAGTTTCGCCGCTGACGTACCGACTCTAAAAAGATATTTTTTCCCTCTTCTAGGTAGATGTCAATCATGTCTTGAGCTTTCATGTGACAGACAACCCCCGCAGCCAGAATAGAGCCAGTGGATGTACCGGAAATTAAGTCGAAATATTCGTGTAATTCTTGTCCTTTTTTTTCTTTGACAGTGGTTTCTACCTCTTGCAGAAGTTTAGCTGATAAAACTCCCCGGATACCTCCACCATCCAGACAAAGAATCTTAAAACTCATAATTTTTTTTCTCGCGATCGCTAAGTTTAATGAATGTTGGGAAGGTTATCTAAATTTGTGCGTTCTCTAGTACAAATCAATTCTCCTTTTTGTATTTGGTGGCAAATGGTGAGGCATGGACTATTAAACAATTCCTTTTGCTCAATTCCTTTTGTATGCTTTTGAACCTTTCGTTTCCGCTTATATTAACTACTCGCTTTACCTCTATGTTGGGCTGTTTGGCATCGAAGTCGCTATCGTCTTTTTCTTCCTCATCGTCTTTTTCTTCCTCTATCCAACCCCACCTCATACAAACATCAATTTGCTCAGAGGTATCTTCATCCTTTAATGCACTCTTTCCAGTATATTTCGCTGATAACATGTTTCCAGGATATCCCATAACCTCCTACTCAATAGACGTTTCATCTGTGAACACCACATTGGCTATTTTTTCGGCGACTGGACAACCATCTGCACCTTTTTCCAGGTCACGATATTTTTCCACTATTCCCTTTGTTGTACCATCTAACATCTTCGTCGACGCCCCACGCCCCAATCGTGGTCCGGAAAATATGAACGGATAATAATCATCCACAACTTTTAAATCTTCTTTATGCAAGGCAGGCAGAGAGCTCCAGCACATCCAACAACGTATGGACACACTTTTTAACTGATAGACATCCTCAGTAGAACTCCTCAACCTTCCTATATACCTTAACAAAGGATTGGTTGCCTCATAGATTCCTTTTTGCCACACTCCATCATTTGTAGAGTACCCATCCCCATATAAGGTTGTACCACCAGGACTTGTATGAGCAACAAACCAGACTATAGCATCTGTTTCTGGTATAGTTATCAATCCAGAACCGCCTAACTCGGTGCCGATCACATAATCTATTTTGTCTACCTCACAACTAAGCACTGTTGCAAGCTCTAGACGGAACTGTTTACCTCCTGTACACGGTTCTTCGGGTACATATACTATATGCCTTGTCGTCATCGTTTTTACTCCTCTAGTTTTTTTGAGCTGATTGCTATCTATTTTTCGTACTCCGCATCGGACAAACAAAAAGTAAAAGAAAACAATTCGCAATTAATTGGTCATAACGTTTTTGGCATTAACAACTGCGTTCGACCTCCAGCTTTGGGGTCATGGCCAAGATTGTTAGAGCTATCGCTTTCGACCCATGTCTAATATTAAGACGATCTAACTACTGCTTTTCTGAATTTTTTCCGGCTAACTGAAACCAAAACAAGAAAAATAACGACGTCGTAGGAAGGACTTTCATCAAGTCATTGCTTACTATTCCCGGTAACAATACACTCCATAAAAAAGCATTCGGGCTGAACTAAATTGAACTAGCTAGAAAAAACCGTCAATTGAAAATTCAGAAATTACTGCTGGGAAACGTCTATTAGATAGAAGTACAAAACCAAGAAATAAAGGAGGCCAATTAATGAATTTTGTCCATCAAGCTATTTTTTCCAGAGAAAAAAACTTGTATCAGTTTTACCCAGAAATTCCTCTACTGCCGATCGTTGGTGCGCCTTCTGATGCAAACTGGCAACGTTGGTCAATGCTCCACGATGGATCTGAGTATCGTATGTATTGTTTCAAAGGTAGTACCAGTGATACACTCTATCAATTTACATGGGATGGTAATTCTTATAGATACGGTCATAACAATTCATATCCCAAGTTAAACATAACTGGGATTCCTGATGATGCAGACACCAGTAGCTTCTCAATGCTCTATGGGCAGGAACATTTCAAATATGCCTCCAACTCCTGAGACTGAGACGGCAACTACAGATGAGGAAGATTTATCCGAATCAAATATGCTTCCAAATCCTGAGACTGAGACGGCAACTACAGATGAGGAAGATTTATCCGAATCAAATATGCCTCCAAATCCTGAGACTCAGAGTGTTAGGGAAGTTGGACGTTGGTAACACCCAACCTTTTTGATTTGAAGTGTAACACAGTTGTAATTTAATGGCAACCTATAGAGTTTTTTAGATGAGTTAACTAGATAGTCAAAACCACAACCATGTTAGGGGCATTCCGAACGTCCCTACTAATCAAATATTAACATTATTTTTTCAGTTTTATTTGTCGAGGTACTTATGTCTCAAACAATGATTTTACCAGGCACTTACATTGAAGTGCGAGATGAAGGATTAATTAGAGCTGGTGGGGTGGCAACAGGAAATATCGGTATTGTTGGTACAGCAGAAAAAGGACCATTAGATGAGGTCAAATTGCTGAGTAGTTTGTCTGAAGCTAAGGAGATTTTTGGAGATAAGGACAAACTGCAAGATGGCACTAAAGAATTGACCTTAATTCGCGCTTTGGAACTGATCTATAAAAATGGTGGCAAAACAGTTTATGCCGTGCGTACCGGGAAGGATGCAACTCCAGCTAGTTATACTTTGAAAAAAGGTAAAGCTGAACTGTTGAAATTGGCAGCAAAAACTCCTGGAACTTGGGGAAATAATATCGGACTCGAAATTACTACCTTAGAGGAGAACAAGCAAGAAGTTAAACTCTTCCACGGTGTAATTGAAGAAAAGTATGATATAAATAGTGTAGCCGAGCTAAAAACTCAAATCGACAAAAAATCTGTTTTAGTAACAGCAACATTTGTGGAGCCAAAAACATCAGATAATGAGCAAGAGCTACCAGATGACATACCTAATAATCCTGACTTATTCAGCAATGGGACTAATGGCGAAAATGCCGAACAGAGTCATTATGAAAATGGTTTAGCATTACTAGAAAATGAAATTATCAATATTGTACTATTAGCAGGTCAAGATGATCAAATGGTAACTGTGCTAGAAGGTCATTTGAAAACTACTGCCGACATTAAGCGAGAGCGGATAGGTATTATTGGTAGTAGTTTAAAAAATGGCAAAGACGATCTGAATACCATTGCTCAACATACTCTGAATAGCGATCGTCTAATTTTTACTGCACCAGGGATACTATCTACTAGCAATAAGCAACAAAATAAACTACCAGGAGCGTACACGGCAGCAGCAGTAGCAGGGTTAATTGCTTCAGTGCCTCCTAAAACTAGCCCTACGAATAAAACCCTAGTCATTGAAGGACTAACTACTGAGTTTAATAGCTCTCAGTTAGAAAAACTCGTTAGTAGCAGGGTTTTAGCAGTTGAAAAACGTAATGGTTATCGGATAGTCAAAGGCATTACCACCGAGGATGGAGCTTGGACGCAAATTACCACCCGTCGAATTGTAGATTATGCTATCTATGGAGTTCGTTCTAGTTGCGATCCTTATATTGGTAAATTGAATAATGAGCGAGTACGGGGAGCAATGAAAGCCACCATAGATTCGTTTCTGACTGGGATGGTAGAAGATGAAGCATTAGTTAGTTATGAACTAGATGTTGCAGCTACCCGCGACCAAGAAATTCAAGGAAAAGTAATGGTAACAATGACACTACAACCTACCTTTAGTATTGATTTTATTCAAGTGACTATGTACCTCGGTTAATGAAGTCATACCGTTTCACGGAAGTCAAAAGTCGTAGGGGCGAAGTTTTTGTTTGTAGTAGGGTTTTAGCCCTATCTATAATTCGGGCTAAAGCCCTACTACGAACTCTAATTATAACTATTTTAACCGGAATTGTTTTGAGATAACTTCAGGAGTTTTAAGTATGCCTAATGTTAATGTATTTCGTGGCTCTGATGCTTCACTGGTTTTAGCAGTTGACGATAGTTCGTCTGTAGAAGGGGGGTTAGCAGATGCTTTGATTGGAGAATATGAATTTTCTAGTGTGGTGGGGCGACTACAAGATGTTCAAGTTAAAGTAGAAGATGAGGTACGTCCTTACCATGAAATAGGTAAGCGGTTTCCTACGGAGTTGCGTTCTGGTAATATCAATGTTTCTGGTATTGTGCAACGGGCGCATATCAATGGAGCAATGTTACGCTTACTATTGGGTAAGGGGGCAAAAAGTCCGCCACCAACAGGCTCTATTCCTCAACCTTCCTTCAATATTGTGATTAATTTGAAAAATCCGGCTTTACCAGAAAATAGTAGTGCAATTACGGTTTTTGGGGTTAAGTTTGATAGCTGGAATTTTGGCTTGCCAGAAGATGATTTTGTGATGGAAGGGGTGACGTTTAAAGCTTTGCGTATTAGTTCTGAGGAAAAAGGCTAAATTCAGTTATCAGTTAGCAGTTATCAGGCGTAGGATTCTGATTAGATATCTCCATAAAAGAGGGAAATAGAGACTTTTTATGCAATGTCTATACAGAGTAGTGGCGCGTCAGGCTTGAAAATGTGGATTAAAAAACCTAACCCCCCAACCCCCTTCCCTGCAAGGACTCTATGCTTTACCCATAAGTCTTGAAAGGGTTGTGCTGCAATAAAAATAAATACTCGGGCCATAATTTTGAGTGATTTTCATAACGGAAGAAGAATTTAGGCGATCGCAGAACTATTATGAGGCAATCTACCTAGATGCC
>JBCDJM010000125.1:0-19287 GCA_038747755.1 Cyanobacteria bacterium P01_H01_bin.35
CTAGAAACAGCAGATATTCTGGAAAAGTCTCTGAAAAATTTTCTACTATTTATATATAGAAGTGAAATTTTTACCTCTGACAAAAACTGGCAAAAAGTTGAGAGTCCGCAAGAGGCGATCGCTCGACTTCAGAAAATCTCTACTTCCCTCTAGAAACAGCAGATATTCTGGAAAAGTCTCTGAAAAATTTTCTACTATTTATATATAGAAGTGAAATTTTTACCTCTGACAAAAACTGGCAAAAAGTTGAGAGTCCGCAAGAGGCGATCGCTCGACTTCATCAAATATCTACTTCTCTCTAGAAAGAGCAAATATTCTGGAAAAGTATCGGGCAAATTTTTCACTACCTATATCTAGAAGTGAAATTTTCATCTCTGAGAAAAACTGGCAAAAAATGGAGGGGAGGCAAGAGGCGATCGCTCGACTTCATCAAATATCTACTTCCCTCTAGTTAGAGCAAATATTCTGGAAAAGTATCGGGCAAATTTTTTACTATCTATATAGGTCAGTGAAATTTTTACCTCTGACAAAAACTGGCAAAAAGTGGAGGGGAGGCAAGAGGCGATCGCTCGACTTCAGAAAATATTTAATTATTTCTAGGTAGAGCAGATATCTGGGAAAAGTCTCTGAGAAATTTTCTACTATTTATATAGGTCAGTGAAATTTTCATCTCTGACCAAAACTGGCAAAAAGTTGAGGGGAAATAAGAGGTGATCGCTCCAGTTCAGAAAATATCTACTTCCCTCTAGCTAAAGCAGATATTCTGGGATATGATTGGTATAGTTGTTTGATTTTTCCCAAGAAAATCATTCTTACTGTCAAGACTATTTTCATTATATGAACTATATAGATAAAATCAATAATTTACTTAAACCAGCTATTTTTGCTAATTATTCAGTTATCGATTTATTTGCCGGATGTGGTGGTTTATCTCTAGGTTTTGAAGCACAAGGTTTTACAACTCATGGTTTTGAAATGGATGTTGATTGTTGTGCAACTTATAATAAAAATTTAAAAGGTAATTGCACTCAAATTACACTGACTTCAGAAACAGAATTACCTCTTGGAAAGGTAGTAATTGGCGGTCCTCCTTGTCAACCTTTTAGTGTTGGTGGAAAGCAAAAAGGTTTAAAAGATTCGCGAGATGGTTTTCCTATTTTTATTAATGCAGTGGCAAAATTAAAGCCGGAAATTTGGTTATTTGAAAATGTACGCGGGTTGCTTTATCGAAATAAATGGTATTTGGATGAAATTACTCAGGCGCTTCAATCTTTGGGTTATATTATTGAGGTTAAATTATTAAATGCTGTTGATTTTGGAGTTCCTCAAAATCGTCAACGAGTAATAGTTGTTGGGCATAAAGGTGACTTTAAATTTCCTCAAATTTTAGAGCAAAAAGTAACTGTTGGAGAAGCATTAGGAGAAATGGCATTTCACGCGCCTCCGGAGTCAAAATTTCTGACTCCAAGCATGGATAAATATGTAGAAAAATATGAAAAAGCTTCTAGTTGTAAACAACCACGCGATTTATATTTAGACAAAGCTGCCAGAACTTTAACTTGTCGAAATATTTCAGCTCCTACTGGTGACATGCACCGGATAAAATTGCCGGATGGGAGAAGAAGGCGTCTGTTTTTAAGGGAGGCGGCAAGATTACAAAGTTTTCCTGACTGGTTTGAATTTCTAGGAAAAGAAAGTAGTTGTTTTAATCAGATTGGAAATGCAGTTCCTCCTTTATTTGCTTTTCATTTAGCGGGGAGTATTAGGAGTTATCTAGAATCTGGAAAAAGATTCTCGCCAGACGAAATTTCACAAAAAATTATTCCTGTACAATTATCATTACCTTTTTAATTTTTAAGAGATAAAAATGCCTGAAATTCCCCAATATCTTACTAAGTCGGATAAGTCTAAACAATTTCAAAAGTTAATCAATGAAGCATTATATATTATTAGTAAGTTTGGTGTACCTCTTGAGGGAATAACTCAAAGACGATTAGAGAGAATGGCAATGGCTTTTTTAGCTGTAGCTAACGTGAAGAAAACTAATGAATGGAAAAAAATTGATAATTCTCATGCTTTAAGAACTAGAGAAATTATTAGGTACTGGAATAATTATTTTAATGAACAAATATCTGAAAGTTCTTATGATGATATTCGTCGGAAAGATTTAAAGTTAATTGTTCTTGCAGGAATTATTATTCCTAGTGCTACTAATCCAAATTCTGCTAGAAATGATGGTACAAGGTCTTTTGCTTTAAATGCTAATTTTGCCAATATAATTAAAAATTTTGGTTCGGATAATTGGGAAGAAGAAGTAGAGATTTTTTTATCTAATAAAGTCACTCTAGAGCAACAACTTTCTAGTCAACGAGAAATAAGTTTAATTCCTGTGAAATTTCCTTCTGGTAAAGTATTAAGTTTTAGTCCTGGCAAACATAATGAATTACAAAAAGCAATTATTGAAAATTTTTTACCTAGATATGGTTATGGTGCAGAAATTTTATATGTCGGCGATACGGCTAAGAAATTTTTACATATAGAAAAAACTAAACTTAGAGAACTAAATTTTTTTGAATTATCTGATGGTGAATTACCGGACATAGTAGCTTATTCAGAACAGAAAAATTGGCTTTATTTAATAGAAGCTGTTCATAGTTCAGGCGTAATTACTAATGTACGTTTATTAGAGCTGAAAAATTTGACAGAAAAATGTAAGGCTGAAATAATTTTTGTCACAGCTTTTCTAGACCATCATACTTTTCGTAAATTTGCTGCTGATATTGCTTGGGAAACAGAAGTTTGGATAGCTGATGCACCAGAGCATATAATTCATTTTGATGGTGAAAAATTTTTAGGTCCTTATTCTAAAATAACTGATAGTTGAAAGAAAATTATGATTGAAATTAACTGACAATTATTCTGGATATTAATGATTTTGCATTGTTTTATTGGTATTGCTGCTGCTTCTATGGCAAAACCAGAGTTTTGTATAGTATTCCGCAGGATGAGCTGAATGCTAATAGCTGAATGTTGACAATTTTCCAAAACTAAACACTAAATAGGAGATAACAATGATATATAAAATTCAAGATATTGAAGGTGTTAATTCTGTCTATGCTGATAAGTTAGCAAAAGTAGGTATTAGTAATATAGAAGAGCTATTAGAAAAATGTTCGTCTCTGGCAGGAATAGAAGAATTAGAAAAAACTACTGATATAGAAAAAGACCTGATTATTAAGTGGGTTAATTTTGCTAGTTTATTACAAATAAAAGGTATAAACAGAGAATATTTTCCACTATTATCAGCTCTGGGAATAAATACAATTTCAGAATTAAAATATCGGTTTCCTGAAACACTTCACTTGCAGATGATGAAAGTTAATCGTCAACAAAAATTAGTACAAAGTTTACCTAGTCTAAGTATGGTGAGAAGTTGGGTTTCTCAAGCAATAAATATTCAAAGAAAAACTGCCCATAACAATATCCCAACTACTAAGTTACCCCAAAAAAAATGGTCTTTGGATTGGTCTGACTAGGAAAAAATTGAGAAAGAATAAAAAAAAGCTAATAGTTGCCATCTTGAAAAAAGACAGCTCAAAATTTCCACCAAAAAACTAAGGTATAAAGCCTCTCCATGAATGGAGAAAAAAGAAAAAAATTCCTTTTAGCGAATCCTTCTATTATAGAAGAGGTAATTATTCATTGTTGAACAAGAAGTAGCTTACAACATTGGAGAAGTTAACAAAAAATAAGGGTATAAAGCCTTCTATTTCAAGATAAAAAAATTGCTAGGATATTTCCTGATTAGTAGTTGTGCAAAATAAATTTCCTAGTTGATTGAGGTAACAGGCACTATTGCTACAGGCAACAGAAAATGATTAGGATGTGTAATTAATTTTGTTTATGTACTTATTCAATCAAGTGCAGTTTTAACCAGAGGTAATTATTAATTATCCATTAATGATGTAGTTTCACGAAGAAATATCAGGCTTTTTAAACACTAAAAAATGCTGTTGTAGTAAAAAATCTTTAGTATCTTGCCAAACCAAACCTACAGCTTTCATTTCTTTTTTCACCTGTTTTTCACTCATCTTGTGTAAACCCTTAATCATAATCATTGGATTTTCACTCCGATATTCCAATAAAACCACTCGCCCACCAGGTTTCAATCCTTCAACTATTCCTAACATCATTTCCCGTGGATATTCAAACTCGTGATAAGCATCAACTAATAAAGCAATATCAACACTAGATGGCGGTAAATTTGGATTATCTACATCACCTAAAATTGTCTCAACATTAGTAATATTTTCCTCATTATTAACAAAATTAATTAACTCTAACATTTCCGGTTGTATATCTACTGCTAGTACCTTTCCCTCTGGAACTAAAGGATTAATTCTAAAAGTAAAATAACCAGTACCAGCTCCAATATCTGCTACAACATCTGTAGATTTTAATTCAAGATTATTAATAGCATTTTCAGGTTTTTCTTGATTGCTTCTACTAGGTCTTTCTAGCCATCCAGCACCTTCATGCCCCATTACTTTAGCAATTTCTCGACCCATATAAAATTTCCCAATACCTTCAGGATTATGAATACTTCTATATTGGTAAATTCTATCTGAATTGGCAACTATATCAGTATTAATTGTGCAGGAATTTATTGTCAAAATTAGCATAAATAAAGATAAAATTATTCCTGCATTTTGTAGAGATTTTAGAAAATTTTTAGTCATAGTAAGTACCTGGTAATTTCAGTTATCAGTATAATAATTCCTAAAAAGTGTGAGATTCTTTTAGGGATGAGTGAGTATGAAATTTATTAGTAAATGTGAGGTATACTGCTGGATATCTCCTCACTATTCCCTTTGAAAAAAGAAGTCCCCTCTTTTTAAGCTATACCTTATAAGGAACTTCTGAAAATCTTGTGGATAGCAGGGGAGCAGGGAGCAGCGGAGAAGGGAGAAAGAGTATAGTATTGTTGGCAAAACTACTTCAAGTTATCAAAAAAATGTATTTTTCAATGCACTTTTTCTCCTGAAAAAGCCCCTCGCATAATTAAACATAACTTGTCTATTCTGTCAAACTTTATGTTTATAAACTATAGCTTTTTAAGGAGGATTTAGATGAATCCTTGATGTACCTCAAGCCCGCTGAAAACTGCTATATTTGTTAATTGATAATGGATAATTACCTCAAGGAAAACCCTAACTTCATTAGGTTGAGAAACGCTATATTCCAGCAATAGGGAAGCTTGAAATACTGAATTTTCTTTTTTTTATCACCCTTTAAAGGTGAGACTTGATTTCTTGTTCATTAAACCAGTATAGAAATCCTATAATAGGTTATAAAAATTTAAAAACTAGAAATAAACTCTGAAATCCTTACCTATTTCCTCCAAACCTCCATACCAAAAAGTAGCAATATTTTTGACATGAATAAAATAGGATTGCTATATTTGTAGCAGTTGGTATATACTTTATCTATATTGGCTAATATGAGTTAAATAAAGAGACAAAAATTAGTAAATTAGGCAATACAATTATGCGTAAAGAATATAAGAAATTAGTCCGTGATCGCATCCCAGAAATTCTTCATAAGAGTGGTCTAGAATGCAAAACTGTAACTCTATCAAAAATAGAATATCAGCAAGCATTACGGCGGAAAATAATTGAAGAAGCCCAAGAAGTAGCTACAGCAAATAACACTGATTTAGTAATAGAAATAGCTGACTTGTTAGAAGTAGTAGATGCTTTACTCAAAAGTTACGGTATTTCTCATCATCAAGTAGGATTAGAACAAGACAAAAAGCGGGCAAGTAAAGGAGACTTTGAGAATCAAACTATGTTGTTATGGATAGAAGAAAATAATACTAAATAGGAAATCTTAAAAATATAGTCTAGAATAAATATACGAACTAATATACCTAGGAAAAAGTTTTAGTTTATTATTATGTTGTTTGTGTAGGTAATTTTGAAAAATTAACAATTTTGACGTTGGTGACAGCCGTTTCCATACCATGAAAAACAGAAAAAAATTAATAATTACCTTCTAAGGATTCAGTTGAAACTCTTAAACTCAGAACTATCCATCGCCTACCTCCTTTGTTGCAGAAGATTGTGCTTATCAATTTTATCCTTGGCATTTAAGATTTTCTTTTGTCAAATATATTTTCTTTATCCTCAAAATATGACTGGTATATTTGGGTATAAACATTGATTTTTTTAGTTATGAACAGAATTAGAATTGCTAAAGATAAAGCAGATTTAGTCAAAGCTTTAACCGAATCAGAAGGAAAAACAGGTCCCTTTAAAACTTATGCAGATGTTATAGTATTTGCTGCATCTTTAGCTATTAAAAAAAAACAGCGAGTTCCACTAACAGAAATTTCTCCAAGAGAACCAGGTCCAATTAATATTGAGGTGTTTTGGTCTAGGGGATATGAAAGTATTATTAAATTAATCGCGATCGCTGACACAAAAAGTACAAAAATTCTCTCCCAAAACAATGAAGAAATAGAAGAAAATCGGATTAAAATATTTGAAGAGTATGCTAATGGAGGATTAGAAATATTACGAGATGAACTGCGGGGTGCAGTAAATTATTCAGAACGACTTTTATTAGTTTTAATTTCTGAGAGATATCAAAAATCTCAGCCAGAAACTGAATTTGATTTAACTAAATTTTTGGGGTAAAAGATGCAATTTAATTGCAAAAAGAATAAAAATTATATAGCACTTTCCTACTGACTCAAGTACATATTTATAGAGTAAAAAGTAGAGACTAGGTAATGGAAAACAAGCAAAAAAATTTGGGGAATTTTAAATTTTTCAGATTGACTTCGCGCCTCTGGAAGAGAAGTTAATATATTCTCGCGCTTCTCAAACTTAGTCACAGCAAAAATTTAACTTCCCCTCTTCTAACTTCTTCCTTCTTCCTTCTGACTTCTAACTTCTGACTTCTAACTTCAACTATAGGTGCGCCCATACAGGTATGATGACGATATTGAGAATCAAAAAGGGAACGCAAATTAAAAAATTATGCGCATTTTATTTGTGGCTGCTGAAGTGACTCCTTTAGCGAAAGTTGGTGGGATGGCAGATGTAGTCGGTGCCTTACCCAAAGTCCTACGAGCAATGGGTCACGATGTTCGTATCTTCATGCCTTATTATGGCTTCTTAGGCGACAAGATTGAAGTTCCAGAAGAACCCATGTGGGAAGGAACTGCCATGTATCAAAACTTCAAAATTTATGAGACGGTACTACCAAAAAGTGACGTGCCATTGTACTTATTTGGCCATCCTACTTTTTGGCCACGTCGTATCTACTACGGAGATGATGAGGACTGGAGGTTCACTCTATTTGCCAATGGGGCGGCTGAGTTTTGCTGGAATGGCTGGAAACCAGACATTATTCATTGCAACGACTGGCACACTGGTATGATTCCAGTTTGGATGCACGAAACCCCAGATATTAAAACTGTATTTACTATTCATAACCTAGCTTATCAAGGACCTTGGCGCTGGTACTTGGAAAGAATTACTTGGTGTCCCTGGTATATGGAAGGCCATAATACCATGGCAGCAGCAGTTCAGTTTGCTGATCGGGTAACTACTGTTTCTCCTACCTATGCTAGTCAGATCCAAACTCCTGCCTATGGTGAACGCCTAGATGGTTTAATGTCTTTTGTGAGTGGGAGACTACAGGGTATTCTCAATGGTATCGATATGAATTTTTATAATCCAGCTAATGACAGATATATTGCTCAAACTTATAATGTCGATACCTTAGAAAAACGAGTTGCCAATAAAGTTGCCATCCAAGAAGAGGTAGGTTTTGAAGTTAACAAAAACACCTTTTTAGTAGGAATGGTCTCCCGACTCGTGGAGCAAAAAGGACTTGATTTAATGCTGCAAGTCTTGGATAGATTTATGGCTTATACTGATAGTCAGTTTATTCTATTGGGCACTGGCGATCGCTTCTATGAAACTCAAATGTGGCAGATAGCAACTCGTTATCCTGGTCGGATGAGCGTCCAACTGTTACATAATGATGCCCTTGCCCGACGAATATATGCAGGTACTGATGCCTTTTTAATGCCCAGTCGGTTTGAACCTTGTGGTATTAGTCAGTTATTGGCAATGCGTTATGGTAGTGTACCTATTGTCCGTCGTACAGGTGGGTTAGTTGATACTGTCTCTTTTTATGACCCTATTAATGATGCTGGTACTGGGTATTGTTTTGATCGCTACGAACCACTAGACCTACTTACTGCAATGGTTCGAGCGTGTGAAGCTTTCCGATTCAAAGATAAATGGTTCGAGTTGCAGAAACGTGGCATGAGAGAGAACTTTAGCTGGGATAAATCAGCTAAAGAGTATATCAAAATGTATAAATCAATACTCGGATTACCTGAAGAAGATACAGCAGTAGAGAAAGAGCCTTAATTAGCACAATAATAACTAATTTAGAAAAGGAATTGAGGTAAAATACCCTAATTCCTTTTTTTTTAGGCTAATTATTGCTCTGCTGATTAATTCTCACGCGCATTGACAGATAAATGTTTTAGCATTTTAGGTCTTGATGCTCAAAAAGGAGCGCATTTCTGGCACATAGTTGGGCAAAAAAATTACTCCCCTAGTCCCCTACTCCTTAAACCTACATTCCGCACGTCAAATTGTAATATTAAAAGTAGTATGAAAACCTCTAGCTTGGCAAGTATAATGAAAAAAGCAGCTCCCTTTTGTCTTTGACTATGGGATAGAGAAGCCAGTGCGTTGGGCGGGTCTCCCGACTTGAAGCAACTGGCGTGGTGTTGTAATGCCTCCTGGGGAGGAGCTACGCTAACACCCAGTCAGAATACTGCAAAATAAGGATATGTCATATTTGACCATATTTTTATGAACTATTTATACCATATAAATCATCTTCATTGACCTTTCTCATTTGTTAAATTCTTAGGAAAAGATTAAGTATAAACACTTACTTAATTGTTGACTCATCAGTTAACACTATCAGGACTTACGCAGATATAATGTGTATAGAGTTAAAAAACTATAACGTTATAGTTTTGAACGCTATATACATGGTCTTTGCCTAAGTCCTGACTATGATTTGCTCCTGATTCCTGACTCCTTACTCCTAGCTTCATAGTACATTCTGAAGTGCGGAATGTAGGCTTAAAAAAGACTTTTTCAGCAAACCCTAATTAGCACCTCATGTAGCAATCGCGGAAATTTTTTGTTTCCCTTATTTGATACCTTGGCTTATCCCCTCCTTCATATACTTAATTTCAGATAAAAATAATCATTATTTTAAGTAAATAAATCTAGTGGCAAATAACCATAAGTTCCATTAATTCCTGTTGCTTCATCAGATTGACAAGATACTAATACGCCTCGATATTTTCCAGTATAGGATTCCATAATATATGACTCTTTCATACCATTAAATTTCAGATAAACAGACCCTTCAATGGAATGAAAATTAGACTCATTCATCAGAGTGGTATGATACCCTAAAGCTTCTAAATAGTTTCCTAAGGTAGATAAAGCTTCAGTAGTTGAATCAGCACAAATTCCTAATATTTGATAATCAGACGAATTTGCTAATAACAAGATTGCAGCACGGGTGATAGCCTTTTCATCTTGTGATTCCACTAATTTTATATCTTGACAAGTAAATTCATGGAGAATTTTTTCAGCTTGAGCAACAGTGAGATTATGAACATTTTGAGTAGACATCAGTACCTGTGGAAAATTAATTTAATTTGCTCTAGGGGTAGGGAAGATTTGAACAGATAACAGGAAAGAGAAAATAAGAAAAACAAGTGTATTTCATTAACTTTAGAAATATTATATAACATCATGTCCGGTTACACAATTATCAATCATTAGGAGGCAGTCAGGAGCAAGAAAAATGGAAATCAAAAAATAGAAAGATGAGAGAGTTTTTTGATTGCGCTATTAAGTGGAGATTATATAAGTCTTACAATAGCTTTAAAGTTAATGAGATACAAAATTATGGAAGATTAGGGAGTAGGAAATCAGGAAAAGAGATTAAGATTAAAACTTTACCTCACTATCCTAAAAAGTTCTGTAATTATAAACAAACTAACTGCTGATAGCTGAGTAATAATCGCTATCGTATTATACCAAGTTTAGATAATTAGGGCTTGCTGAAAAAGTCTTTTTTAAGGAGTAGGGGAGTAGGGGAGTAGGGGAGGAGTAATTTTTTTCCCAACTCTTGCTGAAAATACACTCCTTTTTGAGCATGAACAGCTGAAACAGGCGTATTTTTTAGCAGGCTAAAAAGGCTAAAACCTTTATCTGTAAATACTTTGAGATTTAATCAGCAAGCCCTAATTAGTTCAGGAATTACGCAAATACTATGCATATAGCGTTCAAAACTATAACGTTATAGTTTTTTAACTCTATACATAGTACCTCTGCGTAAGTCCTGTACTTAATAATATAGGTATGTCTAATTAAATGTTAAACAATTTGTAGGGGCGGGTTTAGTCGAAAGGCTTGAAAAATTAGTGATGTAGTCCATTAAACCCGCCCTATACTTGTTGCGTTTATTTATGCTCACCTACTTAGACAGAGATTACTTCAATAATAGTTCGCTAAATTACAAAACCATTAAATCAGTTATTCTAGATAAATGCACAAAACAGTTAAACTGTCAATTGTTGTCGCCTAAGTAAGTTATCTAAGAATGAATTTTGGTAGCTCCCCTGTACAGCATAAGAATCTTCTTCTGAGTCTGGAACTTGATTGACAGACACCAATATTGAGTCAGTAGAACGTACTACCATTTCTCCATTCACCAAAGCTTTTCGCCATTGTATTCCTGTTTTCCAGGCCGAATATTTTACCCCACTCCAACGAGGATTAACTGGATATCCTGCAAATCCAGAACGCAGTGCAGGAATATAAGCACTTTTGAGTTGAGTATAAACAAAGATTCCTTCTGTCAGTTTAACAACCTTGAGGTTGTGATTCTGTTGCTTAAACATGGGACTCACCTCCTACTAGACATCTGCTTAACTATCCTTAACTTATCATAATACAGATATTACACAAATCTATTTATATCTATATCTATAAGTTAAATTCCACCTAATATTAAATCAATTCAGCAAAGTAATCTAACTTTTCAGTTAAGTTATCAGTACCTCTAGCTAAGAGTTATTTCCTTGAAGTGTAAAGTTTATTTTTTTCATCCCCTTCAAAGGGTTAGAGAGACTTGAGACCTTATTTTTTAGTCAAACTATAGCTTTAAGTAGAAACTTATCATCACGAAAAATCAACGGTACAAAACCATTAGACTAAAAATTATCTAAATTTTTAGATTCGTCAGGAAAAAATAGTGATATTATCGTCTCTACCTGTCCAGAATTTATAGGTTTTGGATTGAATATAGGAAGAGATATGATTAATCAAAAATGGATTGAAAATTTGATTTGGGTACTTACTACGAAGGCTACTCAACTCCTCTTATCTATTATAGAGAAGTTAAAACTAACTATTATAGAATTTTACAAAGAATTTTTTTTGATTAAGTTTCTAGGTAAGTGGGTAGGTAAACTTGTATACCTTTCATTAATATTTATCGTAACTTTAGGTTTGACTGGTGCAACTGTTAAATATCCTACTGTAAAAATTCCGATTTTTGGTTTCCATGACATTATTGATTTACAGAATAAAGCTGATTTACCTCCATATCGCCGTTTGTCGGATATGGATTATACTAAACAGGATTTAGAGAAGTTTATAGACTATTTAGTACAGAAAAATTACTGGTTTTTATCCTCTCAAAATTTGTTTATCTATTTTATTAATAAATCTCAACCTAGACCGACTGAACATATAGGTCAAAAACCTGTAATGTTGACTTTTGATGATGGGTATAAGGGAGTGCATAAAAATGGAATCCCCATCTTAGAACGGGTGGAAGAAAAATATGGTGAAAAGGTAAAATTTGTGTTGTTTATTAATCCTAAAACTCTAGGATTTAATAATGGCAAAGATTTACCACATCTTAGTTGTCAAGATTTAAGAGAAGGATATCAAAAAGATTTTTATGATATTCAATCTCATGGATTTACTCATAAAAAATTGACTAAACTTAGCTCAAAAGAATTAGATGTAGAACTGTATTTGGCAAAGTTGGCTTTGAGGAAATGTACTAATGATTTAGATAAGAATAAAATTGTTGCTGCTCATATTGCTTATCCCTTCGGTGCTATTAATAAAAGAGTCGAGAGAAAGTTACCTAAATATCATTTAACTGGGTTTGTTTATGATGATAATTTCCTCAGAGTCAATTACTTGAAAAATCAGTTCCGTATTTCTCGAATTACTGTTGGTAATCACACATCTCCTTATAAATTAATCAGGTTAGCGAGTCGAGCTTCTACCTTGAAGAAAATTAGTAAGTCGAAAAAGATTTAGAGTTGTTATTTTTCCAAATATGAATGGGAAATTAGAGGTTTATTTGTATTATCTGTGAGTAATTTTTCAGATAACTAGAGATTATATTTAGCCATGAAATTAAGATGTAGCGTCTGTGTATTTTTCCATTGTTGGTTCGTGAAAAGCTAAAACAATATCTTCTTTGAGAACTCCAGCAGCTACAAAATCTGTAGCAATTCCATATTCTGTCAAATCTTCCTCAATGCATAATTTCCCATTTATAAACCGGATATAAACAGTCATTCCTGTAATTAGGGTTTGCTGAATAAGTCTTTTTCTGAAGGTAGGGAGTAGGGATTAGGGATAGTTAAGAGTCAAAAGAAACAGGGAGTTAGGTGGTGCTTCAAGGAAGTGTGGGGAGTATGGGGAGTGTGGGAATACGTCCGAACATTTAGATGAATTAATAAAGATATCAAGTCTAAATAAGCATCAGTTCTAGCCATTTTTAAGGCATCGACATAGTTTCATTATCTAGACTAACTTTGACAAATTTTTCCTACCAGAAAATATCTAAGTATCACTACTTCCTATTTCCTTGAATTTTTGACTTTTTCTTTTGACTCTTTAATTTATTCTTTTTATTTTTTGCTCGCTGCTGAACTACTTCCGGTGGCGGACCATAGTCTCCATCACTGAAGTATACTCGCTCTACTATATTTTCCGGTTCTACTTCAATCCACAAACGGGCACCTCCAGCTTGACTACTATTAGGTTGATGAGGTTGATAAACGATTTGGCAATCGCCTTTAATTTTCAGAGCGTGGCAATAATCTTTTTTATCTCCTACTTTCACAGCAACTGCTGGATAAGAAGTTCCATTATCTCGGTTGTAATCTATAGTCTTTCGTAGAACATGAACAAAAGTATTGGCTGTACGCCTATTTTTATTCCAAGTACCTTCAGGACCACGGCGACCTGGTGTAATTTCTGGCATTCCCCGTTTGTTTAATGGAATCATCCAACGTCTCCCATCTTTATAAGCATCTCGAACACGACCTTCATTCAGTAGTGTTCGTAATCTACCTGTGGAAATGTTAAGTAGAAATGCTGCTTGTGTTGTAGTTGCTTTTTCTAATACTGCTTGTGTTGTAGTACCTTCTTGTAGAGTCATAACTATAACGTCTGGGTTTTTAGATTTTAGAAAATTAACTTTGCTAGTATCAGTCTTAAGGAGTTATGCAAAATTAATTATACATATTTTTAATCTGGAAAAAAACGACTAATAGAACAACAAAAATTCGGTAATAAAGGAGAAGTTATTTCATCCTCATCCAATAGAGTCGCCACTAAAATTAATCTAGCATTTTCTCGCCGATAAACTTCTACTTGTTTAGTAAAACGATTAACTATCCAATACTCTCTTACTCCCTGCACGGAATATAACTTTAATTTTGCTTCCTTGTCTCGACGCTCATTATTTTTGCCAGGAGATAATACCTCTATTATTAACTCTGGTGCATCTGTGAGATGACCTGCTTCATCTTCAATTTGATGTAGTCTTTCTTTGCTCACCCAAACTACATCTGGGCAAACATTATCTGATTCAGAAAAAATAATACCAGGAGCAATAATAGTTTCTCCTAAATTATTAGATTATGACCAAATATCAAGTTGCCGAAAAATTTTCCCAGCAATTTGTTGGTGTCGGCGGTGGGGTGCTTTGGTCACAAATAATTCTCCATCAATAATTTCGTATATATTTGATTCATTTTGGGTAAATACCTCTAGATCGTAAATATTCCAAAGTATTTTTTCTACTGTTTGATTCATAATAATTAAGGAAAAAGGGGTAAGGAAGTAGGAAAAAGGTAAGAAATAAAAATAGTAAATTTTACTGCTCAATCAGATATATATTTAAAAATAATTGGAGCAGCTATTTTTAAGTATATCCGATTAAAATGTACCTTTTTGTAGTATTCTTTTTTCAAAGTGGTATGAATTATTCTTACATTTACTTCTCCCCCCCTCCTCTCCTCCCCCGCTCCCTCACCCCCTGACTTGTCCTACCATATTTTTGTTTAATTCCCTTCACCCGCGTCACTAACTCCCGACCTTTTTCTGGGTTTACCATCGCTACAAAATTAGCAAAACCCTCTATTGCAGCTATCACATCATCACTATTACCCCATCTCTTCCCTTGGGGTCCGTCTTTTTCTATCTGATACAAAGTTGCCCGAAACTTCTTCAACTCTTTCCGAGAAATAGTCGGAAATTCATTCACCACAACACCAGTAACCTCAAGTTGACTGGACTTGCGCCGAATAATTCTCGTCTTTTCCTCATTCACCGTAAACCCTTCATGGCTGACAATAGACTCAGTACGTCTGAAAATATTGCAAATATGTCGCAGACTATCTCCCGAACCAGAAAAAGTTAAATCATCAGCATAACGAGTATAAACAAAACCAAGTTCCGCTGCCATTTCACTCAGACGTTTATCCAAGCGACGACACATTATATTAGTAATTGCCGGACTAGCAGGAGAACCTTGAGGTAGGTGGCGTTTCGCTGCGCGACATGAAACGCGGAGCGTGGCGTCAGCCGTATCGCTCTGAGCTACATAATAAGTTTGTCCATCTAACTCTACTTCTGCCACATCTGTTTCGGTGCAGAGCAGGGCAAAAATAGTAGCAGCAGCTTCAGAATAACCTAATGAAAAAAATAACCCTTTGACTCGCTTGTAAGAAATAGAAGGGAAAAAATTTTTCAAGTCAAAATTGATAATCACATCTGCAGCAACATGAGGTTCAGCATTAGTCAGGATAGAATGTCCGGCGCGAAAACCGTGAGCTGATTCATGGAGCGGAATATTACAGAGAATATTATCAAGTATCCAGGTTTGAACATTTTTCAAACGTGGCATCGGAGCAGATATTTGTCTTTCTCCCCCTGTTTTTTTAGGAATTTTGAATCGGATGTAGTGGGAAACTGTAGAAGTAGGGCGGGAAAATGCCAGAAACCGAAGCTCTCCGACGGTAATATCCATAGCAGTAGCTATATCTTGAGCAGTATTAAGGATAGGGAGGTTGTTATTTTCGAGACGGGAAATATTCCCATCAATATTATTAAGTCCTCCAGATACCCCTTCCCCTAGATAAATAATGTCATGTTCTTTTTGTTCTTGCCAGGCTTCAGCGCGTTCTTGTCTTTCTCGCTCCCGACGTTCTTTAGTTTCCTGTTGTTTACGACGGGACTCAGCTAATCTTTGTTTGTAAGCTTCTTGACGCAGTTTCTTTTGACTGGAAAGGCGGGAATTTTCTTGGCGAAGTTTTCGGAGTTGTTGTTCTAGTTCCCCACGACGCTGAATTTCATCGGCAGGATCTTGGGGCATTTGTTCACCTTCGGGCCAAAACCCATAGCGAACCATCTCTTCCAAGATAAATTCTTCGCGGCCTATTTCGCGAATACGAGCATATAGTTCTTTGCGGGAGCGTGGGCGATCCATTTCAGTTATCAGCTTTTTCAGTTATCAGTTATCAGTTATCAGTTATCAGCTTTTTCAGTTATTAGTACCTACTAGATCGACAGAGCTAATATCAGTTATCAATTATCAGCTTTTTGAGTTGGAAGAAAAAAGTGTTAGGAGATTTCCGTACTTGATTTCTATCTCTCGGTTTTAACAAAAGGTAATTATTAATTATTAATTATCCATGTTGACTTGGTTATTTTTAGTCAAAATTTAAAAGTCAAAAATTATCATAGCCATTAGTATTCAGATATAGCAATCTTAAATAGGTTGTAATATTTTATCGTAAAGGTTTGGTCTCCAAATCCGATTTTTACTTGGGTTTAGAGAGCAAACCCCTACAGTTTTTTTCATCAGCTTTTTTTCAAATCAAAATTTCCTTACTATAAGGTTTCGGAGAATAGAAAAAAGCTTAATTACTTCTTCCTTATTCCTCAAATTAATCCTACTTTTTTGAGAGCTTTTTCCGCTGCCCGTTTTTCAGCTTCTTGTTTACGATGCCCTTTACCAACACCATATAACTTTCCCCTAACTCTAACTTCAGCAGTGAATATTTTAGCATGGTCGGGACCCTCCCCATCATTAGATTCATATTTAGGATTTTCTCTAAATTTTTCCAATGCCCACTGTTGAAATTTACCCTTAGTATCTACTAAATCATTAGGTGGTGAATTATCCTCAGAATCAGGAAAAATTATATCATCTGCAACAGGTTGAAAAAGTCTCTTGACAAAAGGTCTAACTTTCGTCAAATTTGAGTCAAGAAAATAGGCTCCAATTATTGCTTCTAAAGTATCACTAAGTAAAGCTGGATTTTGTCTACCGCCATCTTTTTCAGCACCTTTACCTAAGCGCATTTTTTCACCAATTCCTAATTGAACTGCGAATTTTGCTAATTGTTTTTCATCTACTAAAAGTGAACGAAGGCGAGTAAGTTCTTTAGGTTTTAAATCGTGTTCTTCTTTGTATCTTCTATAGAGTAGTTCTCCTACTAAGAAACCTAGTACAGCATCGCCGAGAAATTCTAAACTTTCGTTGTCTTCTTCATCTCCAGAATTTTCGTTTAAATAGGAGCGGTGAGTTAGAGCTTGTTTGAGTAGTTCTGGATTTTTAAATTCTGGTAATTTATCTATCATTTGCCAATTTTAAATTTATTGATATTTATCTATATTAATCCTTCTTGTCTCAATTTAGATAGTGCATTTTCAGCAGCACGTTTTTCTGCATCTTTTTTACTACTACCTTCACCTTCACCATACTTTATATCAGCCACAAATACTTCAGAAAAAAAAATAGGTTGATGGTCAGAACCACCACATTTTTCAGTTTTATATCTAGGCACATCTGTAGATTTTCCTTTTTTCTGTACCCACTCTTGAAAATAATTTTTGGGATTAGAATTTTCTATTTTAGAATTATAGTTTTCTCTTTTAATTTCCTGATTTTCCGCCTCTAAATCAATAGGATTTTCTAGAGTATTAATAAACATCGGTTCTAGAAAATTACGAACGGCTTCAACGCCAGAATCCATATAATAAGCTCCCATAACTGATATAAAAATTTGACTAAGTAATAAATCCTTTTCATCTCCTGGTTTTGCCTCTTCAATCTTGCCAAGTAATATATATTTTTCGATGTTTAAATCTCTGGCAAATCTGGCTATATGTCGATCTTTTCCCAAAATCAAATGTAAGCGTTCTAGTTCAGATTTACTTTTGTTTTGATAATGATGGTAAAGATACTCTGCACTTAAAAAATATAGCAATTTATGACCAAGAAATTCTAGACGATCAGAATATTCATTGACTTCTTTTGCTTTGTTCAAATTTTCTTGGAGATATGTAGAGTGAATCAAAGCATCTTGTAAAAGAGAAGCATCTCGAAATGGTATTTTTTCCAGTATTGTTTCTAATCTATCTCTAATACTTTTCTCTTTTTCTGGAGAAATATTCTGGCGAACTTCATGGCGAAATTGTTCTTGATAGAGAAGTCGAGAAACTACTTGTTTTTCCTTTTCTAATTCTTGTGCTTCTGGCGCATCAATAGCTTTAATAAATTTAGCAATTAAGTAAAGTGCTTCATAAGTATCATCTGTAGAAAATGAAGATTGATGGGCACAGTTATTACGGATTTCTATTAGTTCTTCTACTATGGCAATTTGGGCTTTACTTAACTTATTTTTGAAGACTTCATCCCACTGTTTTATGATTAGCTTAAGTTGCAGAGAAACATCTTGAGGGAAAATTTTTTGGAAGTTACGTTTTCTTGCTGCTTGTTGATCTTTTAAAATAGATTTAGCTTCTTGTAGCCAATTATCAGGATAAACTTCCTTCATTTGTTGTTCAATATAACGATATAAACCCTGAGCCAAAAGGTTCAAAGATTTGTTAATTCTTTCTTGGTTATTATTGATAGTCATATTAGGTATACTCTGACATCTTTTATAAAATTATATCAACTAAATTTTGAACTTTCTCCACTAACCTTGACTTAATATTGCTGAATAAATTGAAATTATAAACATCACAATCTCCTAAATTTTGTGGGAAACCCAGTTTGTTTCTTTCTGTAAAATTAGCAGACAAACTGGGTTTCTATCCCTAGACTTTATCTAAGAACATTTCCCCTTTTCTCAACGGGGGGGGATAAAGACTATTATCACGACTATTGTTCTACTGAAAAGAACCAAATCCTATATTTTATGGAATCATAATCCCTTTCAAGTTGATTTACAAATTTCCCAAAATTAAAAGGTAAATACTAATTATGCTAGTTGCATGATTTTGGTTTGTACTTCAAATAATTCTGGTAATTTTTGGTCTACAAAATAATATTCGTTAGCAAGATCAAGTAATTTTTGATTGGCATTCTTTGAGTTGGCAAAAATGAATACTTGTTTACCTTGATATTTCCATTTACGAACAAGATTTTTATAGTCTCCATCTCCACTAATTAAAATTAGAATGTCAGCAGATACAGTCGAAGAAAGTTCTCTTTCGCAGTCAGCTATTAACTTTTTATCGACACTCTGTTTTTCTGTTGTAGGAATGTCAATACAGTCAAAACCTAGTTTGTATAAACATTGTTCACAACTTTGATTTTCCTTTCGCCAATAGCTATATATTCTTTGGTTCAATATACTACTATGTAAGTTGGCAAAAATTTGACAATATTGAGCCAAATCAGGATTGAAACAATTATAGCAATCCTCCGCATATTCGTGAAAAGCTATAAATGGTATACTCTAATCAAATATTTGTTTGAGCTGGTTACACATCGTCAAACCTTTGATTTTCCCAAAATTTTCATGTATGGCTACTTTTCATAAATCATTTAGGA
>JBCDJM010000126.1:0-19252 GCA_038747755.1 Cyanobacteria bacterium P01_H01_bin.35
ATATTGTTGTTGCCAGTCTTTGTATAGGTGAGGAATTATGGGTGCTGCTGGTAAGGTTATGGTAATTTTTTGAGTTTGATTGAGTTGGATAATTATGGAATTGAAGCCTTGTTGAAAGTTGCCGGAGTGGAGGTAGATTGTTATTTGGTTTTCCATTGTTTTTTTGGGTATTAGTAAACTACTTTGATATTTGAAAGAAATTAGTAGGTTGGGTTAAGCGGTAGCGAAACCCAACAAAACTTCTTGATTATTGTTGGGTTTCCTACCTCAAGCTAACCTACAAAGTCTGCTCCAAAACAAGTTAATTTTATATGATGTTGGGTTTCTTGCGTCAACCCAACCTACAAATTGCTAACTTTCTTTCTCCTTCCTTAAACTACAAAATTCTCAACTATTTCTGCATCATCTAAAATGACTTTTACAGAAAAACATTTACCAGGAATTTCGCTAAACTCCAACTGAATTAATTGGTCGGCTGCCCTAGCTTCTACTTTCTCACTATCTGATTCTAATTCAATTTTTAACCTTAAACCAGGAGGCAAAAATTCTTGTTCATCAATAGGATGAACTTGCACTAATACCCCAACTTCCCCATCAACTTCCGGTTGAATAGTAACAACTAAAGCCACTTTTTGCCGATTTAAAAGTAAACCAAAATCTATAACTTTCGCTCTCTTAACCGTATCAACAGAACTACTTTTAGCAAATCCTAATTTAGGAGTAAAAACTGCTTCAGGAGGCAACCAAATTTCCTCAAAAATTCCAGCAAACCAATTAGCTAAACTTACTAAAGCATTCTGGGGTAAAACTTCCCGTTTATTTTTCTCCAAAAACTCAAATAAATTATCCAGAGGTTGCAAATCTTCAACAGATATTTTTTCTGGTAAATTATCCTCGGCGACTGCCGGATAAAATCCCAAAATCTCCACTTTATCTAAACTCTGTTGAAATTGTACTGCCACATAACCAATAAAATTTTCAGCCACATCTGAAATCCAAAAAAATTCTGTTACTCCAGGCAAAATAGGTACGCAAAATAACTGCTGATTTTCTACTATCAAATCTGTGGCATTAAACAACCCAGTCAGAAACGGATTAAAACTAGATGTCTGCTCTAAATTTGTCTCAAATTCTAACCACTTCAGCAAATGAGAAACAGCAGCAACCGCCAAAATATTTAAGTACACTTGTTTGGCAATTTCTGAATAAGATTGTTGAGCAGCTAAAGCCGATGCTTTTTGATGTATATTAGTATCCAAAGATATAATAACAGGACGTAATTTTGTGTGATTATTCATGGTAAATTTATCCTCAAAAATGTTGACAAAAAAATAATGTCTCAAGCTTCCCTGTTGAAGGAGGTGAAAAAAGTAAACTTCAGTATTTAAATCTCTATGATTCAGCCAGATATACGAATAACTGAAATGACCTCTCCCCCAACCCCTCTCCTACTAGGAGAATGGGGAGTAATTATTCATTTGTAAATCAAATACACTATTTAATCTTGAGAACATTTTCCCCCTTTCCTTGCAGGTAAGGGGGCTAGGGAGTTAGGTCTTTCTATCAATAAAAGTTGACTGTAATAATCCAAATTATTCTCAATATCCCTAACAATTTCCCTTAACAAAGGCAAACATTTTCGTTGCCAATGAGCCTTCAGAGTTTGATAATTAATCCCCTGTTTTTTAGCAAAACCTTGCCAAGTTTTTTTCGGCTCCGCAGCAGCTAAAGTAATCCTTTTTGTACTTTTTTTAATACTTAACTCCCTCTTATTTTTAGCAATAACCCAATCCTCTTTAACAGTAATTTTTTCAGCGCGATCGCTCAAATAAAAATATTCCACTATTGCCTTAGCATTACAGTTAGGATAATTTTGGGGATGACAGCCACTCAACTTTCCTTCTGGATCTGACTCAATATACAACTCCAAAATTAAACCTTTATTTTGAGTCATTTGATTTTCTTCCTGTTGGAGTAAACTATCCAATGAATCAAAAATCTGATTATTGAAACCATCCTCAGATAAACTTTCCAACCATTCTGCCTCATCCCTTTCTGGTTGCGCGACATTCAAACTAAGGTCTTGACGATGAGAACGATATAAGTCCAGAATGTCATACTTGAGAAACCCATTCACCCACCTAACATAATGTTCCCGCAATGTCGAAGCAGAAACCCTGTTAATATCGGCACTAGCAAGAAACTGCCCCAAATTTTTCCTCACATCCAATAAAGTAGTATTGAGTGCCTCCAAATAATTCGGGTGAGCATCTTGACGAATACCAGATAACCGAGAAGTCAAGGCCAATAAACTCCCCATTGTCTGCTGAATTTTCGAGCTTTCAGTAGCAGAGTTAATTTGTTGTAGTAGTTGTTTGAGTTTTTCATCCATCACTATCCATCACTCTAGACATTAAAGGTAAAAGCCTCTACATAGACAGTCGATGTCTAGTCAAAAAATTATGCAAGGCAAGTTTACTGAAAATACATCTTTTCTTGATTATAATTCCTGGAAATACTTTGCTCAACTAACTTTCAGTCAATATTTGTCAATAAACCTGATTTTTGCGTCAATCCTGTTATAATTATAGTGATTGTATTTAGTATAACTATTACGCAATAGTTTTGTCACCAGAAAACTCACATTCATTAATGGATAGGAAAACTGTAACGGAATTGAATATAAGGAAATATATTAGCACTTTTCTCTTGAAATAGAAGGCTTTATGCCTTGATTTTTCGGTATGTGACTTCTATTATAGACCTCTTGTAAAATTTTTAATTAAATTAATTAAAGACATAAAATCAACAATTTTTACCCCCTATTCCCTATTCCCTATTCCCTATTCCCTGACTTTGGAATAAACTTCTTTTCTCAATACTTTAGCTAACTCATCATTATTCTCTCGCAAACCTTCATAGAAAAATAACACCTCTCCATTAATACCTAAAGAACGGTTATAGGCGATCGCTTCCAACAAATAATCCACACTAATACGATAAGAGCCGACTTTGATTAAAATTCCAGGAAATACTTTGCTCAAATGGCTTCTAGTCAACTGTTGCTTTACTAACTGTTGCGCAATAGTTTTGTAACTAGAAAAATCACGACGATAAAGTTGAGGATGAATAATATCGACAATTTCTCGGTTTATCCAAGTGGGATAGTCTTGCAGATATTCATTGAAACTCCACTTATAAAAACTAGGTGCCATTGAAACCAAAAGATTAGGTTTAACTGCTTTAACTTCTCTGTATAAACGAGCCAAAAAATTTGTCAAAATATCTGCACGCCATTTTAACCACTTGTGATGTTTATGATTTTGGGGAGGATAACAAGAAAACTCCTGACAATAACGCGCTATAGTTTTCGCATCATAACCACCCTCTGAGGGAAATGCTGGCATTCGGTCATCTCCCTGAATACCATCAATGTCATAATTTCTCACAACTTCCAAAACCAAATCAAGCAAAAAATTCTGCACTTCCTCATCCAAAGCATTCATCCACTCAAAACCATTTTTTACCAATAAATTCCCTCTACAGTCTATAGCTCTCCATTCTGGTTTTTTGCTTAGGAGCAACCCTCCATTTTGTTTGTAAGAACTGACAAACCCATATTCAAACCAAGGAACAACTTTCAAACCCACTCGCTTTGCTTCTGTAATGACTTCTGCTAAGGGGTCACGACCCTGGTATAGAGGGTCTATCTCGCGACCGAAAGTTATTCCCATTAGTTGACTAGGGTAGAGAGTAAATGCTTTATTCCAAACCACAGGAAATACAACATTAAACCCCGTTTCTACAAGAAAATTCATTGCTTCAGCAATTTTGTCTCTAGAATAGAGAATTTTACTATCAACATTTGTCAACCAGATACCGCGCAATTCCATAATTATCTAAGATTATTGATTATTTTGCTTTGAAACAGCTTTTCGATTTGTCATGCTCTGCAAACGAAGTGGATATTATTAGATCGCAAAAGCTAAATTTTTTAATGAAAATTTAATAATTTGATTTTGGCCTAAATACATACTATATAATCAAAGTAACAATTTTTAATACAAAAGTTCACACTTAAGACCCTCTTATCCAAGTAAATTGCTGATGATTCACAGATGCAAATTCAATGTACAATGGTATTAGAGATAATCCATAATTTGGTTAATGGTTACTTCTTAATTATTCTTAACGTAAATTTTCATCTATTCATTTTAAGGTATTCAAGTAGGCAATTTAATTTCTAAGTTTGTGTAGGAATTTATACGGCCAATTCTATAGTTTAGTATCAGTAAGGAAATTTAACATGAGTGTAAACTTAGCAACTCAATTGCGTGAAGGAACCAAAAAAGCTCATACAAACGCAGAAAATGTAGGTTTTGTCAAGTGTTTTTTAAAAGGAATTGTAGAAAAGACTTCCTACCGGAGTTTAGTTAAGAATCTTTACTTTGTCTATTCCGCAATGGAAGAAGAGATGCAACGCCACCAGGAACATCCAATCGTTTCCAAGGTTTACTTTTCAGAACTCAACCGTAAGCAAAGCTTAGAACAAGACCTAAAATTTTATTATGGTAATGGTTGGCGCGAGCAAGTGGCTCCCTCTCCTGCAGGTGAAGCTTATGTACAGAGAATTAGGGAAATCTCTGAAAAAGAACCAGAATTGTTAGTAGCTCACTCCTATACTCGTTACTTAGGGGATTTGTCTGGCGGTCAAATTCTCAAGAAAATTGCTCAGACAGGTATGAATCTAACTGATGGAAAAGGTACCGCTTTCTATGAATTCCCAGAAATTCCAGATGAGAAAGCATTCAAGAATAACTATCGTCAGGCGATGAATGATTTACCCATCGATCAAGCAACAGCAGATAGAATGGTAGATGAGGCGAACGCTGCTTTTGGCATGAACATGAAAATGTTCAATGAATTAGAGGGTAATCTAGTTAAGGCGATCGGTGTGTTACTGTTTAATACCTTAACAAGAAAGCGCAGCAATGGTAGTACAGAGTTAGCTACTGCTGCTGAATAAATAATGCTTAATTAATTAATATTGCCTTATCAGGAGAGACTATAGTTTTAAGTTGTGTTTCAAATCCTGGGGGTTTGATGGCTGAGGTTGCAGTCACCAAGTCTCCAGGATTTGACGTTTGAAGGATATTAGGGAGAGATATAGCGCTACGGAAGTCAAAAGTTACTTAAAAGCAATAGTTTAGTAAGTATTTATACTCTAGACCTTTTTGGAAAAGAGGGAGTAGGAAGTAGGGAGTAGGGAGTAGTTAAGAATCAGGAAAAATAGGAGTTATACAGAAGGTAGTCAGAAAGTATAGCAATAGTGATTTTTCTGCCTCGCATCACCCCAATATAGTAAGTTTTTGAGGCTCAAGGGCTGAAAACCCAGGTATTTCAGACTCAAAAAGGCTAATACCTTTATCTGTCAATCCTTTGAGATTTACTCAGCAAACCCTATTTAACTTTCTCATTCGTCAAATTCTCAGGAAAATGTTAAGCATAAATACTTGCTTAATTGTTGACTACTATGACTTTATTCCGACTTATGACTTTTTAATTTTGACTTCTAGCAGGATATGATAACTAATTACCGGGATTCTTATAAGATACATTTTTTCCTTCTTCTCTGTTCTCTGTTTCCCCTTAAGAGTTCCCTAAAAATATCTAATAAATATCTCACAACTCAAACCATATTGTTATATATTAATTGGAACTTTTTTATAATTAAAGGTCAATTTTGCGATAATTACCCTAGCAGTTAAACTTATAAGGTAAGGATGGAAAAAATAGGATAGTTTTAATATGGTATCTATTAAGATTCTTGTGGTGGATGATGACCCAGCAATTAGAAACTTAGTTCATCGCTATTTAAGTCAACAAAACTATCAAGTAGAGTCTGCACAAGATGGTGCAACAGCTTTAGTTAAATATAAGGAATTTCAACCAGACTTAGTGGTTTTAGATATTAATTTACCTGACACTACTGGTTTTCGGCTTTGTCAGGAAATGCAAAATTATAATGATGTGTTTGTACTGATGCTGACCAGTTTAGTTGATGAAGCGGATAAAGTCAAAGGTTTTGGCTTAGGTGCTGACGATTATCTCACAAAACCATTTGGTTTGGTAGAACTTGGTGTTCGTATTAGAGCAATATTGAAGCGTCAAAGAATACCTTCTCAAAAAAAATCAAAGCAACTCATATTTGGGGATTTAGTAATAGATTCTAATACTAGAGAAGTGAAATTTAAGAATAAAATTATTCCTCTAACTCATATACAATTTAATTTATTATTTTGTCTAGCTAGTAAACCGGGTTATGCTTGGAAACGCTCCGAATTATACAATAAAGTTTGGGATAGTGAGTGGGTGGGGGACCTAAAGTGTTCTGATGTACACGTTGGTCAAATTCGCAAAAAGATCAGAGAATCTGGCTGTGATTTTGAGTATATAACAACTGTTTGGAAAGTCGGTTATAAGTTTGAAGCTCCAGCAGAAAATGGTTCTATAGAGGAGTAATACAATTTCTCAAAAATTTTGCTATATCTGATTGGGTGGAGAAGTGTGGGGAGTTTATTAATGGATAATGGATAATGGATAATGGATAATGGATAATGGATAATGGATAATGGATAATGGATAATGGATAATGGATAATGGATAATATCATGTCCGGTAGCATTGGTATTGCAAGTGAGAAGGTAAGTAAGAAGAAAGAAGAAAAGGAAAAACCTTAAATATGGTAAATATTTCCCCAAATTTTACACAAACGATACCAGCGGACATGATATAGCAATCCTAAATAGGTCGTGATAAATCAAAAAGTAAATAAAAAAACTGAAACTCTTACCTGTTCCCTGTTCCCTGTTCCCTCCATACCTAAAAAGCAGTAAGATTTTTGCCACGAATATGCGGAGGATTGCTATATAGTCGATAATTACCTCAAGGAAAACTATAACGGAATTGAAGATAAGGAAATATCCTAACACTTTTTTTATCTTGAAATATAAGGCTTTATATCTTTATTTTTCAGTAAATATAGAATAACTTTTTTGCTGATTTTAGGTAAGTTAATGTTAATTATTCTTGATTTTTTATTCTCCTCTACTCCCTTATTATTGGTGAAAATTACAACAAAATTAATAGCAGTAGTAAGAAATTACCAAGGAAAAATAAAGGGGTGGCAGCAGGTGATTTTTTCTGGCTTTGGTCAGGATAATTATCATCGTTATGAGGAACAGTATCTACAATCAGAGTAATATTATCATTACCTACCACATACACAACCTCTTCACCTTCTTGAAAACTAGACAAAGCTAGACATTTGCCATCGGTGAGTGCAAATGATTTCGTGGCTCACCCGTTTCAATGTGTACTTGCACAGAAAGTTGATGTTCCGCCCATAAACTATGGGTGAGGATACCCTCAAGGGCTTTCCTCCATTGAAAAAGTTGAGTCCTCCGAATACGATGCAGTTTAATAAAACTAGCAACTCGCCTCCAGTGACTCCAATCATGTTTGTTGACATCCTCCGGTCTCAACAAACATTTGGGTATTTTTTCTGATAATTTTAAGGCTCTACGGCCAACGACTAAAGCAGCAGCAGTACCACTATTTAGGCCGTATTTAGCCATATAATTAATCATTCCTATCACGCTAGTAAAAGCTGGATTGACTTTGATTAATTCAACCCCAAATCTTCTACAGCATGACTCTAAAGCTTCTCTAAACATTCCTGTAGACAAGTTGGAAAGCATCTCGTTATAAATTTTACTTTCCTCGCTCATCTTAGATTTTTTCTTGGTAAAATCTAAAGACTCAATAGCAATAGCGCACTCAAAAAAATCTGCTAATTTGACAATAGTCGCGACAATATTCCTCATAGTTGCTTGTCGTTGCCCAGTAGTTTGATTTTTCCATTGGTAAGGTAGCTCTTCTAAATATTCAATATTACCATCCCATTTAACATAACTAACTGAAATTAAATTAGCATTAAAATCAATGCCTATACAACCATTTTTTCTAGTATGAATTACGGGAGTTTCTTGTACATAAGTAGTTAAATGTACATACCAATTATCCTGTTTATGTTCCCTGCGAAAAATAGAAATTGTGATAGGTTTTAAACTATTTATGGCATAATCTAAGTCTGAGCTTCTATATCTACCACTCCTGTCTGAAACAGAAAACTCTAACTGTATTTTCTGACCATATTTATCCTGTAATGGTCTAGGTAGTTGAACTTGTAGTTGATACAATCCATCCTCTTGTAATGGGAAAACTTTCATCATAGTTCCACCGCCAGCCTGAGATTTTCCCACGCAGAAAAACCTGCCTGAGCGTTTCTTACTCCAATCAACACCCCATTTCTGTCTGGTTTTATATCCGTTTTCTGCTAAATTATGTTGAGCGTTAAATAATTTCTTTGAACCAAAACAAATATGTAAACGTTCTGTAGAATTTAACTTCTTTAATTTTCGTTTCAGACCCTGTATTTTCTGAATTTTGCTTTTTAAACCTAGTAATTGATGAAAAAATTTATTTCGAGCTTGTATATGCGGGAAACCCTTTTTTGTTGCTGATTTTAAAGTTTTTTCTAGGGTAGTGATGAGTTTTTTGGCAGCCGTTGTTTTGGCTTTAATTTGGAGTTCTAGTTTATTAATATTGTTAGTTTTAGCTGTTTTTAATTGGCTTAAGCATTGGGTGGCTTCGGTGGCGATTGAGTCAGCCCATGCCCATTGAATGTTAAACCTTTTCATCAGACGCTTTTCTACTTCTGATTCTGACAACTTCTCAGTTTGCATCCAGTTGATAGCAGACCGTTTCCAGGATTCATACAATGCTCCGAGTTCCTCAAAGACAGGATGATATTCAATTTTTGCTTCTATCCCTCTCAAGGAACCGTGAGACTTGGCCATTGCTAACATTGAATTACTTTACTCAAGGTTAGCATGGTTTGTCTAGGAATGTTAATAATATTTGCTATAGCTTTTACTTTTTCTTTTGCATAGTGTCTAGAGCCATATATTCGACATGAAAAACAGTGGATAATAGCCAACATATCTTCTACTAACTCCTGCTGTGGCGCTAGATTAGACTGATTAGCTACGATGATTTGACAACCGGAACGGTTCACTAATGTTTCAACTAAATCAAAAGCAAATCTACATAATCTATCTTTGTGGGCAACTACAATACTTTCTGTCTTACCATCTATAGCATCTATGACAATTCTTAAGAACTCTCGGCGCTTAAAATTCATGCCCCCGCCTATTTCACAAATCCACTGATCAACACATAAACCCTTAGCTAAACAAAATTGTGCCATAGCCTCTTTCTGGTGCGTGTAGTTCAGTTTTTTGTTTAGCGGAGGATACTCGACAATAAACTACTATTTTACGTTTGGTAGATTGAGGTTTTAACCCTCTTGCTACAGCTAAATCCTCTTCGGTATAGTAGCGGTGATTTGATATTGTGCGCTTGGCTTTTAACTTTCCAGAATTATCCCAACGCTGTAAAGTTTTTACACTAACTCCTAATCTTTCCGCAAATTCGTTTGGTTTCATATCCTAGACCCGATCGTACATACTTGTCTAGGATAGTCTATATTTTTGCCCTTTAGTAAACAACAGGATAAATTGTAATTTCTTGGAGACATTTAGCATTCCATATACTACCACGATAGCGGATTCTACCAAGTTCATTGGGTTGAATTATTTCATCAACAACTGCTTCCTTAGACATGGCTAACAGATATGGATTATCTGAACCAGATTTTTTTAAGACACCATTGAAAGTATTTAACATTTGTAATTCCTATTCTAAATATATAAGTTAATTGTGACGATTACCTGTAGAAAAAGGGTAATTAATAATTGAGCTATATAAACTTTAGTATTAATTTTGTTCTATAGCACTAGGCAAAAACCTTAGGACATTTATAAATCCTGGAACCGTTTAACAATCTACTATTCCCTACTCCCTATTCCCTACTCCCTACTCCCTAGCGCTATATATTTTAAGCTTCGGTATTCCTAGTTGTAAATCTGGAATTTTTGCTCGAAAGTAGAAACTTTTTTTCAATCAGAAGTTAAGCTAAATTTTTCCTAAGAAAGTGAGATTTTTAATTTCCTTATTTCCCTTAAGAGCTGCTTCATATTACCAAGGTGAACCAATCATGGTAAATGCTGCCCAATAATAAGGATGAGATAAATCTCTCTTGCCTCCTCTAACTAACTCTAATGGTAAAGCCAAATGTTCATTACCATTTCGGAGAATATGACGATTTTCTAAATGCACGTCTCCCCTTAACATTGCCAATTGAGCTTCTCGTAACGCTTCTGCTTTAATAGGTCTTTTTGACAAATGTTGATAAAACTCAGTCATTAAAGCTAATGTGCCAGTATCACTAACGTACCAAAGACTTGCCAAAGCAGACTTTACTCCTGCTTGTACTGCCAACCCTGCAAAACCTAACTCAGCATCTTCGTCTCCCACTGCAGTAGTACAAGCACTCAATACTAATAATTCAACTTGGGGACTATACAAACGTAACTGACGCAACTGATTTAACCGTAGCTTAGTATCCCAAAATTGAATATAAGAATTATCAGCACTCCCTGGATGAAATTCTCCATGAGTAGCTAAATGAATAATTCTAAATTTTTCTTTACTACGTTGTTGCTGCAAATTTTCCAGAGTAAATTCTTGATTCAAAAAAGACTTACCTTGCCAAAGATTATTTACAATGGTTTGAAGTTCTACAGGTACTGCTGGTAGAGGAGTCTGATTAGCATGATCGGGAAATTCCGATGCTCCCATTGCCAAAACTTGAGAACCATTTAATCCGACATATCTTGTATCTGTTAAAGTAAAATTAGGAATTAACCCTAAACTATATTTTTCTACTAGGAATTGTTTACCATCGTGTAAAGCTGCTATTGGAATAGTTCTCAAGCCACTATCCATCGAAAAAATTGTCATATTTATATTATTAGCTACTAATTCTTCAGCTATTGGAGCAATTAACCATTGATATAATTTTTGAGCATTTGATAAATAATCGTGGGAATCTAATTGACTAGGAGTTCTAATTTGGTTAGTGAATTTTTTGGCAACCTCAATTACTTCATCTCTACTTTTCTGAATACTTCTAACAACTGGTTTACCATCAGGCAAAAATAATTGTAGTTCTAAATAATTGGGTTGTGCAGAGACATATATAATTGCTGGTTTGATACCTACTTTGGCAACGCTGCTGAGAGTATTGCGGATATTTGCTGCTGTGGCAGTTCTCTTAGAGATATTTTTTCCTAAATAACTAGCAAATTCTCTACTTCTGGTTAGTTCTATCTGGGATACAGTATCTGTTAAGCTAATTTGATCGAAAGTATTCTTGGGAGAAATTTCTGAAGCAGTAGTTGTAATATTTTCTTCTACGACTATAGTTGGAGTTGGTTTCTGGGAAGATTTACCTTGAGCAGGATTTTCAATAGCAACAGTTTGATTAGAAATAGAAGCAGTTAAACTAGAGTTGGTATCTTCTAAAATAATAGTTGGTTCTTGATTTTCCAATAATTCTGGAATAAGTTGAGAATTATCAGTTTGTTCTAATTCTACTGTGGTTTGATTTTGATTTTCTATAACAAGTAATGGAGGAGGAGTTTGTTCTTCTGAAGTTATGGATGATTCGATATTATCTACATTTTCTGTGACAGAGGTAGTAATTTCAGAACTGTCTAAAACTGAAGAACTTGGTTCTGGATCTTGAGATGCTATCTGTACTTCTTGGTTTGTATTTAAAGATGGTTCATTATCTTGCTCAATAGGAATTTGAGTTGTTTCTACCTCAATATTGTCTGACACTTCGACTAATTCTAGATTTTCTGATGCTTCTGATAATTCTGGTTGAATTACTGTATCAGTTTGATTTTCTTCGTTAGAATTATTAGACTCTATTGTATCTGGTTGCAGTTGACTTTCTTGAATCTGTGATTCTGTGATAGTTTCAGTCGAGTGATTACTGTGTGGTTGAGAGTTTTCCAGTTCTTTTAAATCAAATATATTAGGTAGAGAGCGATCTGGTGAGATAGTAAATTTTCCATCTGTAATTGCTCCGACAGAACCGTTGGTTGTAGCATCTCCTACGGTAAAATCTGTTTTTCCTGTACTAATAACAATATTTCCTCCTGCTAATTCTCCTGCGCTAGAAATGCTAGCAATATTCTGATTTTGACTGAAAAAAGTACCTGTTACTCTGAGACTATCCTTCGTACTAATTTCTACATTACCTCCAATATTTCCACCTTCTGCTTGTATAGAGATAACTTCAATATCATTTTCCGCACTCAATTTAACTTCCCCAGCATTTCCTAATGTAGCGCTGGAATTTATTCTACCTGTAGTTAGGCGATCGCCTGCCTCCAGATTAATATTTCCTCCTGCGGTTGTTCCTGTAGTAGTTAGTCTTCCTGTTTCTATAGCACCACCACTGACAATATCAATATTACCAATACTATTTTCTGATGTATTTGCAATCACATCTCCAATTTTGATATCTCCTTGAATGCTAGTAATACTAATGTCTCCAGGTGCAGAAATATCTCCAGTCAGAATGTCACGATTAGCATTTAGAGTAATTTTGGCATCATCTATTCCGGTTATTGTACCTGTACCCGTAATTGTTTCTGCTTGGATAGTCACCGGATCGTGAAATCTCACTCCATTATTATTGCTGTCTTCTGGAGAATATATAGTAATAGTACCGGAATTTTCAGATTTCCCGATAGTAATAGATGCAAAACCATCTGCCAAAGTTGCTAAGTCTGATGTTGTTAGGTGTAGGGGCGAATTGCCATTTGCCCCTACTGTATTTTCAAATCCTCCCAGAGTAATATTTTGATTTTCTGATGCTGACTGTAGCGTAAGTTTTCCATTACTACTGACACTATCTTCCCCACCTAAAAGGTTAATTTCATTTCCGGTAATAGAAATATTGCCAGTTTCTATGCTGTCACTTGATGTTGATATTGCCCGGAGGTTGAGAGTATTTTCAGATGCAATATCAATATTTCCACCACTTTGTTTACCTTTAGCATTAATATTTTCTGTATCAAGATCGGTAGCAGCATTTATCGTAACATTCCCAGCCCTACCATTTTCAGAGCTAGAATCTATACCTACTGTTGTAATCTCAATCCTACCTGTTTGACTATTGATATTAATATTTCCACCTATTAAGTCTCCACTGGAATTAATTTCTCCTGTAATAATATCTCCCTGAGCATCAATATTTATATCTCCTCCATTATTTTCTAATGTTGTATTTGAGTTAGCGGTAGATAAGTTATTAGTCATAACAAAACCTTGACTACTGCTAAGATTTAGTTCTCCTCCTTTTGTATTAATAGTACCTGTATTTATAGTTGTTCCAGAAATACTAATTCCTGCTCCTTGAGTATTAATAGTATTTTCTAAATCTATCGTAAATGAACCAAAACTATTTTGGTCACTATCTGCTATAAACGAGATTTTACCTCTTGTATTTGCAAAGTTTAATTCAGCTTCAGATAAATTGTTGATAGTTATGTTATCTGAAGCTTCAATCCTAATATTTGTATTTGATATATTTTCTATTGATGATTTAGAAATTTGAGATTCTGTTGCTATTTCTCCAGTTAAAGGATTATCATTTATTAATGATTTAGTAATCTGAGACTCTATTGCCGTTTCTTCAGTTAAAAAATTATCTTCTATTAATGATTCAGGAATCTCAGACTCTGTTGCCGTTTCTTCAGTTAAAAAATTATCTTCTATTAATGATTCAGGAATCTGAGATTCTGTTGCTGTTTCTTCAGTTAAAGTATTATCTTCTATTGATGATTCAGGAATTTCAGATTCCGTTGCCGTTTCTTCAGTTAAAGTATTATCTTCTAGATCGATATTTCCATCTACAATATTAATATTTTCAGCCTTCAATGATAAATCTCCCAAAGTATGTGGAGAACCTAAATTAACAGTACCATCAAAAATCAAAGTTCCTTGACTAGAAATTTCTACTATATTTTCACTAGAGTTTTGTTCTCCTGAAACAGACTCTTCCCCGACATGACCAATAGCTTCTATTTTTCCTAAAAATATCGTTTCTTCTGCACTTGAAATAACTACATTACCTCCCTCACCTAGAAAAGATGTAGCAGATATTCGTGTTTTTTCATCGACATAAGTACGAATAGCATTAGGAACAGTTTCTAAACCTGCAAAATCTCCACCAATTCTAATATTTCCACTTCCATAAATACCAGAAGCATTCAGCTTCGCATCAAATAATCCTACTTTTTCTCCCAAAATATTGATTCGACTTGTACTTAACAATTCCGAATTTTCTGCCGAAGAAATATCCAGGGAACCAGAGACAATAGTAGTACCTGAATCTGTAGGAATTACCTGATTAGAACCTGTCAAAACTACTTGATTATCATCATTAACCGTCACTCCAGTAGCCATTTCCATAACTTCACTATTACCAGTTAAAAGTTCAGGTATAGATAAAGCATTTAAAATTGGTAATTCTTCTGTAGAATTTGTGCTTAAACTTTTTGCATCTTCAGTTTTTATTTCTAAACTTAATAAACGCCCTTCTTGACTAATACGGACTAAATTTTCTCCAGGAACTGTAGAGATTGTAATTTCACCACCAGGAGCAGATATTTTACCTGTATTAATAATTGTTCCACCCAATAAAGTTACAGTTTCTCCTGGTTCAACACTTAATTCACCTTCATTTATTATTACTCCCGAATTCGTCGTGGGGAAAGAAAAAGCACTGGGATTTCCTGTTAAAATATCGTAGTTATTTTTACCTGTAGCATTAAACCAACCATTATCAAAACCAATACTTGAACCAGTAGTTACAACAAAAGATGCAGGTATATCTAATCTAGAATTTTTACCCAAAATAACACCAGCAGGGTTCATAATAAATAAGTTAGAATTTCCCCCTGTTACCTGAATTAAACCATTAATTACAGAAGCATCTCCACCTGTAACACGAGTTAGAATATTTTTTATATTAGGGTTAGATATAAAGTTAACAATTTGGTTTTTTCCCAAATTAAATCTAGTGAAACTATGAAAAAGATTAGTGTTATTTTCAGAGCGCTTTCCACCTGTAATATCAAAGCGGGTTTGGGAAGAATTATTTGATGGACTTACCGGAGTTACTACTGTGTTAGTTGAGTTTGCTTCAGGAACTATTGGTTGAGTCGATGATTGAGCTAATGCCGTTTGAGCGGAAAATATTGGCCATGAAATTATTCCGACCCTATCATTATTTTTGCTGTTGTTTAATGAAAAGAGTGTAGCAATGTCCAATACCCAAAGTCCACTTAAGGGGAAGGCTATGAGAATCTGGTAAATTTTATTAACGGGTGCATAGTTCATTGGTTTGTGATATTTTTTTACTGAATGCTTATCATAAAACCACTTTTTAGTCAAGAATATTTTTTTAATCTTCTCAGAGGTAATTTATTATGAGATTACTATGGTTTCATTTCTACTCTAATCCATAATTTATAGATAACTACTTCTGTGCAGAACTACCTACAAGTCAGAAGTAATCTCTAACTATAACAATTCACTTTTAAAAATGTCACAAATATAATATGAAATGATTTGCTAAGGTTACTATATAGTCAAAGTTTTGAGCCGATAAAATCTTGTTTTGTAAGCGTTTAGCTATTAGCAGTCAGTGGGGTTGGTGAAATAAGGTATGAAATTCAACTAGCCCTAGATTTTAAGCCAAAACAAGAGTGCTAATTATACCTATTTCTTCCTAGTGCAGAATGGCGGAAATAACTGACCCGTTACAAAATCCTAAAAGCCTTACTAATCAATAATGCATGAATTTTGAATTTTGACTTCCGCGTAGCGGCACTAGCAGTCGTCACCGAAAAACTCCTTTCTACCTCCTGACTCCTGACACCTGTAAAATCATATAATCATTCACCAACGCCCAGTCAGCTAATAGTTGGGCCAAAGTACAGGACTAATTAAAATTAGTTGACGATCTTTTTCTTTGCTGATGGCTAAGAGCTGACGGCTGAATACTTATCTTGTTTTTGACTTTTGAATTAAAAATTATGCGTCTAATTGGCTTAACTGGGGGTATTAGCACAGGAAAAACTACTGTCTCTAATTATTTGAGTAAAAATTACCAGTGTCCTATTTGGGATGCAGATGTTTATGCGCGGGAAGCTGTACAATCTGGTTCATCAATTTTAGAGGGTATAGTAGAACACTATGGTAAAAAAATTGTCTTACCTAATGGTAATTTAGATAGGCAAAAGTTAGGAGAGATTGTTTTTAATGATAAAAACGAGTTACATTGGTTAGAGCAACAAATTCACCCTTATGTTCGCGATCGCTTTGAGCAGAATATTCAGCATTTTATCGTAAAAAATAGTGAACCTGAGCAGAAAAATTTTATACAAGTAACATCCCATCAAACTACTTCTCAAGATTCGACAGTAGTATTAGTAATACCATTATTGTTTGAAGCTAAGATGACTGACTTAGTAACAGAAATTTGGGTTATATATTCTACACCCCAACAACAAATAGAACGGTTAATGAAACGTGACTCCTTGACTCAACAACAAGCTTATACTCGAATTAATAATCAGATGTCCCTGGAAGAAAAATGTCAAAAAGCGGATTTAGTTGTGGATAATTCCTCTACTCTAGAAATTTTGTTGAAACAAGTAGACTTAGCGATCGCTTACCCGCAGGATAATTCAGTTTCTGGCCGAAAAAAGCACTTTAATTCATAGATAAATATATCACCCCTTTTATCCTGAAGACACTGCATAACCTCTGTATAGGTAGTAGAAACTCCTTGTATGGACAATGGAAAAATCCCATGAGTCTCTACTTATCTATTGATATTTTCATCATAATTTCTATGATGGTCTCTCGCAAGTTCTGCAGCTTACAATCAAATAATTCAACCTCAAATATCCAAAGGTTTTTAACTCCAGTTCGGATATTTTTTAATGAACGAGGTAGTGGACGAGATGAAATATAGTTTAGTAACTCAAAATTAATAACTATAAAGTCAAGTCACAAATTAATTCCAGGTACTCCCCCGAATCAAGTTGATTAACTATCAATTAGATTGCTAGAGCATCTGGAATTAGTTTTTTTGAGAGTAAGGAAGAAGTAATACCATTTCTCAACAACTTTTCTACATTTTGTTGAGCTGGGGAGTAAGGGAGTAAGGGAGTGGGGGAGTGAGGGAGAAGTAAAAATAACAATAATTAATATTAAATCAGGTCAAATTAGCAAATAAATGATTTGATATGTACTAATTAATTGATAACTGAAGTATTTATCAAGTATAGCATTACTTTTGAGATTTGGTATAAGAAGTAAGAAACATTCTGGATAATTATTTATCAAAAAGTTTTTGTTTGTAGTTCAACTTCAATATTCAATCTCCCCTACTCCCCCACTCCCCTACTCCCTCACTTCTCCGACTATATAAACTTATAATCTTCTGAAGAACTCACTCGCTAAGTTTCATCACCTAGCACTTCTAAAACTCGGTGGTGATATTGTAACAAAGTTGGTCGGTGTCCTACACTAATATAAGTAGTTGATAAAGTTTGCAAATGTTGATAAAGACTTTGTTCGTTTTGCACATCTAAAGCACTCGTTGCTTCATCTAAAATTGCATAACGAGGTTGAGTTAACAATAAACGAGCAAAAGCTACCCGCTGTTGTTCTCTCATAGACAAAACACTATCCCAATCTTCTATAGTATCTAAACCACTGAATCTTTCTGCTAATTCTGGTAAGTTAACTTGTTTTAGCACTTGATAAATTTCTTCATCAGAAATATTTAAGTCAGTGCGTGGATATAACAATTGATCTCGCAGGGAACCTAAAATCAGATAAGGACGTTGTGGTAAAAAAAGAATCTCTTCTAATTTTGGTCGGTAAATTGTTCCCGTTCCAGAATTCCATAAACCAGCGATCGCTCGCAAAATAGAACTTTTTCCACCACCACTCATCCCCATAATTAATACTCCTTCTCCCGGTTGTAATTCTATAGATACATTTTTAACTAAAGTTCTTTGATAATTAGGAGTTTGCAAAGTAAGATGCTGTAAACTTAAACGTGAGTCTTCAACAGTATCAATTATGTTACTACCCTCTACAGATAATTGTTTGGGTTCTTCTAAAACTTTGACAAAACTTTCTAAACGTTCAATACCTGCTATAAAACTGGTTAAAAATTCAAACATCCTAACAATAATATTCAAGGATCTAAAGACTTTTTGAAAAGCTCCATTCGCTTCTTGTATTGCTCCCACTTCTAACCCTGGTTCCCCTGCCAAAATTCTCGGACCAATAATTAAAGCTGGTAACATCCAGGTAATATAACCATATATGTTTTGAAAAATATCTAAGTTTCTCTCCCAAGTAATCACTTTATTATAAATACTTAAAACCGGAGCAAATATCTGTTTAATGTAGCTAAATTCTCTATTACCTCCATTATAAAAAGCAATTGATTCAGCATTCTCTCTAATTCTTACTAAACTAAACCGAAAATTTGCCTCTCGTTTCAGTTGTTCTTTTTTAATGGGAATCAAAATTTTACCAAAACCTATAGTTGTAATTAGCATACCTCCGAGAGAATATATGACTAAAATCAAAACCAATAATTTTGATTTTTCCCAAAGTAAAATTCCAAATGCAACTAAGTTAATAATTGCTAAGGTGAACTGTCTAAATAGACTCACAGAACGATGACAAAAAGATGCAATATCTTCTGCAATTCGCTGGTCTGGATTATCAATTTCTCTATACAAAGTATTGATTTTATAAAAACAATTATTTTGAAAATATTTATCTAAATAAAATTTAGTTAACCACTCTCTAGAATAGAGACGAATTTTATCTTCTATATACTGCCAAGTAGCAACAGTCACAGCTAACAGAATCGAAGCACCAATATAGAAAAATGCAGATTGCCAGAATCTCCCAGAGTCCCTATCAACTAAAGCAGAAATTAATTCTCCTTGTTGTTTTAGTTGATTAACTCCTATATAGCAATCCTAAATAGGTTGTGGCAAAATTCCATACTGAAAAAGTTTAGGAAAGTCAAATATTTGACCATCAGCAAAAAACTTAAATAGCCACTTAATTATTTTAAAAGAAGTGCAAAGATGATAAAATTGTCTTA